>JBEIQP010000001.1:0-64021 GCA_040376455.1 Planctomycetaceae bacterium | reverse complement strand
GCTGGGGCTGGTCGATTTCCCCGACATCGTCGTGGGTGGTCACGACATCCGCGCAGGCAGGCTCGCGGACGAGGCGCGGCGGATGTGGACCGAGAGCCGCGCGATCATGCCCGAGTTGCTCGACGGCTCGGCCGACTTCTTCGCGGAGGTCGAAGCGCGGCTCCGGCCGGGCACCGTGGTGGCGGCGGGGGACGCGATCCGCCGCCTGGCCGACGACGGCAGCGCCGCCCGGGTCGAGACGCCGCGACAGGCGATCGAGCGGATCCGAGAGGATCTGGAGGCCTTCGCGGCGGCGGAGCGGCTCCGCCACGTGGTCGTCGTGAACGTCGCGTCCACCGAACCGCCCCCAACGCTGCCGATCCCACGCGACTTCGCCGATGTGCGACCGCTGCTCGACGACGCCGTCCGCTGCCCGCTGCCGGCGAGCAGCCTCTACTTCCTGGCGGCCGCCGAGGCGGGGGCGTCGTACGTCAATTTCACTCCCTCGACGGGCGCGACCCCGGCGTGTCTGCAGGAGGTGGCCGTCGCCAAGGGGATCGCCCACGCCGGCTGCGACGGCAAGACGGGCGAAACGCTCCTCAAGAGCGTGCTCGCGCCGATGTTCGCGGCCCGCCACCTGGAGGTGATGAGCTGGGTGGGGCACAACATCTTCGGCAACATGGATGGCCGGGTGCTCGACGATCCCCGCAACAAGGCGGCCAAGGTGCGCAGCAAGGATCACCTGCTCGCCAGCATTCTCGGCTACCCGCCGCAGACGCACGTGTCGATCGAATACATCGCGAGCCTCGGCGACTGGAAGACCGCGTGGGACCACGTCCATTTCCGCGGGTTCCTCGGCACGCCGATGACGCTGCAGTTCACCTGGCAGGGTTGCGATTCGATCCTCGCGGCGCCGCTCGTGCTCGATCTGGTGCGGTTGGTCGAGCGGGCGCACCGGGCGGGTGAATCGGGCGCGCTCGACTGGCTGGCCTGCTTCTTCAAGAGCCCCATCGGCGTGGCCGAGCAAGACTTCTCCAAGCAGGCAACGCTGCTGGCGACGTGGGCGAATCGGCACACCGTCGAGTTGTAGTCGATGGCGGTCGGCGCGTTCCGCGAACGAATCGAACGCTCGCTTCGGCCGCCGCGCCGCGACGTCACACCCGGCGAAATCGCGAAAATTTTTCCGAATTTCTCTTGACAGTTTTTGCCGCCATCCTTCACAACTCTCACATCAACGTTCGATTGCCGTGAGAAATCACGGTCGTCTGACGCTGAAACGTCGGCCTCTCCCTTTGCCAGAGCACCCGGGGGCGAGGCCGTGAGATGCGTGTTTGGGTGCTCGCGGTAAGGAGCCAGATCCATGGCGAAGAAGAAGAAGAAGGCTGCCAAGAAGGTCGCCAAGAAGAAGAAGGGCCACGGCTGAGCCATTCGTTGGGAAGGTTGTTGAAGGGCTTGCCCTTCGGGAACATTCCCAACGCGGCGAAACGTCGTTTCGCCAAGGCTTTGCCCGGAATCCCATGCGTGGGATTCCGCAGTCCGTTTCGACGGTCTGCCCTTCGTCCTGAACCGTTTTCGCTCCGGCGAAACCGCATCGGGACGTTCAGCGTTCAGACGAGAAAGGCCGGCCCGGGCCCTTGGGCGCCCGGGCCGGCCTGATTTTTTGCCCCCGGGCCGATCTGGCGGCCGGGGCCCGATCATCGGCCCCGGTTCCTCGGTACCATGGAACCGATGTCCGCCGCCGAACCACCCCGTCCGCCCGCCCCCGCCGTTCGCGGCCAATTCCTGCTCGCAGCCTGCCATCCCGGCGCGGAGGAGCAGCTCGCGGCCCGGCAACGGGAGGTGCTACCGGTCGTCCGGCAGGCCGTCTGGCGGCGCGGAGTGGTGACGTTTCGCCTCGACGAGGGCTTCGATCCTCCCGACGACTTCGCCCCCGACCTGGTCTTCGCCCGCGCCGTCATTCGCTCGCTCGGGCAGATTCAGGCCGCGACCCCGACCGATCGCGCGGCCGCGATCCGCGACCTGGCGGGTCGCGCGGCGTGGGGCAACGTCCACGTCTGGAAACGGGACGCGCGGACCGAGTCCGACGTGGCTGAACTCAGAGCGCTGCTGCTCGCCGCCTGGGGGCTGCCGCCGGATCTCGATCCGGTGGCGCGGCCCGGCGACCTGGTGCTCGACTGCATCGTCGATTCCCCGGACCGCTGCTGGGTGGGATGGCATCGCGCGGCCGCGGCGCCGAGCACGTGGCCGGGCGGCGTCTATTCCCGCACGCTGCCGGACGACAAGGTCTCGCGGGCCTGGCTGAAACTCGACGAGGCGATCGCGACCTTCGACATCCCGCTGCGCTCGGGCCAGCGGGCGTGCGAGCTCGGCGCGTCGCCAGGCGGCTCGTGCCAGCGGCTCCTGGAAGCCGGGCTCTCCGTGGTGGGGATCGATCCGGCGCTCGTCGACGACCGGGTCGCCGCGCATCCGCGGTTCGAGCAGTGGCGGATGCGGAGCCGCGATGTGAAGCTCCGGCTGCTGCGCGGCTTCGATTGGATCGTGTCCGACATGAACATCGATCCCACGAGCACCCTGGCTGCGATCGAGCGGATCGTGACCGCGCCGGCGGCGAATCCCGCGGGCATCATCGCGACCTTGAAACTGCCCGAATGGTCGCGGGCCGCGGCGCTGCCGGAATGGCTCGAGCGCTTTCGCGGCTGGGGCTACGCGCCCCAGGCGCGGCAGCTCTCGACCGGCGGCCGCGAGGTCTGCGTATTCGCGCCGCGGGCAGCCCGCGGCCGCGCGGTCAGCCGTCGCCCCGCCACACGTCTGCCGGATCGGTGAGACTGCCCGTCGCGAGGTGCAGCCGGCCGGCTTCGGTGTCGAGCACGAGCGCGCCTGAGGCGTCGATCCCACGGCAGAGACCGACCTGCCGCCGCGTGCCCTGATGCACGGTCACTGTATGGCCGTCGAGACCGCAGAGCGGCCGATACCGCGCGGCGAGCACTCCCGGATCCTCCGCCATGCCCCCGAGCAACGCGCGCAACCGGGGCAGCAGGTCGGCAAGGAGCCGCCCGCGGCCAAGCGGCCTGCCGGTGAGGTCGGGGAGCGTGGCGATCCGATGCGCGATGGCCGCCGGCGCGTCGGTGGCGCTGCCGGTCGTGTTGACGCCGATGCCGATCACGAGCCGGCCACCGACCCCGCGTTCCACGAGGATGCCGGCCAGCTTCCGCCCGCCCGCCTCGACGTCGTTCGGCCACCGCACGACCGCTTCCACGGCCGGCTCGAGCGCCCGGAGCGTCTCCGCCACCGCCACGCCACACGCCAAGGACCACGCGGGCGGCGCGGTGGGCTCCGCCCCGGCCGCCCAGCCGGGATCAAGCACGATGCTCACCGTCAGGCTGCCGGGGGGCTGCCACCACCGCGCTCCACGGCGGCCCTGTCCGGCCGTCTGCACGTCCGCCACGACCGCCGCCGGCAGCCGCGCCGCGGGATCGGCGGCGATCGCCCGCGCCCGAACCATCGTCGAATCGACCTCCGGCAGATGCTCGCAGGAGCCGAATCCGCCCACCGCGACGAGCGCGCCGACGTCGATCGGGTCCGGGACCGGGGCAGGATGCGGCGGGCTGGGTGTCATGGAACCGACGGTGACGGGGCAATTTCGGGCGATCGCGCAGGGGGCGCGATTCTACCGCCGCGGACTCGGGTGCGGCGGAGGGGTGCGACCTTGACCCTGTCCGCCGCCGCGCGGTACCCCCTCCACCCCGGTTTCCGACACCCACGACCTTTCCAGCCGGCCGCGCCTCCCTGCGACCCGCGTGGACCACTGCCGGAGCGTGCCCGTCATGCGGAGGTGGACCGCACCGTTGCTCGTCCTGCTCGGACTCCTCTCCGGAGCCCGGTGGGCCGGCGCGCAGACGGTGCAACTGCCTCCGCCCGCCGCGTCGTCGCTCGATCGGCTCGCGCAGGCACCCGCGCTCGCGCCGCCGCCCCCCACCTGGGACGCCTACGGTTCACAGGCCGCGCAGGTGTTTCCGTCCCCGGCCGCGCCGCCGCCATCGACCTGGGCGCCGTCGGCGATCGGGGGCCAGCCCGGCTATCCGGGCTATTCCCCCGCCGCCCCGTCCCTCGTTTCGCCGCAAGGCATCGCGCCGGCCTCCTACCCGGCGCAGGGCGCGACGTTTCAACAGACTTACCAGCAGACGATGCACGTCTATCAGGGCGCCCGCGGCAGCTGGGCCTACCTGCTCGGCGACGGCGAGGGCACGCGGGTCGGCGTCAACGAACTCGACACCACGGCGACCTTCGCCCTGCCGTTCTTTCACAACTCGCCCGCCAACCTGAACCACGCGCCGCTCCTGATCACGCCCGGCTTCGGCCTGCAGCTCTGGGACGGCCCCGAGACGACCGACAGCATGCTCGCCGACCTGCCGCCGAACACCTACGACGTGTTCCTCGACACGGCATGGAATCCGCAGTTCACGCCCATCTTCGGCGCCGAACTGGGCGTCCGCGTTGGCATCTACACCAACTGGGACGTGTTGGTCTGGCAGAGCTGGCGCATCATGGGCCGCGCGATCGGGACGCTCCAACTGACGCCGACCGTGCAGGCCAAGGCCGGCATCATCTACCTCGACCGCAATCTGGTGAAGCTGCTGCCGGCCCTGGGCATGGTCTGGACGCCCAACGCCAACCAGCGCTACGACATCTTCTTCCCCGCGCCCAAGGCGTCGATCCGGCTGACCAACACGGCCAGGCATTCGTGGTGGGGATACCTTTCGGGCGAGTACGGCGGCGGTGCCTGGACGTTCCGCCGCAACACGCCGGCCTACAACGGCATCTCCCCCTTCGACTACAACGACATCCGCATCTGCCTGGGGACCGAGTTCGTGCCCAACGCCACCCGCGGCCTGAGCGGCAACATGGAGGTGGGCTACGTCTTCGCACGGCAACTGTTCTATGTGGACGGCCCGCCGCAGTACCAAGATCTGCCGGAAACGATCATGTTCCGCCTCGGCCTTGCCTACTGATCGGAAGCGGGGAGATTCCCCGGCAGGCGATCGACTCATGACGCCCGTCTCCCAGCCACGGAACGATTGCCCGCGGGCGCTCCGCCAGGGCCTCGCGGGCGTGGCGCTCGTCGTCCTGGCCGCCGCCCACGTCGCCGCCGCCGATCGCGATCCACCGCCGCCCCTGGCCCGCCCCGACGTGCAGCAGCGGCTCGAGATCAAGCCCCTGCCCCCCGTCGATGACGGCTTCTTCCAGCGGATCCGCCTGGCGGCGCTCGGCGACCCGCAGGATCTCACGGAACCGCTCCTGCCCGACGACGTGGCGCCGCCGGGCCAGCCGCGCCAGGAGTTCGAACCCCCGGCGGGCCGCAAACTGCCTCCGGGAGCAAAGCCCGGCGCGCTCCAGCAGGCGATCGTCACGATGACGGAGCTGCCCCGGTTCGGCGCGAACGGCCTGGGGCTCACGACGCTCGACGCGAGCCTCACGATCGGCATGCCGGCGCCGACGGTCGATTCACCGCTGCTGGTCACCCCGGGATTCGGCACCACCTTCATCGACGAGGTGGCCGGCCCCATGGATCCCGGCCTGCCGGCGCAACTCTACGAGTCGTGGCTGCAGGCCCGCTGGATGCGGAAGATCGGCAGCCGATACGGCGTCGATCTGGCCGTGGCGCCGGGCTGGTACAGCGATTTCGTCAACGACACGCCGCAGGCGTTTCGGATCACCGGCCACGGCTTCGGCGCCTGGGAAGCCACCGCGGACCTCCGCGTGGTGGCGGGCGTGATCTACCTCGACCGCTACGACGTCAACATCCTCCCGGCGGGCGGCATCGTGTGGACGCCATCCGATGACCGCCGGTTCGAAATCATCTTTCCGCGGCCCCGGCTCGCATGGCGGGTGGCGGAGAGCGACCGGGCTGCGCAGTGGGTCTACCTGGCCGGCGAGTTCGGGGGCAACCAGTGGGCCGTCCGCCGCGACAGCGGCGCGAACGACGTGGTCGTCTACCACGACTACCGGCTCCTGGCCGGCTGGGAACGAAGGCCGGCCGATCTCGGCGCGAGCTGGCGGGTGGAGGCGGGCTGGGTGACGGGTCGATTGGTCGAGTACTACATCACCGAGACGGCCGACTACCGTCCGAGCGACACGTTCCTGGTGCGGGCCGGGATCTGGTACTGACCTCGGGCCCGCGGCCGCGCGGCAGGCCCGCCGGCACAATCCGTCAGCCGCACTGCTCGCAGACTCCCTTGAGCAGCACTTCAGTCACCGACCGAACGCCGCCGTCGGGCCGCCCGCCGCGGCGGGCCGCTGCAACTGTCTTGCCGCCTGTCTTGCCGCCTGTCTTGCCGCCTGTCTTGCCGGCCGTCTTGCCGGCGGGTCGCCGCCCCGCCGCGCCGGGCTTCGGCGTGATGGCGACATCGACGTCATCGAGGCACGACACCTCGCCGCACGTCGTGCAGACAAAATGCGGATGATCCTCGCCGCCGGCACCGTGCGGCCGGCGCACCTCGAACCGCCAGACGTGGTCGCCGAGTTCCACCCGCGCGACGAGCTTCGCCTCGGTGAGCTCGGTCAGGTTGCGATAGATGGTGGCCCGGTCAAATCCGCGCTTCGCCAACGCCGCGGCCACCTCGGCATGCGTCCTCGGCCCGACCGTGTCCACGAGGTGCTGCATGACCGCCAGCCGCGCGGCGGTGCACCGCAGGCCGGCCTCGCGGACGATGGCCTTGATCGGCTCGAGCGTGGAAGGGCTGGCGCGGCTCACCCCTCGAGTCTACACCACCGCGACGCCCGCCAACACGTCGACGATCGCGGCCATGAATGCCGGCAGATCGGCCGGTTTTCGGCTCGACACGAAGTGCCGATCGACCACGACCGGCGTGTCCTCCCAGATGGCCCCGGCGTTCATCAGGTCGTCCTTGATCCCCGGACTGCCCGTCACCCGCACGCCGCGGTAGACGCCGGCCGAGATCGGGATCCAGCCGCCGTGGCAGATCGCCGCCACCAGTTTTCCCTGGGCGGCGCACTCGCGAACGAGTTCCAGCACCTTCTCGTCGCGCCGCAATTTGTCGGGCATCCAGCCACCCGGCAGGATGATGCCGTGAAAATCAGCCGCTTCCATGTCGCCGATGACGGCGTCGCTCGTGCAGGGATAGCCGTGTTTTCCGGCGTAGGTGCGGCCCTGCATCGACCCGGCGAGCGTCACATGGGCGCCGGCTTCCTCGAGCCGCAGCTTCGGGTACCAGAGTTCGAGATCCTCGTACTCGTCGCCCACGAGCAGGAGGATGCGAATGCCGTCGAGCGGTCGATGCGAAAGTGGCGTGAGCGTCATGATCGGAGTCTCCTCGGGAGGCGGTGAAACGGCCGGAGTCCTGTTTCCGATCGGGGGAACGGTCCTCGCGTTCAGCGGTATTGTCGCCCTCGGGGAGCGAAAAGGCGAACCGCCCCCGGCCACCCCCCCTGCGTGAGGATCGCCGCCAGTCTGGCGACCGGGCGTCCCGGGCCGCCTCGACCACGATTTCACACGGGGTTTTGCACTCCGAGAAAAAGCCGCTTGACTCACCAAACGCTCACGCTACATTCACCCCCCGGCCCACAGGCAGTGGTCAACCGGATGACCACCACAATATCTTGCGATAGCACGCAGACGGAGCTGCTTTCTCGAATCCCCGGTTGCCCGCCGCTTTGGGCCGCCTGAAGGATTGATCTGACACCCCCTGGCCGGCCGATAGTGGCTTGCAGCGATACTATACGAAAGTATACTTCACCACCGACGCGCACCTCCTGCTTGTTCCCGAACCGATTCCCGCACCCATCCCGCAAGGAGCACCCAACCATGGCCGTTTTCGACGCCTCCGCCACGCTCGCCGGCTCGCCCTCCGCGCCGCAGGCCGCCGCCGGGACCCCCGCCGAGCGGACGGCCATCGAAATCCGCGCCACGTTCTGCCCGACCGAGGTGGAAAGCCCGTTCGACACCACCGAATGGGAGCTCCGCACGGCGGCCATCAAGGGGGAAGACGGCAAGGTGCTGTTCGAGCAGCCGGCCTGCGAGATTCCGGCTGCCTGGAGCCAGTTGGCCACCAATGTCGTCGTCAGCAAGTATTTCTATGGTGAGATCCACACGCCCGAACGGGAACACTCCGTCAAGCAGCTGGTGCACCGGGTCGCCCGCACGATCGCCGACTGGGGTGTCGCCGACGGCTACTTCAAGACCCGGCAGGATGGCGAGAACTTCTACCGCGACCTCGCCTGGCTCTGCGTACACCAGCACGGCGCCTTCAACTCCCCGGTCTGGTTCAACGTCGGCCTCTACAACCAGTACGGCGTGAAGGGCGCGCCCTGCAACTGGCGTTGGGACGAAGCCAAGCGCGACGTCGTGATGCCCGACAATCCCTACGAATACCCGCAGGGCAGCGCGTGCTTCATCCAGAGCGTCAAGGACAACATGGAAGACATCATGGACCTCGCCCGCAGCGAGGCGATGCTCTTCAAGTTCGGCTCGGGCACCGGCACCGACCTCTCCACGCTTCGCAGCCAGCGCGAGAAGCTCGCCGGCGGCGGCAAGCCCTCCGGCCCGCTCTCTTTCATGCGGGTGTACGACCAGGTGGCCGCGGTCGTGAAGAGTGGTGGCAAGACCCGGCGGGCCGCGAAGATGCAGTCGCTGAAGGTCATCCACCCCGACATCATGGAATTCATCGAGTGCAAGGCGAAGGAGGAGAAGAAGGCTCGCGTCTTGATCGAGAAGGGGGGCTACGACTCCAACTTCAACGGCGAGGCCTACAGCTCGATCCTCTTCCAGAACGCCAACCTCTCGGTGCGGCTCACCGACGACTTCATGGAGGCGGTCAACCGCGACGACACCTGGACCACCCGCTGGGTGACCGATTCGTCGAAGGCGGGCCCCAGCTTCAAGGCCCGCGAGGTGATGAACCGGATGGCCGAGTGCGCCTGGCAGTGCGGTGATCCCGGCGTCCAGTACGACACGACGATCAATCGCTGGCACACCTGCCCGAACTCGGGCCGGATCAACGCCAGCAACCCGTGCAGCGAGTACATGTTCCTCGACGACACGGCCTGCAACCTCGCCAGCATCAACCTGATGAAGTTCCGCAAGCCCGACGGCGCCTTCGACGTCGAGCGGTTCGCCGCCGCCTGCCGGATCTTCTTCATCGCCCAGGAGATCCTCGTCGATCACGCCAGTTACCCGACTCCGCGGATCGCCCGCAACAGCCACCTCTTCCGGCCGCTCGGCCTCGGCTACTCGAACCTCGGCAGCCTGCTGATGGCCGACGGCCTGGCCTACGACAGCGACGCCGGCCGCGGTCTGTGCGGCGCGATCACCGCGATCCTCCACGGAGCCGCCAACCGCACGAGCGCCGAACTCGCCGCGGCGGTCGGTCCGTTCGAGGGCTTCGCCGTCAACCGCGAGCCGATGCTCAACGTCATGCAGATGCACCGCAGCGCGGTCGATACGATCCATCCCTCCTGCCCGAAGTATCTGCACGACGCCGCCCGGAAGGTCTGGGACGACGTGCTGGCCGGCGGTCGCCGCCACGGCTACCGCAACGCCCAGGCGACCGTGCTGGCGCCGACCGGCACGATCTCCTTCCTGATGGACTGCGACACGACCGGCATCGAACCCGACATCGCACTGGTGAAGTACAAGCAACTCGCCGGCGGCGGCATGCTCAAGATCGTGAACCAGACGGTGCCGCTGGCCCTGCGGACGCTGGGCTACGACGAGCCGACCGTCGAGGGAGTCCTCTCCTACATCGACAAGAACGACACGATCGAGGGCGCCCCCGGACTCAAGGACCAGCACCTCTCGGTCTTTGACTGTGCGTTCAAGCCCCGGCTCGGCGTCCGCAGCATCGCCTGGGAGGCGCACGTGAAGATGATGGCGGCGGCCCAGCCGTTCATCTCGGGTGCCATCTCGAAGACGGTCAACATGCCGCGGGAGACCACTCCGGCCGACATCGGCGGAGCCTACATCGAGGGCTGGCGGCTGGGGCTCAAGGCCCTGGCGATCTACCGCGACGGCTCCAAGGAGAGCCAGCCGCTCAACACCGGCACCGAAGCCGACAAGACGGCGGCCAAGGTCACGGCGGCCCCGCGGCGCGAGCGGTTGCCGGACACGCGGCGGAGCGTCACCCACAAGTTCAACGTGGGTGGCCACGAGGGGTACATCACCGTCGGCCTGTACGACGACGGCCGTCCGGGTGAGCTGTTCATCACGATGGCGAAGGAGGGGAGCACGATCGGCGGCCTGATGGACGCCTTCGGCACGGCCGTGTCGATGAGCCTGCAGTACGGCGTGCCGCTCGAGGTCTACGTGAAGAAGTTCTCGCACACGCGGTTCGAGCCGTGGGGCTATACGAAGAACCCCGACCTGCCGGTGGCGAAGAGCCTCGTGGACTATCTCTTCCGGTGGATGGGGACGGAGTTCATCCCGGGCTATCGCGAGGCGAACAGGCCGGGCGGCTACGGCGGAGACGGCGGCGGCGGGGAGGCCGCTGCTGGCGACGACACGGAAACAGAGCGCAAGCCCGCCGCCACGACGGCGCGCGGGCTGGCCGATGGTCAAGGAAAGGCCAAGACGAACGGCGAACTGACGACGAGCCGCGGCAAGCATCCCGGCGGAGCCAACGGCACGCAGGCGGTGTGGACGAAGGCCCCTGCCAAGGCTGCCGCCGCGACATCGGCCGCGCTGCTCGAGCGGGCGGGGCTGAAGATGGCGGTCGATCCGAGCGCGAGCCCGGCCGACCGGCAGAGCCAGTTTGCCAAGTTTCAGATCGACGCACCGGCCTGCGACAACTGCGGATCGATCACCGTCCGCAACGGCAACTGCTACCTCTGCCACAACTGTGGCAACAGCATGGGATGCTCCTGAGCCGCGGCCGCTTTACGCGGGCGCGGTGACCGTGAACAGTTGATTCCACGGCACGCTGCGGACGAAGGCGATCCGGCGGCCGTCGGGCGAAAACACGCAGGCCTCGGGGCGGGGGGGCGCGGCCCCCCGCTCCGTGAGCCGCGTGCTGCGGCCGGTCGCCACGTCTGCCACCATCACGCTGCCGTCGGCGACGTAGGCGATCCGGGAGCCGTCGGGGCTCCAGGTGAAGCCGCTGCCGATCGCAAACGGGTCGCGGGTGAGCTGGACCGGCTCGCCGCCGTTCGGGCTCACGGTGTGGATCTGCACGACCCCGGCGTCGTCCCGCATCAAACAAGCGATCCGGGAGCCGTCGGGGCTCGACCGCAGCCAATGCCGCGGCCCCTGGAGGCCCGGGTGCCTGCGGTCGGCCGTGAACGTGAGCCGCCGCTGCACGACGCCGGCGGGCGGGGCGGGCCGCGTGGCGACCGTGCCTGCGAGCGGCTCTCCCGCGGGCCGCACGAGCGCGCCGGGATCCTCCGGAAGATCGACCACGAACACCTCGCTGTGCGTCGTGCCGGAGGCGGAGACGACCATGCCCTGGAAGGCGAGGGCGTGCCGCTGCCGCGAGCCGTCGGGGCGGAGGTAGCCCTGCGTGCCGATCCACGCCTCCTCGAAAGCCTTCCCGATCTCGTCGCTGCCCGGCACCGGGTCGTCGGCGAGCTTCGTGACCAGCACGGTGAAGGCGGTGCCGTCGTGGTTGCGCGGATGCGTCGCCGGCACCGAGACGCCGCGATCGCACAGGCACACCCCCACGCAGCGCCGATTCTGCTGCCGCGGTCCGCTCCCGGCGGCCGGCGTGTCGAGCACGGCATCCTCGTAGGTGAAACTGACGAGCGTGCCCGCCGCGTTGAACAGGTGCACGTGGCTGCCACCGCGAAGCGCGCCGGGCGTGAACGGCGACACGAGATCCCGGGCGTCGAGCCGGGCGATCCGCCCCGGCTCCGCAGCCCGCACGACCACGCCCTGCCGGTGGGCCGGGCCGTACTGCCAGTCGATCGAGGGAGGCTCCGGCCCGAGAATGAACACCACCCGGTCGTCGACCGGGCTGGCCGTCGCCACGCCGCAACAGGCGCCGTGGCGGGACTCGTAGAGCACGTGGACCCGGCCGGTATCCACCTCGACCCGCTCGATCCTCGTCCCGTCGAACACCGCGCCGTCGGGGGTGGAGCGGGTGTCGTAGACGATCCACCGGGAGTCCGGCGACCACACGGCGGCATGGGTGAGGACGTGGCCGTGGGCGGCCGTCGTCAGTTGTCGCTCCGGCATCCCAAAAACCCATCGGGTCGGCAGGCGGATCGGCCGCGGCCAGGCCGCCGGCCCTCCTGCCGGTGCCGACGAAGGTAGCGATTTCAAGGGCCGCGCGAAACCGCGCTTCAGACCGGCGGCCCGGCTGGCCGAAATCACTTCTCAGTGGAATTCGACCTGTCGCCGCATTCCGTCGGAGGCGCCAAACCCTTTGCGTTGATCCGGATCCCCTGAAAGGCCCCGTGACACCGTCACGCGGCCCGATCCGCATCATTCTCGCAGTGAACGACCCCGTTCGCAGGCGGTCGGCAGGATCGTTCCAATGAAGGGCCGTGGTGGCAGCAGCCGCTACGGCCCTTTCTTTTTGCGGCGGGCGGAACGCCGCTCCGCGGTCATTTGCCCGGGCTTCCCGGCGAAATTAGCATACGGGCCGGCGGTCTGGCTCCGGGACGGATTCCCCCGGCGACGCGGTCGCAGCCGCCCTGTCATCAGCCCGGTTCTCCATCGCTCCAGAGGTGCCCCTTGCGACGCTCGTTGCACGCCGTTCTCGTGGCCCTGCTCTCCCTCTCCCTCACGGCCGACGCGGCGAAGGCCTGCTGGTATCTGCGGCACGGCCACCGCCGACACGCGGCCCGCGTCGTCTGCGCGCCGGCGTCCGCAGCCTGGCCCGCCCACGCCTGCGAACCGATGGATGGCGGCCGGCCGCATGACGGTTGGGCGACCGAGGTCGTCGTGGCGGAGGTGTGCGGCGACGAAGGATCGGTCGCCGCCGACTGCCAGCCCTGCGATGCGTCCGCGTTGTCCGCCGGCGTCGAGGTCCACTCCTTCGAAGAGGTTGCCTGCGGACCAGAGGTGGACTGCTGTGGCGAAGGCACCGACGCCATCGTGACCTCCGAGGAGCCGACCGTGGGTGTCGAGGTGACCTCCGAGTCGATCCTCGATGCGACCCAGCCGGTCGAGGCCGCCGTTGCGGAGCCGGTTCCGGCCGAGGAAACGGTTCACGGCCTGCCCGTGGAAGAGGCCGCGTCCGTCATCACCCCCGAACCCACCGCGGCCGCCGCCAAGCCGATCGAGCCCGTACTGATCCCGACCCCGGACACCGTGCCGGCAACCGCCGCGACGCCGACGCCGGTCGAGCCGACGCCGGTCGAACCGGCTGCGGCCCACGAGGCGGCCGCACCTGCTGCCGAGCCGTTGGTTCCGGATGCGACTCAAGAGCCCGAAGCCACGCCCGCAACCACCGCACCGACCGAACCAGCGGGCGAACCGGTGCCGCAACCGGAGCTGCCGGGCGAGTCGGTCGAGGAGCCAGCGGTCGAGGCCCCCGCCCCGGTTGAAGAGGCCGAGGAGGAGAACCTGTTCGAGGAGGCCGACAAGGCCCCCGGAGAGCCGGCCGAGGAAGCGGTCGAGATGCCCGCGGACGAGCCGGCCGACGCTGCCGAGGAGCCCGCCGAGGAGCCACTCACCGACACCGAATCAGCCGACGCGGAGCCGGCGACCGAACCCAGCGAGCCGCCGACGGCGGAGCCGGGCGAGGGGGACGCCGTGGAGGAGCCTGCGGCCGGGACCGAGGAGCCGGCGGCGGAGCCGGGGCCGTTCGACAACACGCGCCACGGTCGCCCGCGGCGCTGGATCGACGCCTCCGGGGCCTACGCCACGGTCGGCAGCCTGATCGGCCTGCACCGCGAGGCCGCGACGATCCGCACGGCCGATGGCCGCACGGTGGTCGTGCCGCTCGAGCGGCTGAGCGACCATGACCGGGCTTTCGTGAACGAGGCCGGCGCACGGCTCGCCTCCCTGCGGGAGCCGGGAGCCGCGTCGCCGACCGATACGGCCGGGCTCTGAGCCCGGCCGGCCGGGGGTCATTTGTCGTCGAGGACCGCGACGGTCTCGAAGGCCTTGCCTTCGAGCATCTCGAGCGAGGCGCCGCCACCGGTCGAGACGTGGCTGACGCGGTCGGCGTAGCCGAGCTGCTCGACCGCGGCGGCGGAGTCACCGCCGCCGATGATCGTGATCGCGCCCTTCGTCGTGGCCTCGGCCACGGCGTCGGCCACGGCCTTGGTGCCCGCGTCGAACGGCGGCAATTCAAACACGCCCATCGGGCCGTTCCAGACGACCGTGCCGGCGGCACGGATGATCTCGACGTATTTCCGGGCCGTCTCCGGACCGATGTCGAGCCCCTCGAAGCCGTCGGGGATCTGCCCCGCCTTCACCACCTGCTTGTTGGCCGCCGCTGAAAAATCGTCGGCGCAGTGGGTATCGACCGGCAGCACCAGCTTCGAGCCCCCCGAGGCGAGCAGTTGCTTGGCGAGTTCGACCTTGTCCGGCTCCACCAGCGATTTGCCCGTCTTGCCTCCCTGGGCGAGGGCGAACGTGTAGGCCATCGCGCCGCCGATCAGGACGTGGTCGCAGATCGAGAGCAGGTTGGTGATCACCGCGATCTTGTCCGACACCTTCTTGCCGCCGAGGATCGCCACGAACGGCCGCTTCGGCTTGGCGATCGCATCGGCGAGGTATTGGATCTCCTTTTCGACGAGGAAGCCCGACACCGCCGCCTTGCCGAGCGCCTTCATGGCGGCGGGCACCGCGTACATGCTCGCCTCCGTGCGGTGGCAGGTGCCGAAGGCATCGTTGACGTAGGCGTCGGCGATGGTCGCCAACCCCTCGACGTAGGCCGGGTCGTCCCCCTTCTTCTCCCCCTTGTTGAACCGGACGTTCTCGAGCACGAGCACCCCGCCCGGCGGCAACGCCTTGGCCTTCGCGTGCGCGTCGGGGCCGCCGGTGTCGGCGGCGAGCACGACCGGCGCGCCGAGCAGTTCGCCGAGCCGCTTGGCGACCGGGGCGAGCGAGAACGCCGCCTCGAAGCCCTTCCCGGACGGCCGGCCCAGGTGCGACATGAGGATCGCCTTCCCGCCCCGGTCGAGGATCGAGCGGATCGACGGCAGGGCCATGCGAATCCGCCGGTCATCGGTGATCGCCCCGGCGTCATCCTGCGGGACGTTGAAGTCCACGCGGACGAGCACGGTCTTTCCCCTGGGGTCGATGTCGGCGACGGACTTCTTGGCCATGATGGCTCCTCTGAAACGGATGGGGGACTGGAACAAATGCGCGTATTCGACCGAACCGGTCGGCGGGCCGCAACGGGCTGCGGTCAGACGTCGAGGTTCTTGACGTCGAGGGCGTGCTTCTCGATGAACTCGCGACGCGGTTCCACCTTCTCGCCCATCAGCACCCGGAACAGGTCGTCGGCCGCCGCCGCGTCGGCCATGGTCACCCGCAGCAGCGTGCGATTCGCCGGATCGAGCGTCGTGTCGCGGAGCTCCTCCGCGTTCATCTCGCCGAGACCCTTGAACCTCGTGATCGAAAGCCCCTTTTCGCCCGCCCGGCGGACGGCCGTCAGCAGCCCGCGCAGGTCGCCGAGGCCGATCTCGTTGTCGCCCCGCCGCAGCGCGTAGCGGGGCGCCTCCGTGCCGGTCCGGTCCTCGGGCAGCAGGCTCTCGATCCCGAAGCCCATCGCCTCGAGTTCCTTGAGGCCGGAGTTGATGCTGCGGACCTCGTGCAGATCGACCACCACGAGCTGGTCGTCGCCGGTGCCGGGCGCCGTGCCGGGCGTCGTGTCGCCGGCCGCCACCGCCTCCTCGATCCGGCCCACCTGCAGTTCGCCGCCGGCCGTCTTCTCCTTGCCTTTCACGAAGGACTCGAGCTCGTCGCGGCTGGTAAACCAGCGCTCCTCCGCGCCGTAGTAGACGTGGTACATCGGGAGCTTGCCGGTCTTCTCGTCCCGCCGATTGGCATGGTCGCGGAGGCTCACCCCCCGCTTCTCGAGGGCCACGAGCGCGTCCTCGAGGCCGGCCAGCGTCCGGCAGAGCTTCTGCATCGCATCCCCGGCGATTTCCCGGCCGTCACCCGGCAGGAAGACTCCCTCGCCGAGGCCCTGATCGAGGAGCTGCGTCTTCATCTCGTCTTCGGTCTGGACGTAGTAGACCGTCTTCTTGCTCCGCACCCGGAACAGCGGCGGCTGGGCCACGTAGACGTGTCCCTCGGCCACGAGCCGGTACATCTGCCGGTAGAAGAACGTCAGCAGGAGCGTGCGGATGTGGGAACCGTCCACGTCGGCGTCGGTCATGATCACGATCTTGTCGTACCGCCGCTTCCCGAGATCGGCCTCCTCGCCGATCCCGGCGCCGATCGCCGAGATCACGCTCCGGACCTCCTCGTTGGCGAGCACCTTGTCGTCGCGGCTCTTGTAGGCGTTGATGATCTTGCCCCGGAGGGGCAGGATCGCCTGGTATTCGCGGTGCCGTCCCCCCTCCGCCGAGCCGCCGGCCGAGTCGCCCTCCACCAGATACAGCTCGCACTTCGCGACGTCGCGGCTCGTGCAATCGCGGAGCTTGCCCGGGAGCCCGCCCCCGGAGAGCGCCCCTTTCCGCTCCCGGAGGAGTTGCTTCGCCTTCTTGGCGGCCTCGCGGGCCTCCGCCGCGAGCACCCCCTTCCTGAGGATTTCCTTGGCGCTCTTCGGGGTCTCCTCGAGGTATTTGGCGAGGTAATCGCCGACGGCCGAGTTGATGATCCCCTCGACCTCGCCGTTGCCGAGCTTCGTCTTCGTCTGACCCTCGAACTGCGGGTGCGGAACCCGCACGCTGATCACGGCAGTGAGCCCCTCCCGCACGTCCTCGCCGGTGGGGACGATGTCCTTGTAGAAGCCGGTCTTCTTGCCATAGGCGTTGATCGCCCGCGTGAGGGCCGCCCGGAAGCCCGAGACGTGAGTGCCGCCCTCGGTGGTCGAGATGTTGTTGACGTAGCTGTGGAGGCTCTCGGTGTATTCGTTCGTGTACTGCAGGGCGATGTCCCACGTGACGCCCTCGCCCGATCCCTTGATCGTGATCACGTCGGCATGCACCGCATCGCTGGCCTTGTTGAGGTGCTCGACGAACTCCTCCACGCCCCGCTCGTAGAAATACCCCTCGTTGTTGCCGCTGGCGGCGTCGGCGAAGGTGATCCTCACGCCGGAGTTCAGAAACGCCAGCTCCCGCAGCCGCCGCGAGAGGATGTCCCAGGAAAACTTGGTCTGCGGGAAGATCTGCGGGTCGGGCTTGAAGGTCGTCTTCGTGCCCGTCCGCGTGGTCGTGCCCATCTTGCGCACCGGGCCGGTCGGCTCGCCGCGCTGGTATTCCTGCTGCCAGACGTGCCCCTCGCGCGAAACCTCCACCTCGCACCATTCCGAGAGGAAGTTCACCACCGTCACGCCCACGCCGTGCAGACCGCCCGAGGTCTGATAGGCCCCCTTCTCGAACTTGCCGCCGAACTTGAGCACCGTCATCACGCCCTCGAGCGTGGAGACGTCCCGCTCCATCTCCTCCGAAAGCTGCGGATGGCGATCGACCGGGATGCCGCGGCCGTCATCCTCGACCGTCACGCTGCCGTCCACGTTCACCGTCACGCCGACGTGCTTCGCATGGCCGGCCATGCACTCGTCGATCGAGTTGTCCACCACCTCGTACACGAGATGGTGCAGGCCCCGGGTCGTGTTGTCGCCGATGTACATGCCGAACCGCTCGCGGACGTGCTCGCGGTCGGACAGGTGCTTCAAATCGGCCGAGGTATAGTCCTGCTGCTGAGACGAATCTGCCATGCTCACTCTCTCCTTCGGTCAACTCGTGCGGCCGGCATCGGCCATCAGTCGGCAGCGGATGTCGGTGATGCCCTCGGCGGGCACCAGTTCCGCCAGCCGCGCCACCACGTCGCGTTTCTGAAACCCCAGTTCCTGCACCAGGGCGGAATGGGAGACGAACACCTCCAACACGCCCCGGCGCACCAGGCCCGGCTGCGAGGCACCCCGCAGCGGTGCGGGGGCCGCCTCGTGCCACGCCGCCGACAGCCCGGCGCTCGTCTGCTGGCGATCGTAGCCCGCCCGGGCCATGAGCCGCGTCAGGGCCCTGCCGATCGACATCGGGCCGCCGGCCGCATCGGAACGAAGGGGTTTGAACGCCATGCAGGATCGTGTGCGGGAATCGGTCGTTGGTCAGTCCGCCGCCAGGGGCATGATCACGTAGCCATACCCATCCTCCGTCCGACAGACGCAGGCACTCTGGGCATCGGTGAGTTCGACGGTGATGGTGGTGCCGCCGTCGAGGACGCGGAGGAAATCCCCCACGAACCGCGGATCGAGTTTGATCCGCACCGGCTGCCCCGCATGGTCGATCGGCAGTTCCACGCGGCTCTCGCCGCTCTCGGCCGAGCGGCCGGCCAGCACGAGCTGCCCCTGTTCGAAGGAAAAATCGACCCCCTTCGACTGCTCGCTCGTCACGATCGCCGCCTGCCGGACGGCGGCAAGCAGCGGCCCCGCCACCAGTTGCACCCGCGCCGCCTCCGGCCGGTCCGGAAACACGTCGCGCCACCGCGGAAACCGCCCCTCGACGAGCCGCGCCGAGACGGTCGTGCCACCGGTGCGAACCAGGATCTCGTTCGCCCGGACGGCCACCTGCACCGGCAGTTCGGCCGCCCCCAGACATCGCTCGATCAGTTGCATCGCCCGGGCCGGAACGATCGGCTGCCCCTCGGCCACCGTGCCCCCGTGGACCGCGGCAGGACCCTCCATCTTGGCGAGCCGGCGGCCGTCGGTGCCGACGGCAGTCACGGCGGTGGGGGTCAGTTCCAGCAGCACGCCGCCCAGGGCGTAGCGGCTCGATTCGTTGTCGGTGGCGAACACCGTGCGGCGGACCAGTTCGCGGACCAGCGGCGTCGCCAACTCGAAGCAGGCCTCGGACGGAAACGTGGCCACCGACGGGAATTCCAGCGGATCCTCGGCGGGCAGACGAAACTCGCTGCGGGGTGCCTTGACCACGGCAGCCGAGCCGTCGGCGTGAATGTCGAACACGGTGCCGGGGCTGCTCTCCCGGACGATCGCCGTCAGCCGGCCGCTGGGCAGCAACACCGCGCCGGGTGCCGACACCTCGACCCCCTCGAGTTCGATGCGGATGCCCACCTCGAGATCGGTTGCCGAGAGCACCGCGGCGTCGCGGGACGCCTCCAGTTTCACGTTCGTGAGCACCGGCTTGGGGGACCGGGACGGCACCACGGCCGACGCGCTTTGCAGGGCGGCCAACAGCGGCTCTCGCGTGCAACGTACTTTCATGAAACTCGATGTCCTTGGGTCACCAAACGCGCACCGCCGACGGGATGCGACTGGGCTCCGCGGCGGTCTCCAGACCCTTTACTGTACCCGAAGAACAGCCCTGGAAAATGGCCTTTTTTGGCTGTGCAATCGAGTTTTTTGGAGTGTCGCTCGCGGGGCCGTTCCGAACCGCTGCTTGCAGGGTTATGGTGAAGAAAGAAAAGAGGAACAGGATCAGGCAGGAGTACCTAGCATCCAGCAGGGGAGGACCGCAGGCACGCCCGAATCACCGTGTTGCAGGAGGCGTGGTTTGGCCGCGCAACATGGTTTTCGCCCGAGGAAAAACCATGTTTTGGCCAAGCGGCGGCAGCGGAGGCGCCGGTGGACAACCTGACGGATGCGTGTCGGTTTGCTGTTGGTTTCGTGGCCGGAAGGCGGTGGGCATGGCGTGCGTTCGCTGCACGGCCGGCGGCGCGCCGGTGACGGCGGGACGATGGCCGGCGGTCGCCTGCTCGCCGGGCGTCGGTTCACCGCCGCGTCGGTTGGTTCGCGAGGGTGTTTCGGGCGGCGAATCGACACCGAATCGACACCGATCCGCGTCCCGCGGCGGTCGGTGTTTCAGGTGCGGATGGCGGCGATGAGGCTCGCCAAGTCGGCGGCGAGCCAGGGATTGTCGCCGAACCGCTCGGTGGCGAGTCGCAGGCTGTGCATGACGGTCGTGTGATCGCGGCCGCCGAACGCGTCTCCGATGGCCTGCAGGCTCTTGGTGGTGAGGACGCGGGCCAGGTACATGCCGACGCTGCGGGCCGCAGCCACCGACCGGCGTCGCGACGGCCCGATCATCTCCTCGGGCTGGAGGCCATGGTGGCGGGCCGTGAGCCGGATGATCCGGCGCAGCGTCGGTTGCCGCACGCTGCTGCCTGGCGGCTCCGCCGCCTGGCGGACCGCGACCGGTTCCGGCAGCGGGATGACCAGGCCGCCCGCCAGGCGGGAAGCGAGCATCGCGTCGAGCGCGGAAGCGGCGGGCGGCACTGCCAGCGACACGCAGAAGACGGATCCAGCCGCGGCCGCCTCGTCGAGAAGCCAGGCGAACGCGCGTTGCCGCTCCGCCGACCCGATCCGCTCGACATCGGCGACGAGCAGCAGCGACGTCGCCACCACCCGCGCGCGGAGTTTGAAGAGTTCGTCCCCCGCGAGCGCCGTCCCGATGGCCTGGCCGAGGGCCGCCCCGTCCCAAAACTCCACGGCCGAGTTTCCCGCGGGGTCGGTTCGAGCCGCAATCAGATCGGCAAACCATCGCGCGGTGCGGTCGGGCGAACCGACGACGACGAACGGATGGTATCGGGCCGGGATCGTCCGGTCGGCGGTGGAGCCCGCCGCCCGCGTGACGAGCGGTTCGAGCAGGAGGTGGAGCCTCGGCCGGGCGGGCGACGACAGGGCGGCTGGCGACCTGGGAGCGGGCATGGGTCGAGTCCTCGTCCGCCGGCGATCGACCGGCGCATCCCGGGGCCTCCCTGCCCGCCTCCGGTATCTCCTCGGCCGGCAGACTACCGAGTGGAACGGGGCCGGTGAAGAGGCGGCTCCTTTTGCCGGGCTGGGTCACCGCGACCGGTCCGGGCGGCCCGCGAGCACGCCCCGCAGCCGCGCCACCGCGGCCTCGACGTCGGCCTCGGTCGTCGTGCGACCGAAGCTGAATCGAACCGCGGCCTCCGCGACGGGTGCGGGAAGCCGCATGGCCTGGATCGCCGGCGCCGGCACGCTCGAACCGCTCGCGCACGCGGTGCCCGTGGCGCAGCAGACACCGGCGAGATCCGCCGCCATCACGAAGGCCTGGCGATCGAAACCGGGAAACGCGACCGTCGCGACGTGCGGCGCGCGGTCGGCCCCGGCGCCGAGGACGATTCCCACCCGGCCTGTGTCGCGGGCCGCGGCGAGGATCGCGGCCTCGAAGCGGTCCCGCAGCGCGGCGATCCGGGCGGCCACGGCCTGCCGCTCCGCCACGGCCAACTCCAAGGCCCGCGCGAATCCCACGGCCAGCGGCACCGCCTCCGTGCCGCCCCGCAGGCCCCCCTCCTGCGTTCCCGGCACGACGGCCGCGAGGTGCACGTCGTGCCGGATCAGGAGCGCCCCGATGCCGCGGGGGCCTTCGAACTTGTGCGGCGCCAGGGCGAGCGTCGCCACGCCGCGGGCGGCGAATGGCCCGTGGTCGCAGAGGATCGCCTGCGTGGCATCGGCATGCACGAGGGGCGCGGTCGACGTGCCCCCGGCCACGGGTGTCGGATCGAAGGTCGTCCCCGTCTGGCCGCAGACGAGCGTGCAGGCCAACACCTGCGGGGAGGCCGCGGTCGCGGGCCAACTCCATGCGGGGTCGATCCGCCCCGACCCGTCCAGCGGCATCCGCAGGAGCTGCCAGCCCCGGGCTGCCAGTTCGTCCGCGGCGGCGGTCACTCCGGCATGCTCCCGCGCGGAGAGGGCGATGCTGCCGCGCGACGTGCCCGCCAGGCCGAGGATCGCGAGCCGATTGGCTTCCGTCGCGCCGCTCGTGAAGACCAGTCGATCCCGCGCGGTGCCGGTGGCGCGGCCGCCGAGCAACGCGAGCATCCGCTCGCGGGCGTCTTCCAGCAGCCGCTTGGCCTGCCGGCCGGCGGCATGCGGGCTCGAGGGATTGGCCCAGGCCGAGGCCTGGGCGTGGGCGATCGCCTCGGCGACCTCGGGCCGCACGGGCGTCGTGGCGGCGTGGTCGAGATAGAGCGTGGAACCGGATGGCATGCCGTCAGTGTACGGCGATCAGGGCCGCAACGCCTCGGCGATCGCGGTGCGATCATCCGTCCACGGCCGGCGCCGGGGCGTCTCCGCGATCGGTCGCCACCGCCACCGATCACTCGTCGGGCGAGCATAGATCGCCTTGACGGTACCGAGCGAACGGGACAAGGCGATCCACTCCGACGGGCTGCGGGCCTGCTCGGCAGGCACATCGGCGTCGCGTGCCTGCACCCCCATCCACCCGCCGGCGGCGGCGGCCGCCTCGACCACCGGCACGAAGTCGAGGTACTGGTTCGATACATGCAGCGCGAGGATGCCGTCGGGTGTGAGTTTCCGGCCGTACAGTTCGAACGCCTCCGCGGTCAGCAGATGCGCAGGCACGGAGTCGCCCGTGAAGGCGTCGATGACGAGCAGCGCGAGCGAGCCGTCCGGCTCCCGGTCGAGCGCCAACCGCGCGTCGTCCACCACCACCCGCACCGCCCCGTCGCAGTCCGCCAGGAACGAGAACCAGCGGGGATCCCGGGCGATGCGTACGACTTCCGGGTCGATCTCGAAGAACACGAACTCCTGCCCGGGCCGCGCATAGGACGCGATCGTGCCGACGCCGAGCCCGGCGACAGCCACGCGGCCCGAGGGGGCCGTTGCGGCGAAGCCGGCGAAGATGCTGCCCAGCGGCCCCGCGTCGTTGTAGTAGGAAAGCGGAATGAGGCGCCGCGCCCGATCCGGTGAGACGAGTTGGGTGCCATGCCGAATCCCGCCATGCATGAGATGCCGTGACGGGCCGTTGTCACTCTCGCACACCCGCAGGACCCCGAAGAAGGTGCGGACGCGATGCACCACATGGTGCGAGGCTTCGCCGACGAAGAACAACCAGCTGAGCAGGGCTGCGAGGCCGAAGGCCCGCTCCCTGCCGCCCAGCGCGAGCAGGATCGCGGCCACCGCGCCGGCCACGATCACGAGCCAGACCGGTCGCGGCACAGCCAGCCAGGGGGCGGCCGTCAGCACGCCCCCGAGGAGGGCCGCCGCCGCCGCCGGGATCAGGAACCGCCGGCGGCCGGGCACCCCACGCCAGCAGCCCGGGAGCAGCCCGGCCGCCGCGGCGATGGCGAGCGGGAACTCGTGATGAGCGTCGAACAAGGCGGGTGCCAGCAGCGCGTTTCCCAATCCGCCGCAGGCGCCGCCGACCGCCATGACCAGATAAAACTCCGACAGCCGTCCGACCGGCGGTCGCTCATCGACGAGCATGCCGTGCAGGGCGACGCAGGCCACGAAGAACGCCGCCAGATGGACGGCGATGACGGGCCATACCGGTTCGCTGACGTCGCCCGCGAGCAGCCACGCCGCCGCGGCGATCGCCGCCAGCAGGGCCGGCGGCTCGAACCTGCGCCACCGGCGGCCGGGCGGCGAGAACACCAGGACGAAGCTCGCGAGGTACAGCCCCAAGGGCACGATCCACAAGAGCGGGATCGGCGCCACCTCGACGGTCGCGTGGGTCGTGACACTCGCCAGCCACGAGGCGGGCACCGCCGCGAGCGCCCCCCAGCGCAGCCACTGCCGCCACCGATCGCTGCCGTCCGAACACACCTCCTCCTCCGGCACGGATCCCGTGGCCGCCGTGCGGCGCGACTGGGTCGCCGCGAACCATCCGCAGACGACGGCGAGCGCCGCGACGGCCACGTAGAGGCGGGTCGCCAGGGCGGCTTGTCGTTCCAGGCCGGCGAGCGGCTCGATCACCAGCGGGTAGCCGACGAGCACCGCGAAGCTGCCGGCATTGCCTGCGGCATAGAGCGAATAGGCCCGGGAGGCGTCGCCGCTGCCGGCATCGGGCCACAAGGTCCGCCAGTGTCCGAACAACGGGGCCAGGGTCGCGACGGCAAAAAATGCCGCGCCCGCGGTCAGGGACAGCGTCGCCAGCACGGCCAGGGGAAGCGGCAGGCTCGAACGCAGCCAATCCGGTTCGCCGGCCAGGGACAGCCCGAGCGCCGTGACGACCGCCGCCGCGACGAAGAGCACCGCCTGGGCGAGCACCTGCATCCGCGGCGAGCCGGAACGGATCAACCGATCGGCGAGGATGTAGGCGGCGACGAGTGCCACCTGAAAGAAGGCCAGGCACGACACCCACACTCCCGGGGCGCCGCCGAACCGCGGCAGGAGCATCTTGCCGGCGAGGAGCTCGATTAGAAAGAGAAACGCGGAGGCACTGAATGCCGCCGCGATCGCCACCGCGCCGGCGATCCCTGGAACGACCGGGGCGGGTGGCTCGCCGTGGCGGGGCGCAGGTCGTGGTGGACGCCGCATCTGAAAATCCCGCGCTGGAGGAGGGGGGCCTGGCAGCCGGTCAGTCGGCAGCGGTGCCGTTTGCCGGCGGCGGGTCGGCGGGAGCCGTTTCGGCGGCGGGCTCGGCGCCGGCCGGCGCGGGGAACGCCCTGTCCGGGTCGATTCCCGCCGCCTCCGCCTCCGCCCGCAGCGGCTCCCGCATCTCGGCGAAACAACTCGCCCGGAGCGTGTCGGGCGCCCACGCCCAGATGCGGGCCCGCACGAGCACCGGCAGGCTCGTCTGCTTCATCACGCCCGCGAACGAGTTTTCGACCAGCTTCGGAAACGGCAGGAGCCGCGATTCGGCGAGCACGAACTTGGAGCCGGGGTCGGAGGCGGCGAAGCGTTTGTCGTAGACCGAGTGGGCCACGTTGAGGTAGCGGTTGAAGACGTCCAGGTTGCCCTTGGCGAGCCCCTCCATGATCGCGCGGCGGAGCATGGCGTCGAGAAACTGCCGCAGGTTCGAGACGTCGATCGCGAGCACCTCGGCGATCCGCATGGCGATGAAGGTTTCGACCGTGTCGGCATAGAGCGGGTCGTCGCCGCGGCCGAGCCGCTCCGCCAGCGTGCGCAGCCGCACGAAGTGGGTTTCCGCATCGGCCCGATCCCCGTAGAGGAATTCGAGGATCACCGCGAGGTTGAGGAAGGTCTCGTAGCCGTCGAGCAGGTCGGTCTCCTCGGCCCGGCCGAACTCGCCGGCGGAGACGCCCTCCTCCGACGCGATCATCGCCAGCGCCTCTTCGAGCGCCCGCTCGTAGGAGGCGGCGAACCGGGGGTCGGGGAGCAGATCGACCCGGTCGGTGGCGGGGTCGTAGTCCACGCGGCCGGTGCGCATCAGATCGGAGAGCATGTGCAGGCGGCTGCGGATGATGAGGAGCTCGTTCGTGTCGGCGCGACGTTCGAGCCGGCGGCCGATGGCGATGCCCTGCTCCGTCCAGTAGATGCCGTGGGCCTCGGCGTGCCGCCAGTCGAGCGGGCCGTAGCGGTCCATCACCGCCAGCATCGCGGCCGGATCCATGCGGTAGCGGTCCTCCAGAATCCGCCGCTGGAGGTGCGGCACGAGATGGTCGAAGAGGAGCGTCGCGGTCTCGCGGTCGCCGCGGATCGCGGCGAGCAGTTTCCGGTCGACGTCGGGCGGCAGCCGGGCGTCGCCGAGCAGCCGGGCGTCGAGGGAGCTGGCGTGCATGAGCGCCCGCCCCAGCATCCGCATGAAGGCCTCGTCGGGCTTCTGGCCGTGCTCGGCCAAGAGGTCGATCGCCCGGCGGACGTCAGGCGTCTGCGCCTCGAGTGCCTCGAGCGTCGGCGGCGCCTCGGCGATCCGGCGGAACAGGCCGATGGCCTCCTCGGTGGTCCGGCCGGAGGTCATGTCGCCCAGAAACTCCTGCATGTCCTGGGCCAGCCGGGCCTTGTAGTACCAGTGCTCCTTGTCCGACTTGCCGGCGATCTTGTTGTGGAAGAGCCAGCCGAGCTCCATGTGGAGCTGCGGCGCCCGCGGATTCAGCGGAATCCCCCGATCGCGCAGCAGCGCGATGCCGCGGCGCACCCAGCCCCAGCGTTCGGCCGGCACCTGCGTGGCGGCGGCGATGTTGTAGGCGAGATTCCACGCCTGGAAGCCCCACACCTTCTGAAAGCGGGGCTGGAGGGCCGTGATCCATTGGCTGAGCGTCTGCGCCTCGAAATACTCCCCCTCCGACTGGAGGTGGTCGGCCCGGGCCCAGAGGGCGTCCACCGCCAGCCCGCGGAAGGTGCCGAGCGCCGCCGTCACGATCGCCACGTGCGGCGGCATGCCCTCGGCGGTCCCGAGCGACACGACGAGGTCGAGTTCCTTGCGCTGCCGCTGGACGCGGTCTGCCAGCCAGCCGGCCGCGACGGTGGCGGCGACCAGCAGGATGGCGGCACAGGTGACGGCACGGCGGTCGGCGTTCATGGCGACAAATGTCCGGCGAACTCAGGATCCCGAGACGTTGACCAGATCGCGGCGCTCGAGCAGGACCCACCCCAAGGCGAGCAGCGCCAGCGGATAGAGCAGGCCGAGCTCCCCGAGGCTCACCAGAAACTGGGGCAGCGACAGGAGCCGGCCGGTCGCCACCTCCGTCACCCCGTCATGGGCGCCGAACGACGGCACCAGCGACAGGAAGGCATCGGCCGCGAACGCACCGACCGTCTTGCAGGCGTCCCAGAGCTCGAGCTTGTCGAGCCGTTCGAGCAAGAGGCCCATCCGGAGGCGAACCATTGAAGTGAGCGTGGTGTCGCCGCGATCCGCACCGGTGTAGATGTCGATGGCGTCGGCCAGAAACCCGCGGGCGACGGCCGAGATGTAGATCATGAGGCTGGTGAGCACGGCGATCGGAAAGCCGAGCCAGCTGGCGGCGGCCAGCGCCGCCGCGGCGAGCATCCCGAGCTTCGCCCACATCGTGCCCAGGCCGCGCAGGAAGTTGCCCTCGAACGAGCCGGCGCGGGAGAGCACCTCGAGGCCCTTGCCCGGCGAGAACGAGATGCTCGTCGGCTTGGTCTCGCCCGGCGGGACGAGGTTGCGGTTCGCGATCGCGATCCGGAGGGTGCCCTGCTCGTCGATCAACGACGTCGGGATGTCGATCGTGTGGAAGGAACCGCTCGGCAGCGTGAACGTCTCGTGCTGGCCGTTGCGGGACGGATAGGGGCGTTCGTTGACCCAGAGCGCGAAGCGGACCTCGGCCCGGTCGATGCCCACGTTGTCGGCGAACGGCTTGAGCCGCAACTGCACGACCTTGGAACGATGGCGGGCCGGCTCGAGGCCGGTGAACAGGTAGCTGGCGACGACGTCCGCCGGCACGGTGTGCCATTCGAGCACGTGTTGCGCGAGAATCCGCTTCCGGGCCCCGGCCGGATCGCGGGCGAAGGCCGCCGGGTCGTCCGCGCGGAACCGGTCGATCGCCGCGGTCACGTCCGCCTCGAAATCCTTTCCGCGCGGGTGGACCGGGCGGGCGGTGGACCGGGCCGTGAACACCTGCTCGTCGACCGCGCGGCGGTCGGCGGCGTCGGCCTCCGGCATGAGCCTGAGCGCCTGGGCCCCGGCGTAGACGCCGATGCCGGCCAGGGCGACGAGCAGCCCGTCGAAGAGCACGATCCCCAGCCACTTGCCGAGCAGGTACTGCCAGCGCTGGATCGGCTTCACGAGCGCCATGTGAATCCGCTGGCTGTCGATGTCGCCGCAGAGACTGCCGCAGGCGAGGACGATGGTGACCAGCGCGAGCAGGAAACTCGCCCCCGAGAGCGACCAGTTGAGGAAGAACTGGAGCCGGTATTCGAGCCGCTCGGCCGGGTCGAGCACCAGCGGCAGCACTGGCAGCCAGGCGACGACGAGCATCACGAGCAGGATCGGCAACCGCGAGCCGAGGGCCTCGTCGACCATCGCCCGGGCCACGCCCACCACGCCGTTCCCCGCCTGGAGCAGCACCCGCAGGGCGGCGACGCCGAGCAGAAAGCCGACGACCAGTGCCCAGCCGCCCAGCACGGCCGTCGCGGCGGCGGGACGGCCCCCCGCCCAGAGCCCGGCCGCGACCGCGGCCGTCCCGACGAGGACCGCGGGCCACCACATCCGGCGGCCACGGCCGGCAGGAATCGGCTCGGCGTCCAAGGGCTTCGGGGGTGTGGTGGCGGGGATCATGCGGAGGCGCGAGGGGCCTTAGCGGCGGGTGAGCTGGTCGATGAGGCCGGTATCGACGGCCGCGGCGGGGGTCTCGGCCGGCTGGGCCTGTGGGCCGCCGGCCGCCTGGCCGGTGGCGAGGAAGTCGGCGACCGGGCCGCCGGCCGCCGCCCCGGAGGTCTTGACCCCCTCGGCGCGGGCCTTTTCGACAATCTCGAGGAACAGGCTCTCGAGCGACCGCCGTGGATGCGCGACCCGCGTGATCGCCAGGTCGTGCCGCTCGAGCACGCCCCGCACCTCGGCGACCACCGACTCCGGCAGGTCGGGGGTTTCGAGGATCGTGGCGTGCTCCTGCGTGAGCAGCTCGGCGCAGGTGCCCTCCGCCCGCACCTTGCCGCCGTACATGATCGCGACGCGATCGCAGAGATCCTCCACGTCGCCCAGCAGGTGAGAGCAGAGGAGAACGGTCTTGCCGCGCCGCGCCAGCGTCGCGATCAGGTCCTTGATCTGCCGGGAGCCGACCGGATCCATGCCGCTGGTGGGCTCGTCGAGGATCAGCAGCTGCGGATCGTTGATCAGGCTTTGCGCCAGGCCGATCCGCCGCTGCATGCCCTTGGAATATTCCCCCACGGGCCGGTGCTGCACCGCCTCGAGCCCCACCATCTCCAGGAGCATGTCGATGCGCTCGCGCCGCGCGCGGCGGTCGAGACGGAACAACCGGCCGTAGTAGTCGAGCGTCTCGCGGCCGCTCAAAAACCGGTAGAGGTACGATTCCTCGGGCAGGTAGCCGATCAAACGCTTCGTCGCCACGTCCCGGGGCCGCTTGCCCAGGATCGCGATCCGCCCCGCCGTCGGCTGGAGGAGCCCGAGGAGCATCTTGATCGTCGTGCTCTTGCCGGAGCCGTTCGGCCCGAGGAGCCCGTAGACCTGCCCGCGGCGAACCTCCAGGTTCACCCCCTCCACGGCCCGCACCCGCGGCCGCATCCAGAAATCGCGAAACGTCTTCGTGACGCCGATGCAGGCGATGTCGATCTCGCCTACCTGCCGTGCTGCAACCAAGGGCCACTCCCGAACAGGGGTGAGGGGATGGGAAACGTCGATCGCGGGCCGTCAGCGGCCGGAGCGGTCCTTCTGCTCCTGCTTGCGCGACTTGAGCTGCTCTTTCTGCCGCTCCTTCTGCAGGGCCGGATCGCGGTTGAGCTGCAGTTCGAGCTGGCCGGGAACGGTGTAGAAGGTTTCGACGTCGTCGCCGGTCAGGATCGCCTCGCGGGCGTCCTCCCAGAGCTTCGACAGCACGAGCCGCGGATTCCGCTGGTACTGCGGCAGGAGCTGCTCGAACGTCTGCGCCTCGCCGGCCACCTTCTCCACGATCTGCGTGCGATAGGCCTTGGCCGCGTTGATGATCCGCGCCACGTCGCCCCCGACGGCCCGGTCGTCGGTCCGCAGGTCGGCCAAGGCCGCTTCGATTCGCTGTTCGGCCGCGGCCGCGGCCGCGGTGTCGCCGCGCTCCGAGGCCTGCTCGTGGGCGACGATCAGGCCGAGCAACGCGGTGCTGGCCTCGCCCGCCGTCTCGCCGAGAATCCGGGACCGCTCCTGCTGGGCCGCCACGATCCGCCCGGCGCGGTCGCTCTCGGCGGTGGTGACGGCGTCGAAACTGCCCGCCACCCGCATCGGCGCCGACACCTTGTCGAGCGTCAGCTGATCCACCACCAGGCCGTTGCTCATGTCGTCGAGCCGCCGCTGCATCGCCCCGACCGCCAACTCGCGATCGACGACGCCCCGCAGCAGCTCGTCGGCGGAGAGCTGGGCCGACGTGTGCACGATGCCCTGCTGGGCGACCAGCCGGACGAGGTCGGCGGCCAGCCGCGGATTGCCGACGTTGGTGAGGTAGGCGACCGGATCGGCGATCCGCCAGGTGATCGACCACTTGGCGTGGGCGATGTTGGAGTCTCCCGTGATCAGCGACCCGTCGCGAAGCGGATGCAGCGGCCCCGCCTTGAGGGCCTGGAGGCGGCCGCGCGACAGCCCGCTCTCCTCGGCGGTCGTCTCGAACCAGAATTCCTTGTCGAGCGTGAGCGTGACCGGCCGGGTGTCGACCTTGACGATCTCCTCGATCGGGAACGGCGCGGCGAGGTAGGTGCCCCGCTCGAGGACACGGCTGCCGGAATCGCCGACGTAGTCGCCGAACCGCAGCCGCAAGGCCGCCTCGTTGGAGCCGACGCTGAAGGTGCCGCTCAAGGCATACGCGACGAGCAGCGCCGCCATGGCGATCTTGAGGATCGCGAAACTGACGCGCAGCGCCTCCGCCAGCGACTGCTGGGCGGGGTCGGCGACGGCACCGGCCACGCGGATGTCGTCGTCGCGGTGCGCCGGATCGTGGGGGCTGGGGTCGGTCATGGGCTCGTGGGGGCGGCCGCGGGCTGCGCGGCTCGGGCGGGGTTCTGGGCGGGATCCTTGTTGAACCAGTCGAGGATGCCGAGGCTCTCGGCCGAGAGCACGAAGGTGGTGTTGTGGTCGAGCATCTTCTTCAGCGCCTCGACCTTGCGGAGGAAGATCGCGAACTCCTCGTTCTTCGCGAAGCTCTGGTACTGCACCGAGGCCTCGCGGTCCCCCTGGGCGCGGATGGCCTGGGCCCGCCGTTCGGCGAAGGCGACGATCCGGTCGCGGGCGCTGGTCGCCTCGCTGCGGATGGCCGACGCCTGCGCCTGCCCCTCCTGCAGGGCGTTCTCCGCGAGCCGCTCCCGCGACGCGATCATCGTCTCGAACACCTTCTCCGTGGTGGACTCGGGAAGGATGATCTTGTGGATGCCGACGCTCTCCACCTTGATGCCGTAGCCCGCCTCCTTCATCGCCTGGTCGAGCATCGTGACCGCGTCGCCCTCGATCTGGTCGAGCTTGAGCTTGGAGCGATCCAGGTTGACGAGCTCGTCGAAGCGGTGGCCGCTGATCAGGCCGCGCACCTCGCGGAGCCGCGATGACAGCTTCCGCGCGGCCTCCGAGGGATCCTTGAGCGTGATGTAGAACTTGAGCGGATCGACGATCCGCCAGGTCAGGTAGGTCCGCACGATCACACTCTTGCCGTCGGCGGTCTGCAGTTCCTCGATCTTGTCCTCGAGCAGTTGCAGTCGGCGGGGATAGAGCGTGACCTTGTTGACGGGCCACGGCCATCGCCACTTCAGCCCCGGACTGTCCTGCACGCTCGCCTCTTCCGCCTTGTCGAACGTGGTCCGCACCGCGACCTGGTCGTAGCGGACCTGATAGAGAAACATGTGGGACAGCAGCACGCCGACGATGATCAGGCCGACGAGCAGGACGAAGGAATTTTTCATGGTTGGGATGCGGAAGCCGCTCGGGCCTCCGGCGGAGCTGGGAATCACTCGGTGAGGAGGGTGTCGATCGCCGACGCGGGGTCGCTGAAGTCCATGCGGAAGACCGGCGTGTCGCCGGCATCGCCCGCGATCACGAACTTGCGGCGGTCAGAGAGCCCGGTGGCGAGCACCTCGAGGAACCGCCGCGTGCGGTAGTAGTCGGGCGACGCCTCGAAGGCGAGCAGTTCGCCGGAGAACCGCTCCCCCTCGGCTCGCTCCCCGACGGCGCGGCTCCAGCGGTAGGCCCGGGCGGCGTGGAGGATCTCGGCCGCTTCGCCGCGGGCCTCCGACAGCAGGGTGTCGATCCGCTGGTTGACGGCGGCCAGCTGCGCCGGATCGCCGCTGCCCGGCCCGCCGTCGCCGGAGGTCCGCAGGGCATCGAGGCTGCGAATGTCGGCGTCGATGCGCTGGCTCAGTTCGACCGAGCCGGCCACACGGGCGAGCTTCTCCACGGCCTCCTTGCGGGCCTGCTGGATCCTCGTCTCCCGCTCCTGCATGGCGCCGATCTGGGCGTGGAACGCGCGGGATACCTTGCCGATCGGCGGGTGGAGCGACGTGACGGCCACGCCGACCACGTCGATGCCCAGGCCGATGCGGTCCGCCTCGTCCTGGATCGCGGTGCGGAGCAGGCCGCCCCCCTCCGTGCGGCCGCGTCCCAGGAGCGTGTCGATGTCGTGGGTCGCGAAATACCGCGACGCCTCCCGCTGGGCCACCAGGGCGAGCGTCTTTTGCGGATCGGCCGAGCCGGCCAGGAAGCGGCTGAGATCGCCCACGCAGTACTGCACGTTCACGTCCGCCGAGACGAGCGCGACGCCCCCCCCGTCGGCCGCCGGCGCCGCCACGAAATCCTCCTGGCCGATCATCGAATCGCGGTCGCTGTCGTTCGTCCAGAGGATGGCCGCCGCCTCCTGCGAGCGGCCGGTGAGGTCGCTCGACACCACGATCTCCTGCACCTGGCCCACCGGATGCATCTCCACGCTCTCGACCGGCCACGGCATCTTCAGATGGAGCCCCGGCGCGAGCGGCTCGCCCCGCGTCTCCCCCCAGCGCAGCACCACGCCGCGCTCGTCGGGCCCCACGATGGTCGCGCAGCTCAGGGCCAGCAGCACGCCCGCCCCGAAGAGGGTCAGGGGCGTGACCGCCTTGCCGAGCAGGCGGTAGAGCCAGCTCCGCGACACCTCGACGCCGAACTGGTAACTGATCAGGTCGGCGATGACGGTGCCGAGCGATCCCGGCGCCGTCAGCAGACCGAGAACGCGACTGTCGAACGCGGGCCGGGGGATCTCGCCCGGCACCCGGGGCCGGTACGACTCGAGGAGCGAGGTCGCCAGGATCTCGATGCCGACGGCGAGCATCACGCCGGGGATGACGATCGCCATCGCGTCGAAGAGGCCGGCCTGGTCGGTCAGGGCCACCACCGCGACGCCGACGAACACGAGCGCCGCCACGACGAAGCAGCTCATCAGGTAGCTGGCGCCGCCGCGCAGGAGCTGCCAGTCCCGCTGCCGGGCGTAGCCCGCCAGCCAGCGGCCCCCGACGAACGCGACGAACGCGATGCCGCCCATCACGAACAGCAGGCCGACCGGATTCACGCGGCCGGCCAGCGCCGCCGGCACGCCGGCCCGGAACCGCGCGTAGAGCAGCGCGGCTCCGGCGACGATCAGGTAGGCCGCCACGAGCATGCTCACCAGGGGCAGCCCGTAGCGGTAGAGCCGATCGAGCCGCAACCGGCTCGCCTCGAGGTCGTCGTCCAAGCCGCCGAAGATCGCCGCCGTCGCGGTTGGCTCCGCGGCCAACTTTTCGGCGGCCAGTCGCTGGGAACGGTCCCGCTCGTGCTGGTGATAGAGGAGCACGAGCACGATCCAGATCGGGATGCCCCCGAGCATGTGCCAGACCGCGGCGTAGAGCGCCCCGTGATCGGCCCAGAGGGCCGCCCCGCCCGTGGCCAGCAGCAGCGCGATCTGGATCGCCAGCCCGACGCCGGCGGCGGTGGCGGCCCGCCGGTACGCGAGCCGGTCGCCGGGACCGGAGGTGGGGAGTTGCGTGGTGCGTAGTGCAGTGTTCATGGCTGGGTTCCACCCGGGAATTCCGATTTTACGCAGCCCCACCGCCCCGTGCGCACCCACACACGATTTTCACAATGCATGGGGTAGCATTCGGGGGAAATGCCTATTTTCACCATCGCACGAAACGCGTTCCTGGAGTCGATCCGCCAGCCGGTCCATGCGGTCCTGGTCTGCGCGGCGCTCCTGGCGCTCCTGCTCAACGTCAACGTCGCAGCCTACACGCTGGAGGACGACAACAAACTGCTCGTCGATCTGGGCCTCAGCACCCTCTTTCTGACAGGGATGCTCCTGGCGGCCTTCACGGCCACGAGCACGTTGTCCCGCGAGATCGAGAACCGGACCGTGGTGACCGTGGTGAGCAAGCCGGTCGCCCGCTGGGTGGTCGTGTGGGGGAAGTTTCTCGGCGTCGTGGCCGCCATCGCCACCGCCTACTGGCTGCTGGCGGTCGTGTTTCTGCTCACGGTCCGCCACCGGGTGCAGTCGAGCGTGCGGGTCGAAGACACCTACGACGGCCCCGTGCTCGCCTTCGGCATCCTGGCCGTGGTCCTCACGTTCCTCGCTTCCGGCCTCGCCAACTACCTCTACCGCCAGCCCTTCCCCTCGACCTTTTCCGTCGTGGCCGCCGCGGCGGCCACGGTCACCTGGGGGATCGTCTCCTGCGTGAGCCGCTCGTGGACGCTGCAGAGCCCGGCGGTGGACTTCAATCCGCAACTCACGATCGGGCTCGTGATGGTGTTCGAGGCGATCGTCGTGCTCGCCGCCGTCGCGGTCGCGGCCTCCACGCGGCTGGGGCGGATCGCGACCTTGCTCGTCTGCAGCGGCGTGTTTCTCGTCGGCCTGGTGGCCGAGAACGTGCTCTCGGCGACCCTGGCGGGGTCGGCGATCCTGCCGGCGCTGTCGGCCCTCGTGCCCAATCTGCAGGTGTTTTGGCCCGCCGACGCGCTCACGCAGGGCAGCCCCATCCCCGTCTGGCACCTTGGCTGGATCAGCCTCTATGCGGCGGCGCTCGTGACGGCCGCCATCAGCCTCGCGGTGCTGCTCTTCCAGTTCCGCGACGTGGGGTAGCGGACGGTGAAACCCGTCTGCCGCCGCCCGAAGCGGCGCACGGAAACGGGTCCGGGAGGCCTGGCGCCACCGGCCGCTCGCAGACTGTGGAACAAGTCTGCCCGAGCAGGATGCGAAGGCCATCGACCCAGGAAACCCTCGGCGTTTCCTGCGGTTGATCAAGTGGAAAAAGGGCAGGGATGACTTTTTCCACGGACAGCTAGCCGCGGGCGGAGCGGTCCGTGGCGAGGCCGGCCTCGATCTGCTCGATCTCTTCGCCGCACCGCACGAGCCGGGCGGAATTGAAGACGACGGCGAGGCCGCTGACGACGTGCAGCACCGCGGCGAGCACGGGCGACACCAGCCCCGCACCCGCCAGCGACATGAACACGATGATGAACAGCGCGCCGATCGCCATGTTCTGCCGGATGACCGAGATCGTGCGGCGCGAGAGGTCGATGAGAAACGGGATCCGGTCGAGGTTGCTGTTGAGCAGCGCGATGCTCGCGGAGTGGATGGCCACGTCGCTGCCCGCCGCGCCCATGGCGATCGAGACGTCGCCGGCCGCCAGGGCGGGCGCGTCGTTGACGCCGTCGCCGATCACCGCGACCCGGTGGCCGACCCGCTTGAGCGCGTCGACCATCTCCAGCTTCTCGTGCGGCAGGACCTCCGCCTTGAACTCGTCGAAGTGCATCTGCCCGGCCACGCGCCGGGCGACGCTCGTGCGGTCGCCCGTCAGGAGCACCAGGCGGCCGATGCCCATCCCGCGCAGCCGGTCCACCGCGCCGGCCGCCTCGGGCCGGGCGTTGTCCTCCAGGCCGATCCAGCCGATCGGCCGGCCGTCGCGAACGACGTGGAGCACCGACAGGCCGTCGGCCTCGGACGACGACTGGATCGCCTCGAGGGCGGCGGGGTCGATCAGCGCCCCATCCCGGGCGGCGCCGGGAATCCACGACGCGCGTCCCACGAGCACCTCGGACCCGTCGGCGAACCGGGCGATCACACCGCGGCCGGCCACCTCCTCGAAATGCTCCGGCTCGGCCAGCGGCACGCGGGTCCGCCGGGCCATGTCGGTGACGGCCCGGGCTACGGGGTGCCGGCTGTTCTGCTCGGCCGCCGCGGCCGCGGCGAGCAGGTCGGCCGGCTCGACGCCCTCGGCCGGCGCCAATCTGGTGACCGCCAGCACGCCGGTCGTGAGCGTGCCGGTCTTGTCGAAGACGATCGCCGAGAGGCTCCGGGCCGCCTCGAGCGTGGCCACGCTCTTGATCAGGACGCCGAGCCGGGCCGCCGCGGACAGTCCCGCGACCATCGCCGTGGGCGTGGCGAGGATCAGGGCGCTGGGGCAGGCGATCACGAGCATCGCGATCGCGCGATTGAAGGCCGTCTCGGGATTGTTCTTGAGGGCGAAAAACAGCACCACGCCGACGAGCATGAGGATCGTGGGCGTGTACCAGGCGGCGTACTGGTCGATCAGCCGCATGATCGGGGTGCGGGTCCGCTCCGCCTCGAGGATCAGGTCCTTGACCCTGCCGAGGAGCGTGTCGGCGCCCGCCTTCATGACCTCGATGTCGAGCAGGCCGGTGAGGTTGATCGTGCCGCCGTACACGTCGTCGCCGACGGCCTTCTCGGCCGGCACCGATTCGCCCGTCACGCTGGCCTGGTTTACCGTGCTGGCACCCTGCGCGACGCGTCCGTCCGCCGGGATCGTGTCGCCCGGCCGCACGCGGACGAAGTCGCCCGGCCGCAAGGCGGTCGCCTCTACCCACTCCTCCTCCGCCACGCCGCGGTCGCCCGCGCCGCCGCGGACCAGCCGGCTCGCCTTGGTCGGCGCCAGCCGGATCAGCGATTCGATGCTCGCCTCCGCGCCGGCCGCCGTGCGCTTCTCGATCAGCGAGGAAACGATCATGAAAAACGCCACGGCGGCGCTCTCCAGGTAATTGCCGGTGGCCATGGCGCCGATCACCGCCAGCGCGACCAGGGCGTTGAGTCCGGCCCGGCCCTGCAGCAGGTCGCGCAGGGCCGCCATGATCAAGGGGCCGCCGAGCAGGGCCACCGCGAGCACCGCCGGCACCGCGGCGAAGAAGGGCTGCTTCCAGAGCCAGCCCGCGATCAGCGAGCAGACCAGCAGGGTTCCACCGAGCAGCGTGGCCGCGATCTGGGCCCGCAGCGACCACTTCAGTTGCGGGGCCGGCACGGTGCGGTCATCGAGTTCGGCGAGCGTCGCAGAGGCCACGTGAAGACTCCGGAATCAGCGGGCTTGGCCCAGGTCCGTTCGAGCATAGCATCCCGATGGAATGGCTGCGGCCGCCCGGCGGCGGCCGCAGCACCGATCCATGGAGCCCTGCAGGCTCAGCGGCTCATTCGACCGAACCGCCGCCGACGCCGCCTGACGAGTTGCCGATCTGCTCGAGCCAGATCAGCTCGCGCGTTTCGTCATAGCCCGACTTGTTGATCTCGAACGCGCTCGCGGTGGGCACCCCGCCCGCCTTGAAGGGGCCGATCCAGCTGTCCGGGTTGTCCTGGTAGCCACCCGCATCTTCGATCTTGGCGACGTGGCCGTCGGCGAAGAGCACCTGGGCATAGCCGCCGGTCAGCAGCGTGTTGGCGCCGACCGTGGTCTTCCGGGCGCCGTGGAGCGGCACGATGTCGTTGATCTCGTGGATCTTCTCGTCGGCCGAGCCGCCGAGCGCGGTGTCAGTGAACGGGCAGTTCATGCCGTCGGTGAACGACTCGACCATGATCGCCCCGGTCGTGATGATCTTCTGGCCGTCGCCGAAGAACGAGTTGAAGGAGTTGAACACGGCGTCGGTCACGAGGGCGTCGGAGCCGTCACCGTTGCGGGAAGGACCCATCAGGGCGACGCGGTCGCGGCTCACGCCGCCGCCGGTCAGCTTCTTTTCCGTGAGCGGCCCGTCGCCGTCGAGCGGGCACTTGCCCGGATCGCTGGTCACCGGGTTCATCGAGGCGCTCAACTTGCCGTCGGAACCGAGGTTGCAGTCACCGCGGCTGAAGTGCCAGGTCGTGGCGTAATTGGTGTTGTAGCCATCTTCCCAGAGCTTGAACTTCTGGGCAGCCGTCGCGGAGGTCAGGTCGGTCGGACCGTCCGCCGCACCGTAGTGCACGTTCGACGACTTGCCCTTCCAGCGGACGGGGTTTGCCTTCGACGTGTTGAGGGCGCCGATGTAGTCGGCCACCTTCTCGTTCACCGTCGAGGAATTCGCCGGATCGAGGGCCTTGCCCGGGTTCGACACCTTGACGCGGATGATGTCGGCGACCCAGCCGACCTTGCGGACGTCGCCGTCGCGGAGGTGGTCGAAGGCGCCGGTGCTCAGACGCGAGCTCTTGTCCTCGGTCGAGTGGATCATGAAGCCGCGGCCGAAGGCGCTGAGGTTCGAGCCGCTGCCTGCGGCCTGAGCCGAGTTGCGGGCCGACGACAGCGCCGGGAGGAGGATGGCCACCAGGAGGCCGATGATGGCGATCACGACGAGCAGCTCCACCAGCGTGAAGCCCCGCGTCGCGTTTGATCTCGTGAAACGCATGGGATGGATTCCTATGAAATGGGATGAAACAGAAACAGGGGACAGGAACCGCGGACCGCAGCACGACTGCCGTCCGCTCGAACACTGTGATAGACCGGCTCCGTCAGCCGATCGTGAGCAGTCCGTGAGAACTCCGTGAGCGGGGATTTTTTTTGGAACCGGAGGTCAGGCCTGATTGCGGGCCGGCTTCTTGAGGAGCTGGGCGAGGGCTTCGGCGGCGGCCCCGGCGGCCGGGTTGTGCGTCGCCTTGGCGGCGGCGTGTTTTTTGGAGGTCAGCTGCAGCCAGCGCTTCATGCCGGCCCGTTCAACGGCTGCGGCTTGGTCCGCTTCCTTGTCGCCGGCCAGGAGCGAGAGCGGTCGGTCGGGGGAGGGCTTGGCCATAGGGTCTCCTCGACGAAAGGGGGAGGGCATGGCCGAGCCACCCGGGGCGGCCCGACCGATCCGGTCACACCGTGGACAGGATCGGCCTGAAGCATTGCCCGTCCGCGTGAGATGCGGATGAGCGGCCGGTTAGACTTTGATGAGCCGGCCGAGAAAGTGCGGGCCGGGGCCGGAAAAGGCCGCTCGGCGCGAGCGGGCCGCCTGCGGGCTGCAGGCGGCCCGGCGACCGCAGTGGGCTACTTCACGTCGATCAGTTCGACCAGGAAGTTGAGCGTGGCGTCGGGCGGGATCACGGGCGGGGCCCCGCGGCGGCCGTAGCCCAGGTTGCTCGGGATCACCAGTTCGATCATGCCCCCCTCGCCCACGAGCTGCATCCCCTCGGTCCAACCGGGGATGACGCCGTTGAGCGGGAACTCGATCGCCTCGCCGCGGTCGTAGGAACTGTCGAACACCTTGCCGTTTTCGAGCCAGCCGTGGTAGTTGACCTGCACGTTGCTCGTGGCCTTCGGGTTGGCCCCCTTGCCCTTGCGGAGCACGCGGTAGCGGAGCCCCGATGCGGTGGTCGTGAAGGCCTTGGGCGCGTCGGCGTCGATCGCACCGGCCCCCCGGGGCAGCTTGGGATGGGGCGCGTCGGCGGTCGTTCCATTGGCGGCGGGGTCTGCGGGCACGGCGGGCTCCTGAAAACAAAGGGTGAGGGCGAGGAGGACGGCGCTGGCGACGAATGAACGCATGGGTCGGCTCCCGGGGGATTGAACGGCGGGAGTATAGCAGGCCGGCGGCCGGACCGCGTCAGCCGGCACGGCGGGCCAGTAGCGACTCCACCTCGTCCGCCTCGAGCGGCACGTGGCCGCAGAGATCGACGGGCCCCTCGGCCGTGATCAGGATGTCGTTTTCGAGCCGCACGCCGATCCCCTCTTCCGGAATGTAGATGCCCGGCTCCACCGTGAGCACCCAGCCCGGTGCGAAGGGGCCGTCGTGCGGCGCGAGGTCGTGCACGCCGAGCCCCAGGGAGTGCCCCAGCCCGTGCATGAAATACCGTTTGCAGGCCGGCTCGTCGGCCGAGCCTGCCGCGGCGGCGGCCGCCGTGATGAGCCCGAGCGCCACGAGTTCCTCGGCCATCTCCTCCTGCGCCGCCCGCTTCCAGTTCCGCAGGGTGGTGCCCACGGTGGCCCGGCCGATGGCGTGCTTCAGCACGCGGAGCACCGCGTCGTAGACCGCCCGCTGCCGCGGCGTGAACCGGCCACTGACGGGATAGGTTCGCGTCAGGTCGGCGCAGTAGTTGGCGTAACTGGCCCCCACGTCGATGAGCACGAGATCGCCCGCGGCGCAGACCTTGTCGTTGTCGGTGTAGTGCAGGACGCAGCTGTTGCGGCCGGAGGCGATGATCGGCTCGTAGGCCATCGCGGCGCGGCGGCGGGTGAACTCCGCGACCAACTCGGCCTCGAGTTCATGCTCCATCACGCCCGGCCGCAGGGCCGCCAGCACCCGGCGCAGGCCCGCGTCGGTGATGTCGATGGCCTGCCGGATCAGGCCCACCTCGGCGTCGTCCTTCACCGCCCGCAGCGTTCGCAGGAGGGGGGCGAGCCGGGCGTAGCGGTGGAGCGGATAGCGGGCCATCAGTTGCCGGGCAAGCCGCAGGTCGCGGGAATCGACGTCGATGACCGCCCGCTCGTGCTCGTTGGCATTGAGATGCACGGTGTCGGCCGCGACCAGCAACTGGTGCAGCACCCCCGGCAGGTCGGCGAGCCAGAGCACCTTCGCCACGCCCGAGACGGCCCGCGCCTTGTCTTGGGTGAGCTTTTCCCCCTCCCACGTCGTCAGATGCGCGCTCGGCTGGCGGATGAAGAGGATTTCGCGATGGGCGGGATCGACGGCGTCCGGCGAGAGCACGAGCACGCTCTCCTCCTGCTCGATCCCGGTCAGCCAGAAAAGATCGGCGGCGGGATGCATCCGCAGCGTGCCGTCTCCGGTCGCGGGAGGGATGTCGGCCGCATGGACGATCGCCACGCTGCGGGCCGGGAGGAGTGCCGCGAGCCTGTGGCGATGGGCGACGAACAGTTCCGGGTCGATCGGGGCGTGGCGCATGCGGGAAGGCTCGCGAAAACGTCTGGTCACCGAGCCGCTGATCGTAACACGCCGCCGCGCGTCAGACCGCGAACGCCCTCGCCAACCGCCGCAGGGCCTCTTCGAGCCGCGGAGTGGGGCAGGCGGTGTTGATCCGGATGAAGCCCGGCGCGCCGAAGTCGCGGCCGTCGGAGGGGCCGAGCCCGGCCGCTTCGCAGGCGGCCTGGGGGTCGGCGCACCCGGCGCCTCGGCAGTCGATCCACGCGAGGTAGGTCGCCTGGGCCGGCACGCAGGAGAGCCCGGGAATGCCGGCGACCGCCCGCTGCACGAGATCGCGATGCCGACGGAGCACCGCGAGCAGCCCGTGCCGCCACGCGTCGCCGTACTGCCAGGCCGCCTCGGCCGCGGCGTAGCCAAGCGGGTTGATCATCGGCACCAGGCCGCTGCCGGCGGCGCGCCACCGCTTCCGGAGCGTCGCCTCGGGCACGATCGCCGCGGCGCAGCCCAGACCCGCAAGGTTCCAGGTTTTGGAGGGGGACGTGAGCGTGATCGCGGATCGCGCCGCCGGATGGTCGAGGCTCGCGAACGGCACGTGCCGCGCGGCCGCTGCCTCGTCGAGCACGAGGTCGGACCAGATCTCGTCGCTCACGACCGTGAGCCCGTGCCGCGCGGCAAAGTCGGCCAGCCGCAGGAGTTCCTCGCGGGCGAAGACCGTGCCGGTGGGATTGTGCGGATGGCAGAGCCAGAAGAGCGTGGACCGGGGCGTGACCGCGGCGGCGAGCGAGTCCCAGTCGATCGACCAGGCGGCTGGGGACTGGGCGAGCGGCACCCGCACCACGCGGCGGCCGGCGAGCCCGGGCAGCGTGAGGAACGGCGGGTAGACCGGGGTGAAGGTGAGAATCTCGTCGTCGTCGCGGGCCAGCAGCCGCGCGGTGATCGCCAGGCCGGTCACGACCCCCGGCGTGCTCGTGATGCAGCCGGGATCGATCCGCCAGCCATGCCGCTGCTCGAGGTGCGCGGCCAGGGCGGGTGCGAAGCCCGGTGGGGCGTGCGTGTAGCCGAAGACGCCGTGGTCGGTCCGCGCCCGGATCGCGTCCAGGATCACCTCGGCCGCAGGAAAATCCATGTCGGCCACCCAGAGCGGCAGCACGTCGCGGCCCGCCCAGCGGTCCCACTTCTCGGAGCCGGTGCCGCGGCGGTCGGGGCAGTCGCTGAAGTCGGGGGCGGGCGGCGGGGCGTGCATGCCGCCGATTGTAGAGTCCGGCCGACTCACCAGCGGTAGATCGCGGCCACGCCCGACTCGGTCGGCATCGCGTTGCGGCTCAGGGCGACGATCTCGCCGCCGTCGAGGAGCACCGTCTCCGCCAGGGCGCCGAAGAGGTCGGCGATGCGGATCGCCGGCTGGTCGCCCGAGCGGGAGAGGTCGGCGGTCGCCTCGCCGTCGGTCTCGATCGCCCCCGTGGACCGGTTGAACGTGCCCGACTCGAACCGGTCGGCCTCGATCAGGAGCGTGGCCACCCGGCCGCCCACCGCGGCGCGGGCGATGTCGGAGAGATCCGCCGCGGCACGGTCGTGGTCCCGGGCCTGTTCGTAGGCCCGCACGTGGCGGGCGATCAGCCGGTCGTGGGCCGCGGTGAAGACCGGCTTCACAGCCGCGGCGAGCGCGTCGGCCGGCATGAGGTGCGGATCCTTGTCGATGTGGTCCTCGATCAGAAAGGGATTTTTCGAGAGGCCGCGGAACGTGGCGGCGAGCCGAGCGGGCGCCACCAGCACGAGCGGCAGGCCGGATCGGACCGAGGCTTGTTCCCGCACCACCTGATCCACGTGCCGCAGGAAGATCTCCGTGTCGGCGTCGATGTCGTCGTGCTTCGCGCCAAACCCCCCGTGCACCGCCGTGGGACCCGCCATGCCGCTCGGACCGGTGCCGCGCTTCACGCGGTGCGGTTGGAACGTCTCCTCGTCGATGACCTCCCGGCGGGCGAGGGTTTCGGCGGGTGGCCGGCCGGCGGTGCCGGCCAGCGGCACCGGGTCGAGCCGCTCGACCGTGGCGGCCTGGGCGTCGTGCCAGATCATGCCCTCGAAAACGTGGGCCTCGCGGCTGGTGAGGGCGAGCACCTGAAACCGTGCGAGCGCGGCGGCGATCCGCACCAGCGGCATCGTGTGGAACCGGGGCGTGACGAGGGCCAGGGGCGGCACCGGCCGCTGCAGCAGGAAGACCCGCGCCCGCCCGTCGCTTGCGAGTACGGCCAAGCCGTCCCGCGTGTGCTGCCAGAATCGCGCGTCTCCCTCCAGCAGCCGAAAGGGATGGAGCAGCCGCTCGATCCGGTCCCGGGGATGCGACATGGAGAGGGCCATCTCCAACGCCTCGACCAGATGCCGGAAGGCGGGTTGGTCCACGGTGTTGTCGGGCACGTTTCGGTGCGTGGGGAGATAGACCGAAAGGCACGGCGGGGTCTGCGGCTCGAGCAGCGACCGCACCGCCGCGACCGAGACCGGTTCGACCGACACCACGGCGACCGGCTCGGCTGCCATCACAGACTCCCTCGGCCTGGTGGCCGTTCAGCGGCGTCCAAGGTGCCGGGACTCGAGACCAGCGCCGGCGGATCCGGCGGCCCCGCGGAAACGGCCGCGGACGCCCCCATGGTTCGGAGCCCCGATCGCGGGCGGCAAGGATCCGCTGCGGGAGGCCGCCCCGGCGGCGATCTCCGGAGGGACAGTTGCGAGTCGGCGGGGCGCAGGCGCGGTAGACTTCGGCCCCGCGGTTCGAGGCCCGCGACCGGAAGACGACGGGGTTGCACGATGGCGACGACGATGGCGCGACGGTGGTTCGATCTGCGGCTCGCCGCGGTCGCGGTGGCGGCCGCGGTGTCCGCCGCGCGGGCCGACAACTGGCCGAATTGGCGCGGGCCCACCCTCGACGGGGCGGCCGCCGGCACCGGCTACGTCGCCACGTGGAGCCCCACGGAGCACGTCCTCTGGCGGGTGAAGCTCCCGGGGCTCGGCGCCAGCACGCCGGCGATCTGGGGCGACCGGATCGTCGTCACCTGCGCGATCGACGGCAACGACGCGGCGCTCTGCCTCGACCGGAACGGCCAGGAACGATGGCGCCGGACTCTCGGACCCGAGCGGGCCGGCAAGCACAAGAAGGCGACCGGTTGCAATCCGTCGCCGGTGACCGACGGCACGCATGTGTGGGTCTACTTCAAGAGCGGCGAACTGGCCTGCCTCGACCTGGCCGACGGCGGCGTGGCCTGGAAGACGAACCTCCAGGAGCAGTTCGGGGCCGACACGCTCTGGTGGGACATCGGCACCTCCCCGGTCCTCACGGCGCGGGCGGTGGTCGTGGCGGTGATGCAGAGCGGACCGAGCTACCTGGCGGCCTTCGATCGCCAGACGGGCAAGCTGCTCTGGAAGCAGGATCGGATGCTCGACGCGCCGGAGGAGGCCGCGCACAGCTACTCGACGCCCCTGGTGCTCGCGGGGGATGCGGCCAAGGGGGAACCGGCCGAGTTGGTCGTCGTGCTCGGTGCCGACCACGTCACCGCGCACGACGCCGCGACCGGCAAGGAATGCTGGCGGGTGGGCGGTCTCAACCCGACCGGCGACACGTTTTTCCGCTCCATCGCCTCGCCCCTCGCGGTGGGCGATCTCATCATCGCCCCCTATGCCCGGGGCGGCACGATCACGGCGATCCGCCGCGGTGGCCATGGCGACGTGACCGGCACCCACGTGGCGTGGACCCGCAAGGACGTGGGCGCGGACGTGCCGACGCCGGCGGCCCGGGACGGTCGCCTCTTCGTCTGCACCGACAAGGGGCGGGTGGAATGTCTCGACGCAACGACGGGCGCGACCCTCTGGCAGGGCGAACTTCCGAAGAATCGCAACGCCTACAGCGCTTCGCCTGTGCTCGCCGACGGCCGGATCGTCGTCACCCGGGAGGACGGCAAGTCCACGGCCCTCGAGCTGGGCGATGCGTTCAAGGTGATCGGCGAAGGCAGCGTGGACGAAATGACGGTGGCCACGCCCGTCCTCGTCGATGGCCGGATCTTCCTGCGGACGCACGATTCGCTCTGGTGCATCGGACGCCCTTAGCCAGCCAGGGGGCAGGTCCTCCACGACCTTTGCCTTTCCCGCCAATGCCCCGCACACCGAAACCGCCGCGTCCCGAGCCGCCCGCGATCATCTCCTGCACGCCGGAGCACCTGGAGGCGATCCGGGCGATCTTCAATCAGGCGATCCTCCACTCGACGGCGCTCTACGAATACCGCCCGCGGTCGGTGGCGGTGATGGAGGCGTGGTTTGCCGACAAGCAGGCGGCGGGCGTGCCGGTGCTGGGGATCGAGCGGGAGCCCGGAGTGCTCGCGGGCTTCGCGACCTGGGGGCCCTTCCGGCCGCGGGCCGCCTACAAGTATTCGGCGGAGCACTCGGTCTACGTGGACGAACGGTTCCGCGGCCAGGGCGTCGGGCAGGCGTTGCTCGCGGCGCTCGTGGCCGAGGCGCAGGCCCGCGACCTGCACCAACTCATCGGCGGCGTGGACGCGTCGAACGCCGCCAGCATCGCGCTCCACAAGAAGCTCGGGTTTCGGCACTGCGGCACCGTGCGCGAGGCGGGCTTCAAGTTCGGCCGCTGGCTCGACCTGGAGTTTTGGCAACGGCTCCTGCCGACGCCCGCGCATCCGACCGACGGCTGACGCGATCACACGCGCGGCAGTTCATACCCCTTGCGGTAGGTGCGGGTGAAGAGGCGGTTGGCCTCCGGATCCGACGCCTGCTCCGTCCGCGGGTCGATCGTCAATTCGCGGCCGAGCTTCAGCGGCGTGGCGGCGAAATCGACGGCGTTGTCCCGCAGGTGGGCCTCGAAGCTGGTGAACGTGTCGGCCACGTGCCGCTCGTCGGCGGCGAGGGTCGGCCGCGTGCCCGGCTCCGCCTTCGCGCCGAGGATCCACGAGACGTTGCCGAGGTGGGCCAGGGCGCTCGAGAGGTGGCCGTCCTCGATGTCGAGGTGCAGATCCTCGTGCCGCCGGCTCCTGACCGCCTGGACGAAGTTGGCAAAGTGCTGCTGGTACGAGCCGCCCGACCACTCGCCGAGCTTGTTGCCGTCGTAATCGAAGGCGATCCCCGTGGTGTAGTTGGGGGCGACGACGTAGCCCTCGGTGCCCCACCAGATGTTCGCCACGCCGAGCGGGCCGTATTTCAGGCCGAACGTCACCGGCGTCTTGATCTCCAGGCCGCGCACGTCGGAGATCAACACCGCGTCGTCCCACTGATAGACCGTCACCTGGCTGTTGGCCACGTTGCCGTTGTCGATGTAGCCGAGCCGGCCGCCGAGGCTCACGACCCGCCGCGGCAGCTCCTGCTTGCCCAATCCCCACCGCGCCTTGTCGAGCTCGTGCGGGTTTTGGTTGCCGAGATCGCCGTTGCCGGTGGCGAGGTCCCAGTGCCAGTCGTAGTGCAGGCGTTCGCGATGCGGCACCGTGTCGGGAGCGGGGCCCGCCCAGAGGTCGAAATTCATGCCGGGCGGCACCGGCGCCGGCGTGTCGACGAGGCCGATGCTCTTGCGCCGCTTGTAGCAGAGGGCATGGGCGACTTTCACGGGGCCGATCCGGCCGCTCTTCACGAAGTCGATCGTTTCCCGCATGCCGGTCATGCTGCGGCTCTGCACCCCCATCTGGCACATGCGGCCGAGCTTCCGGGCCCATTGCGTGATCACGCGGCCCTCTTCGACCGTGTGGCTGCACGGCTTCTCGACGTACACGTCCTTGCCCGACTGCATCGCCCAGATGGCCATCACGGCGTGCCAGTGGTTGGGCGTGGCGATCGAGACGGCGTCGATGTCTCGGCGATCCAGGAGGCGCCGCACGTCCTGGACGAATTCCGGCGGCGTGAGCGCGTGCTTGTGATAGCCCCGCTCGCAGAGCCGGACGAACGCGCCGGGATCGACGTCGCAGATGGCCACGAGGTCGGCGTCGGGGTTGGCGATCCATTCGCGGACATGATGCGACCCCTGGCCGTTGACCCCAATCACGGCGACCCGCAGCCGGTCGGCGGGGGCGGCGGCCGGGCCGGCCGGGGGCTCGGCGGCGGCACCCCGCGACACGGAATCCCCGGCCAACGCCGCGGCGGCCACTCCGAGGGCGCGGTGCACGAAGTCGCGGCGGTTGAACGGCATGACCGAGGGCTCCTGTTCGCGGGCACCGCAGGGCGGCCCACTTCCGCGGCAGCCGGCCAGCACCAAACTCAGCCTTGAAGTATAGGCACCCGTGGAACGGGCCATCCAGCGACCGATCGAGAGTGCCGCCGGATCGCGGAGCCGATTGATCGTGGCTCACCGCCGGCGCCGCGCCGGCCCCGGGCAATGGCCCGACTACCGCCGGTCCTTGGAGCGGGATGGCTTGGGCTTCGCCTTGCCATCATGGTCGTGGACGCCGTTGGCCAACGGAGCGCGGCTCCGTTTTTCAGCCGGGTCGTACGAGACGCTCAAGAGCCGCGCCGGCGTCCGGCCGGCGGGGGCGATGGTGTGGGGAATGGCGGCGTAGATGTAGATGCTGTCGCCGGGCCCGAGCGCGATGACGTCGTCGCCGTAGGCAATCTTCACCTCCCCCTCGAGCACGTAGAGGAAGCGTTCGCCGTCGTGGTTGTCCGGATGCCGGCGGTTGCCCGAACCGCTGATGTGCAGAATCGAGGGGTTCATGTGGCGGTTGCGCCACTGGTCGGCGAGGCCTTCCACCACGATGCCGGACTTGCCGTCCTTCGGGTGGCAAGCCGTGCCCTCGCCGTTCTTGACCACCACGTACTGCGGAGGGATCGAGAGGCCCTCGACCAGGCTTTCCACGCCGCATTCCAGGACGTCGGCAAGCTTGACGAGGCCCTCGAGCGACGGCGCGAGTTGGCCGTTTTCCAACTTGGAAAGCCAACTGACCGTGAAGTCGGTGCGCGAGACCACCTCCTCGAGCGTCAGGCGACGCGCGAGCCGGGCGGCGCGCACGCGCCTGCCAAGATCGGAAAGGTTCACTGAGTGAGGCATGATCCGGGAAAGGAGTATGCCTCGCCCGGCGATCACTCGCAAGAGGGGTATTTTCTGGCAGATGGGGAGAAAGTAGCCCCAAACCCGTCGGCGGTCAGGTCCATCCCCCGAAACAGCGGCCCGTCAGGTCCGCGTCAGGCGCTCGGCCGGCGGAAGTGCCGGTAGGCCTGGAGCACGTCGTTGAGGTCGGAGGAGATCTCGAGTTCGTCGTCCTGGAAGTCGGCCAGCCACGTGCGATTGCTCGCCACCGCGTCGGCGAGCAACGGGAGCACGTCACCGAGCGTGACGCGAACCTTATTTTCGGCCGGGGCTTGCTTCAAGGCCAGGCTCGAAGCCTCGATGTCCGGGCCCGTGTAGACTCGCAACTGACGCATCGCCATAGGGCACACTCCCTTGCCTCTGGATCACGTGGGGGCCGGCGGGCCGGCCCTGGGACCGACCGTCGTCTTGACGGTCAACGCCCACAGAACGAGATATCGGCGCGGAGAGCCGGCAAAGTTTGGCCGATTTCCCGGCTTGTGACGGGCTTGCCCGTCTTGACCGTCAGATCCGGCACAGTGGGCGGCCTGGGCGGCCTACGCCTTGCCGTTGCCGCCGCCGAGGTTTTCCAGCTTGCCGGCCCGGAAGGCGTCGCCGATCGACTTGGGCACCAGGGCCTCCGCCTGGAGCAGGCGGGCGCGATTGTCGGCCGTGGCCGCCTTCATTTCCTGCTCGCGGGCGATGGCCACGCTGCGGCGTTCCTCCGCCTTGGCCCGGGCGACCCGGGTGTCGGCCTCCGCCTGATCGGCCTGGAGCCGGGCGCCGATGTTCTCGCCGACCTCGATGTCGGCGATGTCGATCGACACGATCTGAAAAGCGGTCTGGGCGTCGAGGCCGCGCTGGAGCACGGCCGTGGAGATCTTGTCGGGGTGTTCCATCACCTCGAAGTGGCTGTCGGCCGAGCCGATCGACGTGATGATGCCCTCGCCGACGCGGGCGATGATCGTTTCCTCGGTCGCCCCGCCGATCAATTGCTTGAGATTCGTCCGCACGGTGACCCGCGCCCGAATCTTCAACTCGACGCCGTTCTTGGCGACCGCGGAGAGCGTGGACTTCCCGCCGGCGGCGTCGGGGCAGTCGATGACCTTGGGGTTGACGCTCGTCTGCACGGCGTCGAGCACGTCGCGGCCCGCGAGGTCGATCGCGCAGGCACGGTCGAAATCGAGGTCGAGATCGGCCCGCTGGGCGGCGATCAACGCGCGGATCACCCGCGGCACGTCGCCGCCGGCGAGGTAATGGGCCTCCAGCCGCCGCGCGGTGACGTCGGCACCGAGCCCGGCCTGGGTCGCCATGATCCGGGCCTGCACGATCGTCCGCGCGTTGACCTTGCGCAGACTCATGCCGAGCAGTTCGAGGAACCGCACGCGGGCCTTCGACCAGTAGGCCTGGAACCAGAGTTGCCCGTAGTTGAACACGAGCAGCAGCATCGTCAGCGCGAGCAGGCCGAGGAGGAGCCCGGCGGCGACGAGCACGGGAGTCGGGATCTGCCACGGCAGGGCTTCGGCTTTGAATTCGGGCATGGGTGGTTCGCGGCGGCTCAGGGGGAGGGAACGGACCGGTTCCCTCCAAGGGTAGTTCGCGGTTGGCCCGGGCGAAAGCAGCCGCTCAGGACGCGATCCAGCCCCCGCCGACGACGCGGTCGCCGACGTAGCAGACCGCCGGTTGCCCCGGCGAAATCGGCCCCGGGGACGCTTCCGGCCCGGCGGTGAACCGGGCGGAAAACCGCCGGCCGGGGAGGGGCGTCACCACGGCCGGGGCCGGCCCGCGTTGGGCCCGACACTGGACGAGGCAGGGGAACGGCTCGGTCGGGGTGTCGATCAGCCACGTCGCCTCGGCCGCCGTGAGCGTCTGCTCGGGCACCTCCTCCCGGCCGCCCACGACCACGCGGCACGAGTCGGGATCGATGCGGACGACGTAGCGCCGCGAGCCGGTGGCGATCCCGAGACCCTTCGCCTGGCCGACGGTGAAATGCTCGATGCCGTCGTGGCGACCGAGGACCCGGCCGGCGGAATCGACGATCTCGCCCGCCCGCGAGCCGCCGAGCCGCTGCGCGACCAGCCGCGCGTGCGCGCCGGGCGCCACGAAGCAGATTTCCTGGCTGTCGGGCTTGTCGGCGGTGGCGAGGCCGAGGCCGGCGGCGCGGGCCCGCACCTCCACCTTGGAGAGCGGCCCCACCGGCAGGAGCATCCGCCGCAACCGATCGGGCTGGATGTCGAAGAGGACGTAGGACTGGTCGCGGGAGGCGTCGAGGCCGCGGCGGAGCCGGAACCCGCCGCCGTCCTCCGATTCCAGACGCGCGTAGTGGCCCGTGGCGACGTGCGTGGCCCCGATCGCGTCGGCGTGGTCGAAGAGGCGGCCGAACTTGAGCCAGGCGTTGCAGCGCACGCAGGGATTCGGGGTGCGGCCGCGGCCGTATTCGGCGGCGAAGTAGTCGATGATCCGCGCGAAGTCGGCGGTGAGATCGAGCGCGTAGAGCGGGATGCCGAGGCGGTCGGCGACCCGGCGGGCGTCGAGGGCGTCGGCCGCGCTGCAGCAGCCCTGATGCCCGGGCCGCGGCGGCTCGACGATCGCCAGTCCGCCCGCGGGTGGCAGCGGCGGGGCGGCCTGCCGCATGAAGACGCCGACGCATTCGTGGCCGGCCTCGACGAGCAGCGCCGCTGCGACGCTGGAATCGACGCCCCCCGACATGGCGACGACGACGCGGGTTTTTTCCGGGCCGATCATGACGGTTCTCGTTCCTTCCTGCGGCCGCTCCGGCAGGCCGCTCACGCGGCGGCGAACGAGTCGCGCTCCTGCGCCGCCTCGCTCCACCGCGCGTGCTCGATCACCCCGACGAGCCACGCAAAGCTGACGACCGCGGTGACGAGGGCCCACGCCTCCAGGTCGCGCTTGAGCAACGTATCGTAGAGCCCGTGGAGGATCGCGGGAACCGCGATCGCCTTGAGCCCGGCGATCGCCATGTCCGATGTGTCGTTCGACTCGAACGACCGCCACTGATGCGCCGCCAGCACGGCGGCGGCCCCGGTCCAGATGGCGTGCAGGCCGACGCAGGAAACGAAGCGAGTCAGATAGACGTCGCCGTACGCGACGCCGTTGTAGTAGTCGGACGAGTACATGATCCCTTCCGCGACACCGAACCCGATGCCGCTGGCCAGCCCCAGGGCGCACGCGCCGCGCCAGTCGCACCGGCCCTGCTTCATCAGCCCCGTCGCGGGGATCAGCTTGACGAATTCCTCGCACAGGCCGACGCCCATCGTGAAGCCGAAGAAGCTGAGCAGGAAACCGTTCTCGGGGTCGAGCGCCGCACGATATGAGAATCCGATCAGCTTGACGATGAAGAACGGGACGACGAGGATTCCCCGGCCGCGCACCCACAGCCCTTGGGAGAGTTCGGCGAGAAACTGAAAGATCAACAGCGACACGATCCCCGCGGTCGCGGTGATGGCGAGCGCGCCGGCGAGTTGGAGAACGGTCGAGCCTCCCGGCTCGAACAGCAGGCGAACCGCCGCCAGCAACACGACGGCCGCGACGACCGCGTAGACCCAGTGAACATACGTGTCGCGCGGGAGATGGGCGCCGACGATGCGACCGCCGGGCAGCGCCGCGAAGAGGTCATCCGCATCGACCTCACCGGCCGGCGCCGCCTCGATCACCGCATACCGAGCGGCGAAGTCCGGATCGCTGTCGAGCATCTTCTGCAACCGCACCTCCACGTCTTCGGCGGTCCCCAGCATCTGGAGGCCGAGCGGAACGAGCACCAGCAGGAGTGCCAGGGAGCGAAACCGCGGCCGAGCCTGCTGCGGAGCCGGTCGCGGCACGCTCCTGGTGGGAGGCGTCGTGGGTGTCGCGGCCGCAGCCGGGGGAGGGCTCAAGGCCGCCGTGGGGACCGGGGGGAGGATTCGCGCCCCCGGCGTCGCGTCGTCGAAATCGTCCCACCAGTCAAAGGATGGCGTGGCCGTCGATCCCGCCGGCCCCGGGCCGGGATCGGGGACCGGCGCCGCAGGCCGGGGACTTTGACCGACCGCGGCGGGGATGGAGATCGCCCCGCCGCAACCGGGGCATTTTACCCGCTTGCCGGCCAGCTTCTCCGCGGCGCGCAGCGTCTTTTGGCACCCGGGGCAGACGACGGCGATCGGCATCGATTCCTCCTGGTGAAGAACTCTGGGTGGCGTTCAGTCGAGCCTGCAGGGCTCGTCGCCCGAGGGCGTGACGATCGCCTTGAAGACTGCGGGGTCGGGCGTGAAGGTGCGGACGCTGCCGTCGAACATCGCGCCGAGGAACTCGCCGCCGGGCCGCTGCGGATGGCCGATGCCGTCGAGCGGCCGCTTGGGATCGAAGGCGTGGTCCTCGGGCTTCGTCCAGGGAACCGCGTTGTCGGGGGCCACCTCGACCACGGCCAGCGTGTTGCTCATCCCGTCGGAGATATGGGCGAAGGTGAGCGGCTTCGCGGGCTCGCGGAAGGGCGTGTCCGGGCCCGTGAGCACCTGCAGCGTCGTCAGCCCCGCGCCGATCCGCTCGGGCGTGGCGGTCGGATCCGAGAGCACGGCCGGCATCAGCGGGATGAGCTTCCGGTTGTGCTCGCTGTCCCACGGCTCGTCGAGGTGAAACTGCCTGTGGAGGTCGGCTTGGCCGATGTAGGGAAGGATCGCGACGCGCCAACTCAGGAGCGGCTTGCCCGCAGCGTCGCAGATGGCCTGCGCCGGCAGGCGGCGCTCGGCCGCCTCGTACTGGTGGATCGCGAGCACGACCTGCCGCATGTTGTTCATCGCCTGCGTTCGGCGGGCTGCCTCGCGGGCGCTCTGCACGGCGGGCAGCAGGAGTCCGACGAGCACCGGCAGCGACGCGGGCGAGACGCCGAGCACCCCGCCGCCCGACGTGAGCGGCCCGAGGGGGACCGAGCCCGTGGATCGCACGAAGATCCCGTCGGCCTCGTGCCGCACCACGCTCACGCTCGGCCGCACGAAGGGCATGATCGCGGAGGCGGGCGGCAGATGGGGAAGATCGATCGCGACCCGCTGCTGACCGAGCACGCTCCGCGCCATCGGCACGGCCATCTCGTAGAGCCCGCACAGCGTCCCGACGAGGCTCACGGGGTCGATCACGCCGACGAGCGTGGGCTCGCCGGCGGCGACGGCCTCGCGGACCTCGGCCACCGTCCCGAGGCCGCCGTCGGCCCCGTCGCGTGCCAGGAGCGTCTTCATGAGTTGCGGCGAGAGCGTGATCACGAGGCTGTCGTCGGTGAGGCACCAGGTGGGCGTGACCGGAATCGCCATGCCCGCGCCCGAGGTCTCGAGGCAGAACAGCGTCTGGCCGCGGTAGGGAATCTCGCGGACGGCGAACTGCACGTCGTCCGTGGCGCCGGCGGTGCGGAGGACGCCGAGCAACGCCTGGTGGGTCTGCGCGAACGTGGGCCGGTCGCGAACGCCGGCGATGATCGCGAGGTTCGGAAGCATCGCCCCCGGCGCCGGCAGCGAGAACACGGTCCAGTCCGGGCCCAGGGGCGCGAGCAGGTGCCGGTCGATGTCGATCCCCGCGACCGCCCGGACCTGCTCGAGGCCCGCGCGAAACTCCTCCGCGGCGCGAGGATTCGCCGCCGCCACGGCCGCCAGCCCGGCGGCGAGCGTCTTCGAGAGGTCGAGCGACCACGACTGGGCCAAGAGCGCGTCGGCCGGCACGCGGCCGAGCTCGCGCGGCCCGATGCCGCTGGCGGGCTTGGCGAACAGGCCGCCGGGAGCACCGTCGAAACCGAGCCACAGCGTGGACGATACGCCGTCGGCCGTCATCCCCGTGACCGCGCCGGCCGACGCCAGCTTCGCGATGCCGGTCGCGGCGAGAAACGCCAGGAAGTGCTCACGGTCGGGGGCGTCGAGCCCCGAGACGATCCGCACGCACTCGCCGGCGTCGAGATAGGTGAGCGTACTCCGCCGCGTCACCGGCATCCGCTTCTCGAGAGCGACCTTCCACGCCGGGGCCGTGCGGTCGGCGTCGTTGATCCGCGCCACGAGCGACTCGAGGGCCCCAGGCCCGACCGCGACGACGTAGGTCCCGTCGTTGAGACCCCAGGAGAGCGGGCCCATGAACCTCAGCGGCGACCGCCGCCACCGGCCGCCCCCGATCCGGATTTCCTCCGGCTCGGCGGCATGCGTGATGCCCGGCGCGATGGTCGCCGAATACTCCTCCCAGACGGGTGTCAGCAGCCGCTCCATCGCCGCCGCGATCTGGGGCCCTGCGTCGCCGACGCGGATCGCCAGCGACGCCACCACTGCCGGCGGATCGCCGTCCGGTCGCATCCGCACCTGATCGATCGAGAGGGCGAGCGGTCGCGTCAGCAGCGCCGCGGCCAGCGTGGTGACCGCGGCCTTCGTCTCCGGCGGCGCCGCCGAGGCCTGCCGGGCGGCGCCGCTGATCTGCGCGGCGAGGGCGGCCAGGAAATCCCGCATCTCCGGATCGGCGAGCATCCGTTCGGTGAGGTTCTGCGCGTCGCCCGAGGCCGCGGCCACGCCCGCCGTGGCGAAGTGAAACAGGCACTCGTCGGCCGCGGCCCGCTCGATCACGGGGTCGGGCGGCAGCGGCGGCACCGAGAGCGGCAGCCCGAGCAGGCCCGGTGAGCAGAGCCAGGCGACGACGAGCGAAACGAGTTCGGCAGGACCGATGGAAACCATGAAGCCCTCGTGTGTCGGGGCGGGATGGAGCCGCGACTCCCCGCGCGGGGGAGAGCCTACCCGATCGAGGAGAGCCTTTCAAAAGGCTCGGTCGGGCGGCGGCGGTCCCGCGCGCGGCCCCCGGCGGGGGCGAGGCAGACGGGCGAACCCGAGCCGCGCGTGCGTGCGATTCAGTACGTGAGCACGCTTTCGACGCGGTGCGGCGCGAGCCGCTCGCGGCCGCCCAGCGGCTCGATCTCGACGAGAAACGCGGCCCCGGCCACCGTGCCGCCGCCGGCTTCGATCAGCCGCACGCAGGCCTCGGCGGTGCCGCCGGTGGCCAGCACGTCATCCACCACGAGCACGCGGGCCCCGGCCGTGAGGATGCCGCGGTGCATCTCGAGCCGGTCGCGGCCGTATTCGAGGTCGTACTCGTGGGCGATGGTGTCGGCGGGCAGCTTGCCCGGCTTGCGCACCGGGATCAGCCCCACGCCCAGGGCGACGGCCAGCGGTCCGGCAAACAGGAAGCCCCGGGCCTCGACGGCGGCGATGGCGTCGAGCCCCGCGGCCCGCCACGGCTCCGCCAGCCGGTCGATCGCCTCCGCAAACGCCCCCGCGTCGGCGAGGAGCGGCGTGATGTCGCGAAACAGGATGCCCGGCTTGGGAAAGTCGGGAATCGGGCGGATGTGGCGGGCGAGATCCATGGCTGCGCAGCGTAGCGGTGTCAGGCGCCGTGACGCAACTGGATTCGGGCCCGCGGCACGCCGTCGATCTCCATCGCGAGCCCGGCGAGCGTCTCCGACTCGATTTGCCGCACCCGTTCGCGGGTCAACCCGAGCACCGCCCCGATCTCCTTGAGCGTCATCGGCTCGCCGCCGCCGAGGCCGAAGCGGAGCTTGATGATCGTGGCGGCCCGCGGGTCGAGCTCGTCGATCCGCCGGAGGACGTGGCGGAGCGTGTCGTGATCGAGGAGCACCTCGGCGGGACACTTCGCGTTTTCGTCGCGGATCAACTCGCCGAGCGACCAGCCCCCCTCGCTCTGCTCGGTCTGCGGTGCCGCGTGATGGACGTGGATCGCCTTCTTGATGATCGGCAGCTTCTTCCGGGCCAGGCCCAGCATCCGCGCGACCTCTTCGGGCGTGGGCGTCCGGCCGAGCGAGTCGAGGAGCCGGGCGGTCGCCCGCCGCCACTTGGACAGCAGTTCCACCATGTAGGCGGGGATGCGGATCGTCTTGCCGGAGTTGATCAGCGCCCGCTTGATCGACTGCTTGATCCAGTAGCTCGCGTAGGTGCTGAATCGCGTGCCGATCTTCGGGTCGAAGCCCTCCACGGCCCGGAGCAGCCCGAGGTTGCCTTCCTCGATGAGGTCGGGCAGCGGCAGTCCGCGGTTGGCATACCCGCGGGCGATGTTCACGACGAGCCGCAGATTGGCGCGGACCATGTGGTCGCGGGCCGACGCGTCTCCCTTGGCGATCGCCTCGGCCAGACGCTTCTCGTCGGCGGCGGTGAGCAGGGAGGTCTCGTTGATGTCGCGCAGATAGGTTTCGAGCGGGTTCTGCACGGCGACGGCTGGCTTGTGGCGACGGGATGACATGGTGAAGTGATGAGGCTCCGGAATGCGTCCACAACGGCGTGCGGGGCGGGTGCCGCACGGGTGCCGGAACGTCCCGGCACAGGGGAAGGTATCGACGGGACTCGGCGTTGACTGCACAAGGCGGGCGGAGAACGTAGACCGAATCGCATGCAGCGGTCGTGCGGCTCGTCGCGGTTGCAGGAGCCGGCGCGGAACGATTCACGTCCCGGATTCAGCGCGGGGCGGCCGGCGTCGTCTCGTGCCGCGGTCCTGGGCCCAGCACGCGGTCGAGAAAGTTGCGCAGCGCCATGCCGGCGACGGAGTCCTGCGCGAGGGATGGCGCCGATCCGTCGGCGTCGAGGAGCACCAGCGTGCTGTCGATGCCGGCCGCGGTGAGCGAGCGGTCGAGCCGCACGGCCTGGTCGGAGGGAATGATCGTGTCGCGGGCGCCGTGGACGATGAGCGTCGGCGGATCGTCCGGCGAGACGTGCTCGAGGGGGCTGGCACGCTGCGCCGCCTCGCGGAATTCGGGGAGGGGGCCGCCGATGAGCCGACTGGCCGCCGAAGCCGCGCGATCGTGCGCCGGACCGAGGCTCGACAGGTGGGTCGGTGCGCCGACGACACAGACCGCGGCGACGGCCCGGTGTTCCGCGGCCCGCGGCTGGTCGTCGTCGCCGGACGACGGGACGGCGTCGGCCGGCGCGGCGAAGCCCACGAGCGCCGCGAGATGCCCGCCGGCCGCGTTTCCCACCACGCAGATCCGGTCGGGGTCGATCCCCCAGAGTTCGGCGTCGCGCTGGAGCGTGGCGATCGCCGCCCGGCAATCGTCCAACTGGGCGGGGAACAGGGCCCCGTCGCTGAGGCGATAGCCGACGCTGGCCACGGCGTAGCCCTGACCGACGAGCCAGAGCACGGGGCAATCCGCCTTGGAACCGGTCCGCCAATCGGTGCCGTGAATCCAGACCACGAGCGGCAGCGGGCCCGCGTTGCAGCCCGCCGGCAGGTGGAGGTCGAACTTCTGCCGGCCGTCGCCCCGCGACCCGTAGGGCTGATCTCGATGCGTGGTCACGCCGTCGGCCGACGTGCGGTCGTGTTCGAACGGCGAGGCCAGCGTGGCCTCCACGCCCCGCGGGCCCCGCTCGGCACCGCTCAGCGGCGGCGGCCCCGCGGGAGGATCCGACACGTCGCCCAGCGGTGGGCCGGGGCTGATCCGACGCGACTCGATCGGCGCGCGATCGAGAGGCTGGCCGCGGCGGGTGGCCCGGCGGACGGCACGCCGCGACGGTCGGCGACCCTGCGGCGACTCGACGCCGGCCGGCACATCGGCCGGCACCCGCGGATCGTCACGCCAAGCGAGTTGCACCTCCGACCAGTCCCGGGCCGCCGCGGCGCCCTCCCCCACGAGCGCAGCGGCACACGCCGCGGCCACCCAGATGGCGGCCGCGGCATGCCGGCGCACGATCGACGCCGTGGGCATCATCATGGCAGGGATCCCGCCGCCCTCTCTATCGACGGCTCGGCAACTGCCCGGCCGGGGTCAGCTCGTCGATGATCTTGGGGATGTACTTCGCCAGCACTTCGGCCAGCTGGTCGCGGTCGATGCCGCGCGAACGCGAGATGTCGTCGAGTTCGCGGTGGCCGAACACGTCCTCGATCTGCCGCCGCTCGATCGGCTTGTTGGGACCGGTGCGAACCCACGAATCGACCTGGTCGCGCATGCCCTTCTCCTCGAACTGCTTGACGACGTCGGGCAGCTTCTGGGCGCCGCCGCCACCGAAGATCTGCGTGAGGATGTCGGTCAGGTCGTTGGGCGAGGGCATGCCCTGCGGCGGGGCCTGGGGCGGCCGCTGCTGCGGTTGCCGCTGCGGCGCCGGCTGTTGTTGCTGCTGCTGAGCCGCGCCCTCGAGCACCTGCTTCAGGATCTCACCGAGAATGTCCATCGCTCTGCCTCCGGAAAGAAAAATCGACCGCGGAGCCGTTCGCGCGACTGCGGCACGCGGCCGCATGGCCGCTGGGGTGCCGCGGGGTCGCCCGCCGCGGAGCCCTTCACGCTAGCACATGGCGTGGTCGAATGCGCCGGGAGGGTGGCCGCCGGCCGCGTTCCCGGCGGAGGCGGCGGTCCATCGCGGCCGTGAGCCGCTCGAGCGTGCGCCGGTAGGAAAAGTGCTCGACCTCGAGCGCATGCCGCGCCGACGACACGTAGCGGATGCCTGCGGCGGGGGCGGGCCGCTGCCGCGCGGCATAGAGCCAGGCGGCGGCCCGCGGCGCCGTGCGTGCGGCCACCGCCATCTGCGCGACGAGCCGGGCCTGCAGGTCGGTGAGCCCCCACTGGCCGCTGTCGGGCTGGATCAGGCCCACGACCGCGACGTCGTCGCGGGACCGATGCAGGAGATTGAGAAACAGCCGCGGGCAGTCCGCGGCCGCGGCGGCGCCGAGCAGCCGGGCGTCGATGAAGGGGATCGTCGCCTCGTAGCCGGTGGCGCAGATGACGACGTCGAAGGGCTGGTGGCTGCCGTCGGCGAAGGTCACCCGATCGCCGTCGAACCGCGCCACGTCGCCGGCGGGCTCGATCGCGGCCGCGTCGATGCGGCCGAGAATCTCCGAGTTCACGATCGGGTGCGTTTCCCAGAGGCGATGATCCGGCCGCGGGAGCCCGTGCCGCCACGGCAGGCCGATCGTGCGATCGATCGCGCGGAGGCTGACGAGCCGCCGCAGCCAGAGCGGCAGGCCCATGCGGAGGAGCCGCTCGCCCCGCAGGTCGGCCGGGCGGCCGAGAATCTCGCGCGGGACGACGTAATAGCCGCGACGCGTGGAGTGCACCGTCCGCGCGGCGTGCCGCGAGCATTCCACCGCGATGTCGCAGCCGGAGTTGCCGCCGCCGATGACGAGCACGCGGCGGCCCTCGATCGGCACCGGCTGGGTCGGCGACTTGTAGTCGGCGGCGTGCAGGAGCGTGCCGGAGAACGTGCCGGGGATGGCCGGCAGCCGCGGGATGTGGTTGTGGCCGCTGGCGATGACGACGCCGGCGTAGTCCCGCGGCCCCTGCCCGGCGATGCGGATCCGCCACCCGGCGCCCGCGGCGCCGAGCGGCTCGACCGATTCGACCGGCGCATGCGTGCGGATGTGCGGGAGGAGGTCGAAGTGCCGGGCGTAGCCGCGGAGGTATTCGAGGCAGCGCCGGTGGTCGGGATAGGCGGGCCAGTCCCGCGGCATCGGATAATCGACGTAGGCGGTGAGCGACTTCGAGCTGATCAGCCGGGTCGAAGCGAAGACCCGCGACGTCGCCGCGCCGAAATACCAGTTGCCCCCGACGTCGTCCTCGCGCTCCAGGCACTCCGCCTCCAGGCCCGCCGCGCGCAGGTGCTTGAGCGCGGTCAGGCCCGACGGCCCGGCGCCGATCACGCACCACGCGTCGGCTCGGGGCGGGGTGTCAGGCACGGGCATGGCGGCTGATCGCGGAGGCGAGTCGGTCGAGATCGTCGGGTGAATGATGCCAGCAGATGCTCGCCCGCACGAGGCTCCTGCCCGAGGGCACGCTCGGGGGGCGGATCGCGGGCACGAAGAAGCCGGCGGCGGCCAAGCGGGCGGCGAGGGAGACCGCCGCTTCCGGCGGCCCGGCCACGACCGGCACGATCTGGGCCGCGGCCGGCGCGGTGTCGAGGCCGGCGTGGGCGAGGCGTTCGCGGAACGCCGCGGCCTTGGCCCGGAGGCCGCTGCGGCGCTCGGGCTCCGCGGCCACCAGTTCGATGGCCCGGGCCGCGGCCGCGGCGACCGCGGGGGGATGGGCCGTCGAGAAGATCCAGGCCCGGGCCTTGTGCCGCAGCCAGTGGACGAGCGCGGGATGTCCGGCGACGAAGCCGCCGGCGGCGCCGAGCGCCTTCGAGAGCGTGCCGACACGAACGTGCACGCCGTCGGCACAGCCGAGCTCCTCGACGAGCCCGCTGCCGCGCGGGCCGAAGACGCCGGTGGCGTGGGCCTCGTCCACCATCAGGATCGCGTCGTGCCTGCGGGCGATGTCGCAGAGGTCTGCCAGCGGGGCGATCGATCCGTCCATCGAGAACAGCGTGTCGGTGACGATCAGCCTGCGGCGGCGACCGCGGGCCGCCGCGAGCAGGGCCTCGAGGGCGGCGAGATCACGGTGGGGATGGATGCCGAGCGTCGCGCGGGAGAGCCGGCAGCCGTCGATGATGCTCGCATGATTCCGTTCGTCGCTGGCGATGAAGTCGTCGGGCCCGGCGAGGGCGGCGAGCGTGGCCGCATTGGCGGCGAAGCCGCTCGGGTAGGCGAGCGCCGCGCCCACCCCGAGCAGGTCGGCGACCGCCCCTTCGAGCCGCTCGTGCGCCTGGGAGTGGCCGCTGACCAGCGGGCTGGCCCCCGCCCCGAAGCCCTCGGCGCAGGCCGCCTTGGAGGCCGCCTTCGTGAGCCGGACATCGCCGGCGTAGCCGAGGTAGTCGTTGGAGCCGAAATTCGTCAGCGTCCGCCCGTCGAGTTCGACGACCCGGCCCTGCCTGCCCGAGCGGATGCGGTGCGGCCGTTCGAGGCCCGCGGCCCGCAGGGCGTCGAGTTCCTCGTCGATCCAGGCCAGCGCCGCGGGCAACGCCGGCTCGGCGTGGGAAACGGTCCGGGCGACGGATTCGCTGCGGCAGGTCATGCCGGCATTATGCCCTGCTGCGGGCCAACTTCTCGATCGTGCGAAATTCGGCCGCCGTGACGGGCTGCACCGAGAGCCTGCTGCCGCGACGCAGCAGCTCCATGCCGGCCAGCGCCTTCAGGCCCCGCAACTCGTCGAGGGGGATTTCCCGGGGGAAAATCTCGACCAGTTTCACGTCGACCATCGACCAGACGGGGTTCTCGGCCGACGCCTTCGGATCGTGGTAGTCGCTCGTGCGATCCCAGGCGGTGGGATCGGGGTAGGCCTCGCGGACGATCTCGACGACGCCGGCCACGGCCGAGGGGCTCGCATTCGAATGATAGAAGAGGCCGCGGTCCCCCAGCTTCATCGCCCGCAGGAAGTTGCGGGCCTGGTAGTTGCGGACTCCCTCCCAGCAGGTCGTCCGCGCCTTCGCCTTCGCGAGATCGTGGATCGAGAAGACGTCGGGTTCGCTCTTGATCAGCCAGTGATGCATGATGGTTGCCGGGGACGGCCCGCGCGAAACCGACGGTCGGAGCGGAGTCGCGTAGGATGAGGGGCCGGGTGCTCGTTTCGCCATGATACCGCAGACCCTCCCATGCTGAAGTCGGACTCGTGGGCCGTGCCGATCGTGGCCGCGCTCCTCGCGATCGGGTGTGCGACCGCCGCGCGCGGGCAGGTGTCGGTGCGGGAGCGGCTCCAGGTCACGGGCGTCGTCGAGGCCGTGACCGGCGGTCGGATCACCGTGCGCAACGACCAGGGGGAGCGGCTGGAGGTCCGGGTGCAGCGGCAGGACGAGCAGGGCGTGCCGCTCGCCGACGGCAGGCTGCTCGCCTTCCCGGCCGACGTGCGGATCAGCGGCGGCTTCGACGTGGCGCGACTGAAGCCCGGCCAGGTGGTGCGATTCCCGGGGATGCTCAACGCGGCCGGCCGGTCCGACGGCGAGGTGGCGGCGCTCACGCTCATCGACGCCGACGGCGCGCCGCTCGGGGTCGCGCAGGACGCCGAGCCGACGGCCCCGGGGGAGTTCGTGGCCTGCGAGATCATCGCCCCGGTCAAGCAGGCGTCGAAGGGCCGGCTCGTCGTGCAGCTGCCCGCCGAGCGGGCGTTTCACCGCAAGACGACGCTCGCGTTCAAGGTGGCGGCGGATGCGCGGGCGGCGCTCGAGAGCGCCGAACTGAAGCGGATCGAGCCCGGCGCGACGGTGACGAGGCTCGATGCCGTCCGGCTCGACACCGGCGACGTGGTGGCGAGGACGCTGGTCGTCGAGACCGTGGCGGGCGCGGCCGTGAAGGAGCGCGGCGACGACGCGCTGGCCAACAAGTACCGCGGCCTCTCCGCCGAGCCGAAGACGGAGGCCCGGCTGATCCGATCGGCGCACTTCGCCTTCCTCACGGACGTCTCCGAACGCGAGTCGCGGATCATCCTCGACAAGCTCGAGCGGATGGCGGGCATCCTCGAGCGGTACTTCGGCCGGAAGCCGGCGGGCGTGGTCGAGGGATTCATCGTCCGCGACCTGGCCGCCTTTCCCCCGGGCACGCTCGTCGAGCCCGCCGGCGTCGCCAAGATCCGCGAGCGGGCGGGGGTGTGCTTCAATCAGCGGCTCGGCAACCAGCGGAAGGCCACGCTCTACGCCTGCGACGATCACGGGGTGATCCAGCACGAGTGCACGCACGGGTTTTGCCACATGGCGTTCGGCTCGACCGGGCCGACGTGGCTGGCCGAGGGCGTGGCCGAACTGGGCAATTACTGGAAGGACGGCCAGCAGGCGGTCGAGATCGAGCCGGCGGTGATGGCCTACCTGCAACGGGCGCAGCCCAAGCGGCGGCTGCTGGAGATCGCCGTGCCGGGGCGGACGCCCTCCGGCGGTTGGCAGGATTACGCCTGGCGGTGGGCGCTGTGCCACATGCTCGCCAACAACCCGAACTACTCCGACCGGTTCAAGCCGTTGGCGATCGCGCTGATGGAGGAGCGGCCCGGCGTGTCGTTCGAGTCGGTCTACGGGCCGGTCGCCCGGGAGATCTCGTTCGAATACGACCAGTTCCTGCGGACCGTCGGCAACGGGTATCGGGCCGACCTCGCGGCGTGGCCCTGGGAGGCGAAGTTTCGGTCGCTCAATGGGGAGTCGGGGAGCGTGAAGGCCGAGGTGAAGGCGCGGGCCGGCTGGCAGGCGAGCGGCCTGCGGGTCGAGCGGGGGGTGCGGTACGAGGCGGTGGCGGAGGGGGCCTGGCGGACGGCGCCGGCCGGTGAGCCGATCGGCGCCGACGGCGACCAGGATGGCCACGGGCGGCTGGTCGCGGTGGTCTTCCGCGAGGAGGCGTTCGCGGTCGGCGCACCGCTGCCGCTCGGTGCCATGCGGGCGTTCACCCCCGTGGAAGACGGACAGCTGTTCCTGCGATGCGACGACGACTGGACGCAATTGGGCGACAACGACGGCGCGATCGCCGTCACGCTGCGGCGCGTGGCCGAGTGAGCCCCGCGGGTCGGTTCACCGCGCGGCCAGCCGCCGCCGGAGGCCGTCGGCCAGAAAGATCGCCAGGGCGATCCAGACGATGACGAAACCGACCCCCGTGCCCCGGTCGAATGGTTCCCGGTAGACGAACAGGCCGAGCAGAAACTGGAGCGATGGGCCGAGGTACTGCAGCAGGCCGATGGCGGAGAGCGGGATCCGGCGGGCGGCGGCGGCGAAGCAGAGCAGCGGCACCGCCGTGACCGCCCCCGAGGCGGCGATCAGGAGGTCGGTCGGCGTGCCGAGGCGACCGAATTGGCCGCGGCCGGCCCACTCTTCCGCGGCGAGCACGCCGGCGGCCGGCAGCAGCAGCAGGAGCGTCTCGATGGTGAGGGAGGAGACCGCGCCCAGCGTCGTCGTCTTCTTGGCGAGGCCGTAGAGGCAGAACGTGCCGGCCAGATAGAGGGCGATCCAGGGCGGATGGTGGGAGCGGGCCGCCAGCCAGGCGACGCCCGCGGCCGCGACGGCCACCGACAGCCACTGCGCGGGTCGGAGCCGCTCGCCGAGCACGGCGACGCCGAGGAGCACGCTCAGGATCGGATTGAGGAAATAACCGAGGCTGCTCTCGATCATGCGATCGTGCGTCATGGCCCAGACGAACCCCAGCCAGTTGGCCGACACCAGGACCGCCGCCAGCGCCTGCCGGAGGAGCACCCGTGGCTGCCTTGCGGCCGCGACGATCTCGCGGCCCTGGCCGCTCCACCAGATCAGCGGCAGGAGGGTCAGGCTCGACCAGACCACCCGATGGGCCACGAGTTGCATGGCGGGCACCGCCTGCAACTGTTTCCAATAGACCGGCAGCAGTCCCCACATGATGAAGGCCGCGGCCGCGAACAGGTATCCGTGGTTCACCGGCGGCTCGCGGCGTGCGTGGGGCGGAGCAAGCGAGCCGTGATTCTTGCCGGGGCCGTGCGGCGGCTCAAGCCGTGCACGTGGAGACGTGTGTTTCGGTTCGCCCGGATGGCTGCGGCCGTGTGTTGTGGTTCGCCGGGATGGCGAACACCTCGGTCGCAGGCACGCGTCGTCGAGCCTGCCGACCGACCTGCGTCCGCAGGCCATGGATGGCTGCGGCCGCATCTATCAAGCAAATACGGCGGGGCCGGCGACCCAGTTAGCCCGACCCCCCCCGGGTTGCTCACGCGTCATGTCACCCGCGGGCCGGCGGCGTCATACGGCGGCAACCCGC
>JBEIQP010000202.1:0-3263 GCA_040376455.1 Planctomycetaceae bacterium | reverse complement strand
GGGCGGTGCTCGCGAACTGTCCCTACATCGACGACCGTGTGACCTGGAGCCGGCCGCCGCGTGAGCGCCGCGGGGGAGTCGTCTCGATGTTTGCCGCCCTCCGGGCGCAGGCCGCCTGGCTGAAGTCCCGCGGCTACACGCGGGCCTATCTGCTCAAGCCGTCGTTCTCGGCTGCCGCGCTCGCGAAACTGGCCGGGATTCCCTGTCGGGTCGGGTTTGCGGGCGAGTCGAGCCCGCTGCTCACCCGTCGGGTCCGGCGGCGTCGCGGCCGGCATCAGGTGGAGACCTACCTCGATCTGCTGCGTGCCGAGGGGCTGTCGATTGATGATGCCCGCAACGAGAACTGGGTGCCGTCGGCGTCGGCCGCCCGCATCGGCCCGCTCGTCGACCGGCTGCCGGCCGGCCGGCACCGGATCTTCCTCGCCGTGCGGTCGACCGACGTGCTCAAGCACTGGCCGGCCGACCGTTGGCAGCGGCTCATCCGCTGGCTCGTCGACTCGAGAGGCTGCGAGGTCGTGCTCTGCGGCGGATCGGCCGATGTGGCGGCCCACGACGCCCTTCGCGAGGCCGTCGGTCCGGACGTGGCCTCGCACGTGCATGACCTCTCGGAGCGGGTGCCGCTGGCCGATGCCGCGGCGCTCGCCGAGAAAATGGATCTCTGCGTCGGCGTCGACACTGGGCTCATCCACCTCTCATCGTCGGTCGGCGTGCCCGCCGGCGTGATCGTGGGCCCGACCGACCCGAACCGCTGGTCGCCGTGGCAGACCGAGTCGATTGTGCTCCGCTCGGCCCGCGTGTCGCCGACCCTCACCGAGCAGATCCTGACGGCGTGCGGGGCGGCCGACGGGTTTCGCTGGCCGCTGGGCCGCGCCGATGCGGCCGATATTCCCTATGAAGACGTCGAGGCGGCCGTGAGTCGCCTGCTACTAACGCGAACGACGCATGGCCGGCGCACGATCGACCTGACGCGTGGTTCCTATCGCTACGAGATCCTCGAGTCGGCGCCAGCCGTCTCCGGGCCGGTCGGGCCCGCTGCCGTCGACCGCAGGGCGGCCATCGCCGCGGACTCCCCGGCCACGTAGCCGCTGGCCCATGCCCATTGGAAGTTGAAGCCGCCGATGCGGCCATCGACGTCGAGCACCTCGCCGGCGAAGTGCAGGCCCGGGCAACAGCGGCTCTCCATCGTCTCCAGGCGGACCTCCGTGAGCGGGACGCCGCCGGCGGTCGCCTCGGCGACGGCGAAGCCGCGGTCGCCCACGATCGGTAGCGGCGTGGCCGTGACGAGGGCGGCGAGTGACCGCCGCGCGTCGCGGGTGAGGTCGCCGGAGATCGCCGCGCCGGCCTGCTCGCAGAGGTGGCGGGCAAGCCGGTCGGTGAGCCGCTCGCGGAGCACAGGCAGCGGGCCGCGCCGCTGGCCGTCCAGGAGCAGCTGGTCGATCGACTCGGCCGACTGGTCTGGCAGCCAGTTGATCGAGAGCGTCGCTGCAGGGTCGGCGTGGCGGGCGACGAGCCAGTGGCGGCTGATGTCGAGGACCGCGGGCCCCGACAGGCCGACGTGCGTGCACAGCGTGCTGCCGGTGGCAGCGTGGAGCCGCTTGCCGGAGCCGGAGCGGAGCATGAGCGTGGCGGGGAGCGCCAGGCCCGACAGCGACGTGATCCAGTGTCCGGCGGGAAGCATCAGTGGCACGAGCGCCGGCACGATCGGGACGGTGAGCGAGTGACCGAGCGACCTCGCGAGATCGAAGCCGCCGCCATCGGAGCCGGACTTGGGGAGTGATTTTCCGCCCGTGCAGAGGATCACCCGCCGTGCATGAATGGTGCCGGCGGTCGTGGTGGTCACGAATCCAGCCTCGGTGCGATCGATCCCGATGACGCGGGCTGGATGCACGAGTCGCACCCCCACGGCGTTCGCCGCACGAACGAGCGCGTCGAGGATCGTCCGGGACGAGTCGGTGACGGGGAACAGTTTGCCGGTGTCTGCTTCGCGGTAGAACTCGACCTCCTGGTCCGCGAAGAACCGCACCGTGTCGGCGACGGTGAACCGCCGAAGCACCTTGCGGATCGCCGGGGGTGTGCCGCCGGCGTAGTCGATCTCAGTGACCGCGTGGTGCGTGACGTTGCACCGCCCCCCGCCCGCCACGAGGATCTTCGCGCCGATCTTCCTCGCTCCATCGACGGCGACGATCGCCAGCGGCCGTCCGGCGGCCGCCGCCGTGCGGCCGGCCCACGTGGCGGCGCACAGCCCCGCGGCGCCGGCGCCGATCACGAGCAGAGCGGCATCGATCATGGCGGCGGTGTCCGCCATCGCCAGCATGGCTACCACCGGTGATGGACGAGCGGCCGGACGAGCGAGTCGTAGACCTCCTGCACGGCCTCCATCGTGGCGGGAGCCGGAGACGGCAGGTCGGCGGCTTTGGCGTTCTCGATCACGCGGGCGGCCCCGCGGGCTCCGGGGATCACGCAGGTCACCGCCTCGAAGGCGAGAATCCAGCGGAGGGCGAACTGCGCGAGCGTCGATCCTGCCGGCACGAAGGGCTTCAGTCGCTCGACCGCCGCGAGGGCGGTGTCGTAGGGCACGCCCGAAAAGGTCTCGCCCCTGTCGAACGCCGCACCCTCGCGGTTGAACGTGCGGTGGTCGTCGTCGGGAAACGTCGTGTCGCGAGTGAGGCAGCCTGAGAGCATCCCGCTGGCAAGTGGTACTCGGGCGATCACCGCCACCCGCCGCCTCAGGGCCTGCTCGAAGAAGAGTTCGGTGGGCCTCAGCCGGAAGGCGTTGAAGATGATCTGCACGCTCTGGACGTTCGGATACTCGATCGCCTTGAGCGCCTCCTCCACCTTCTCCACGCTCACCCCGTAGTAGGCGATCTTGCCCGCGGCAACCAGGTCGTCGAGGGCGGAGAAGACCTCGGGCCTGTAGTAGACCTCGGTCGGTGGACAGTGCAGCTGGAGGAGATCGATTCGTTCGACGCCGAGATTCGCGAGGCTGCGATCGACGAAGGCCGCGATGTTCCCCGCCGTGTAGCCGGCGGCCGTGTGCGGCGCGAGCCTGCGACCGGCCTTCGTGGCCACGCGAAACGGCTCCGATCGCTCGTGGCGGAGCCTGTTGATCAGCCGTTCCGAGCGGCCGTCGCCGTAGACGTCAGCCGTGTCGAAGAAGGTGATGCCGGCATCGACCGCGGCATGGAGGGCCGCCATCGATTCGGCGTCGTCGGCACCGCCCCAGGCCCCGCCGCCGATTCCCCAGGCGCCGAAGCCGATTTCCG
>JBEIQP010000100.1:0-9556 GCA_040376455.1 Planctomycetaceae bacterium | reverse complement strand
TAGTCGGCGGCCACCTTCTCCCAGGGATTCTGCTGGGTCTGCTTCATGCCCAGCGAGATTTCCTGCTTCTCCTTGTTGATCGCCAGGACCACCACCTCCACCTCGTCGCCCGGCTTCACGAGCTCGCTCGGGTGGCTGACACGCTTGGTCCAGCTCATCTCGCTGATGTGCACGAGCCCCTCGACGCCGTCCTCGAGCTTCACGAAGGCGCCGTAGCTCATGACGTTGACGACCGTGCCCTTGCAGACCGTGCCGACCGGGTACTTGTCGGCCACCTTGGCCCACGGGCTCGCCGTCCGCTGCTTCATGCCGAGGGCGATCTTCTCGCGCTCGCGGTCGATGTGCAGGACCTGCACCTCGATCTCCTGGTCGATCTGCACCATCTCGCTCGGATGGCCGATGCGGGCCCAGCTCATGTCGGTGATGTGGAGCAGGCCGTCGATGCCGCCCAGATCGACGAACGCGCCGAAGTCGGCGATGTTCTTGACGATGCCGCGACGAATCTGCCCGACCTCGAGCGTCTCCATCAGCTGCTTCTTGCGCTCGGCCCGCTCCTGCTCGATCAAGGCGCGCCGGGAGACGACGATGTTGCGCCGCGCCTCGTCGATCTTCAGCACGAGGCACTGGATCGCGCGACCGCAGTAGTCGCCGATGTCGGCCGGCCGGCGGATGTCCACCTGGCTCGCCGGCAGGAAGACGTTCACGCCGGAGATGTCCACCAGCAGGCCGCCCTTGATCTTGCGCGTGACGAAGCCGGTGACGACGTCGTTCTCGTGGACGCTCTCCATGACCCGGAGCCAGTCCTCGATCCGTCGCGCCTTCCGCTTGGAGAGCGTGATCAGGCCGCGCTGTTCCTCGAGGGAGCCGTCCTCGAATTCCTCGAGCAGCACCTTGACGACGTCGCCGACCTGCGGCGGGGGCTCCGAATCATCCCACTCGTTGCGCGGGATGTGGCCCTCGCTCTTGTAGCCCACATCGACGAGCACGAACTCCTCGTCCACCCGCAACACCTTCCCCTCGAGCACCGAATTGACCGCGAGCGTGGACGTGCCGACCGAGTATTCGTCCTCCGCGGTGCCCGCCATGGCACGTTCGAGTTCCTGTTCGAGTTCGTCTCCAAGTTCCAGTTCGCGGATGAGATTGCGGTTGACCATGCGTTGGGGGGTTTCGGGGAAAGCGGGTTGGGGGAGTCGGGCGGTTTGCGGGCCACGGAGGATCGAGCCACGCAGTGTAGCAGCCTGCCGGGGGCCGAACAATTGAACGTTTTTCCCCCGCCGCCCCAGCCTTCCGGACCTGTCCGCCGGATGCGGCGCGGCAGCCGGGGGGCGGAGATGGACGATCTTTCCCTGGGCGGAAATCCCTCCCCGGCGCGGCCGCCGCGGAGCGCAACCGGGTGCCGTCGGGCCGCGTTCACCGTTCGTGGGAGAGAGCCATGCGTGCGTCACCGATCCTGCTCGCCGCGGTTCTCCTCTCGGCCCTGCCGGCCGCGGCGTGGGGGCAGTTTCTGGAGGCGGACGCAGCGGCCTCCGGCCCCGGCCTCGGCGACGTGCGGACGCAGCAATACCGCGTGGGACTGGTGGTGACCGCGGAGGGAGGGCCGTGTAGCGGCATCTACGCCACGCTGCCGGTTCCGGCCGAGTGGCCCGAGCAGAAGGTGCGGGTCGCGTCGGAAGACGTGTCGCCGTTCGTGCGCACCGTCCGCTACCGCGCGCTGCCGGGAGGCGTGAAGCAGATGGTGGTGGAAATCCCCGAACTGCCCGCGGGCAAGCAGGCGCGTGCCGTCGTGACCTTCGTGCTCGAACGGGCGGCGATCACTCCCCCCGCCGACACCGCCGGGCTCTCGATCCCCGCCAAGCCCGACCGCAGCCTGCGGGCCCACCTCGGGCCGAGCCCGTACATCGAGACGCGCCACCCGAAGATCGTCGCGCTCGCCAAGGCGACCGGAAAGGACCTGGAGGGCTGGCAGAAGGTGGAGGCGATCTACGACACGGTCCGCGAGAAGGTGGAGTATCGCAACGGCGACCTGAAGGGGGCCGCGCGGGCGCTGGCTGATGGCTGGGGCGACTGCGAGGAACTGACCTGCCTCTTCATCGCCATGGCCCGGGCCGAGGGCATCCCCGCGCGGACCGTATGGGTGGAAGGGCACTGCTATCCGGAGTTTTATCTCGTCGATGCCGCCGGCAAGGGCTGGTGGTTTCCCTGCCAGGCCGCCGGCACCCGCGCCTTCGGCTCGATGCCCGACCAGCTGCCGATCCTGCAGAAGGGAGACAACTTCCGCGACCCGGACCGGCCCGGGAAAACGCTCCGCTACGTGTCGGAATTCATGAAGGGGGCCGCCATCAAGGGAGGCGGCGACCCGCGGGTCGAGTGGGTTCGCGAAGGCGCGTAGGCCAAGCCTTCACGCACCGCCACGAGAGCCGGCCACCTCGCGGCCGGACTCTCGACATCACGGCTCGAACCGGTCGCGTCACTCGGCGCCGGCGAACGCTTCCTCGCCGATCGGACGACCGAACTGGTCGCGGGCGACCGGCGCGAACCACCGCGGGAGAATCGGCAGGCCCGCTTCGCGCCATGCCGACTCCAGCCGGTCGCCGGCAAGCTTCACGATCTTCTCGCGGCCCCGGCCCGCGAGCGTCGAGCGGTCGGCCCAGGGCGTCACCGGCCCGTCGAATCCCGCCGCCTTCGCGTGCGTGAGCGCGGCGGCCATGTTGATCACGCCGCTGTCGCCCGGCATCAGCCGCTGGGCGTGCGTCAGTTGGTCACCGGGCACCTCCCGCGGGGCGTCGGAGAGCCGCACCTCGACGAGCCGCCCCTTCGGCGTCTTCTCGATCAGGGACAACGGCTCGCCCGTGACGTGCAGCGCCCATGTGTCGGCGACGGCGCCGATCCGCTCGTGCGCCACCGCGACGAGGCCGAGCAGTCCCTCGTAGGTGTTGATGAACTGGTTCGCCTTCCCCTCGCGGGCCTCGGTTTCCGGCGCGATCGTCAGGCCGAGCACGATGTCCCTCTCGGCGAGCAGATCGCCGATCGTGTGCAGCCGGGTGCGATGCAGCTCGAAGAAGTCCTTGAAGGAGTGGTCGTCGGAGGCCGGCGCGATCGTCGCCACGGCCCGACGCGCCTCGGACTCGGCCGCCAGTTCCAGACGCCGGGGCAGCAACGCCATCTCGCGGTTGAACGTCTCCTCGTCGGCGCCCAGTTGGACGGGCAGGTGGAAGACGCCCGGCTTCAGCCGCGCGCTGACCATCAAACGCCGGGCGTGCGCCACGCCGAACGCGTCGGCCTGCTGCTGGAAATCGAGGATGTCGATGTCCATCGCGTCGAAGCCGAACGAGAGGGCCAGCTCGATCAGTTCGCTGGGACGACCGGAGAGGGGGAGGCCGACGGTGCTGAGGTTGCGAAACATCCGGAAAGAATCTCCTGAGCGGGGGTTTGCGGGATCGGGTAGTATGCCGAACCGGGACCGGTTTTTGAAGCCGGGCTGCTTCCGGGGACAAAATCGACGATTCGGGCGACTCTTCAACCATGACCCTCATCGAAGCGGTTGTGCTGGGAGTCGTGCAGGGGCTGACGGAGTTCCTGCCGATCTCCAGCACCGCCCACCTGCGAATCGTGCCCGCCTTGTGCGGTTGGTCCGACCCCGGGGCCGGCTTCTCGGCCGTGATCCAGTGCGGCACGCTGGCGGCCGTCTTCGTCGCCATGCGGCGCGACATCGCGGCGATCGGCGCCGGCTTGCTCGCCGCCCTGCGGATCGGCCGGCCGCTGGCCACGCCCGAGTCGCGGGCCGCGATCATGATCCTGATCGGCACGCTGCCGATCGTGGCGGTGGGATTCGCCGCCCGCCGCCTGATCCGCACCGAGGCGCGGAGCTTGTGGGTCGTGACGGCCGCCCTCCTCGCGGCCACGGCCCTGATGGCGGTGGCCGAACTGGTCTGCCTGTGGCGGTCCCGCCGCGGCGTGGCGGGGCGGGACGGCCTGGCGTCCATCCGCTTCGCGGACGGGCTGACGATGGGGCTCGCCCAGGTGCTCGCGCTCATTCCCGGCACCTCCCGCAGCGGCGTCACGATCTCGTCGGGCATGCTCACCGGCCTCGACCGCGGGACGGCCGCCCGGTTCTCGTTCCTGCTCTCGCTTCCCGCCGTCGCGGCCGCAGGGCTCTTGGAAGCCTGGCAGCAGCGGCACGAGATCTTCGGCTCGTCCGCCGACATCACCGCGACCGTGCTCGGGACCCTGGCCGCCGGCATCGTGGGCTACGCGGCGATCCGCTGGTTGCTGCGGCTGCTCACGAGCCGCACGCTCTGGCCGTTCGTGGCCTACCGGATCGGCCTGGCCGCCGTGTTGGCCTGGTCGCTCGTCGGAGGCTGGGTGCCGGTCCCCGCCCTCAACTGATGTGATGCCGCCGCGAAACCCTCCGGCCCGCCGCCCGTTCAAAAGAAGATGAAACCGAGACCGTCATCCGCGTTGGTGACACTCCCGCCGCGGCGGCCGCTTCGGGCCGCCGGGTGGATCCTCGCCGGACTGGCCGCCATCGCGGCCCTGGGATCCGGGAGTCTGGCCGCCGACCCCGTCCCCCGGTGCGACGACGAGACCTTCCTGCGCCGGGCCTCGCTCGACCTGATCGGCAGGCCCCCCTCCCCGGCCGAGATCGAGGCCTTTCTGGCCGATCCACGGACGGGCAAGCGGGACGCGGCGATCGACCGACTCCTCGACGATCCCGACTGGTCGCGAAACTGGGCCCGCTACTTCCGCGACGTCATCCTCTTTCGGCGCACCGACGACCGCGCGGTCCTGATGGCCAAGCCGCTGGAGGACTACCTCGCCGCGCGGCTCCGGAACGGCAGCTCCTGGGCGACGGTCGCCCGGGAGTTTGTCACGGCCGTCGGCGTGCCGTCGGAGCACGGCGAGACGGCGATCATCCTCGCGCAGATGGGGGATACGGCCGACATCGCCGCCGAGGTGTCCCGGATCTTCCTCGGCGTGCAGATCCAGTGCGCCCAGTGTCACGACCACTTCACCGACCGCTGGAAGCGGCGGCAGTTCCACGAGTTCGCCGCCTTCTTCCCGCGGATCGCCATCCGCCCGGCCGCGGGCCAAGGCATCGACCGGTTCGAGGTGGCCTCGTTCGACGCCGACCCGCGGCGGCCCAAGGGGAAGAAGCCCGACAACCCGCGGCGCGGCGACCTCGAGCACGTGATGCCCGACCTCGATGACCCGGCGGCACCGGGCACCGTGATGACGCCGTCCTTCTTTCTCGGCGCGGGCGGTGTGCCGCTCGGCACGTCCGACCTCGCGCGGCGGCAGGCGGTCGCCGCCGCGATCACCGCCGATGCAAACCCCTGGTTCGCGCGGGCGGTCGTCAACCGCCTCTGGACGGACCTCGTGGGCGACGGCTTCTATTCCGGCATCGACGACATCGGGCCCGACCGCGAGGTCCGCGACGCCGCACGGCTCGATGCGCTCGCGACGTCGTTCGTGGCGTCGGGCCACGACCTGCGCAGGCTCTTTCGGGAGATCCTGGCGACCGACGCCTACCAGCGGGAAAGCCGCTCCCGCGCCGGCCCCGACCGGGCCGTGGGGTCCGCCAACTGCCCCCAGCGGCTGCGTGCGGACCAGCTGTTCACGCAGGTGCTCGCAACGCTGGGCGTCGAAGAGGCGCCGAGCGACGCCACGGCCAAGGAACGGCGGCAGCCGGGCCGGCCGCGGCTGCCGCGGATGGCCTTCGCGCAGGTCTTCGGCTACGACCCGAGCCTGCCGCGCGAGGAGATCGTCGGCTCGATCCCCCAGGTTCTCCTGCTCATGAACAGCAAGCCGCTGTCCGTCGCGATCGACGGCAACCGCCGGTTCACGGTTCTGGGCCGGCTGCTCCAGGAGCACGCGGACGACCGCGTCGTGGCCGACGAGCTCTACCTCCGCACGCTCGCCCGGCATCCCACGCCGGACGAACTCGCCGCCTGCCTCGATCACGTGGCCTCGGCCGGCGCGCGGACCGCCGGCTTCGAGGACGTGTTTTGGGCACTGATCAACTCCGCCGAATTCGTCCACCGGAAGTAGCCGCCATGTTCAGCCGCCGCGACGTGTTGCGTCTCCTCCCCGCCGGCGGGTTTGCTGCCGGCGCGTGCGGCTGGGGCGATACCGTGTCCCTGCACGCCGCCGACCTCCGCAAGCGGGGCAAGGCCTGCATCCTCCTGTGGATGCAGGGCGGTCCGTCGCAGTTCGAGACGTTCAGTCCGCTCGAGGGCCACCCGAACGGCGGCGGGACGAAGGCCATCGCGACCGGTGTCGCCGGCATCCGCTTCGCCGAGCACTGGCCCGAGGCGGCCCGGGTGGCCGACCGGCTGGCGGTGATCCGCTCGATGACGAGCAAGGAGGGGAGCCACCCGCGGGCCACCTACCTGATGCACACCGGCTATCTGCCGAATCCCAGCGCGCGGCATCCCACGCTCGGCTCGATCGTCGCCAGCCAGTTCGCGGCGGCCCGCGGCGGCGAGACCCGCGACCTGCCGCCGGTCGTGCGGATCGGCGGCCGCGGCCGCAACGACTCCGGCGCCGGCCTGCTCGGCATGCAATGGGATCCGTTCGAGATGCGCGACCCGCTGCAACGCCCCGCCAACGCGCAGCCACAAGTGGCGGCCGAACGCCACCTGCGGCGGCTCGACCTCGTGGAGAAACTCGACCGCCGCTTCGCGGCCCAGGCGCCGCAGGAGGCCATCGACCATGCCGCCCTCTACCGTCGTGCCACGCGGATGATCCTCAGCGCCGACATGCGGGCCTTCGACGTGGAATCGGAGCCCGCCGCGGTGCGGGAGCGGTACGGCGAGGGGAGTTTCGCCGCCGGCTGCCTGCTCGCACGGCGGCTCGTCGAGCACGGCGTGTCGTTCGTGGAGGTGGTGTCGAACGGCTGGGACACGCACCAGGACCATTTCGCGAAGGCGGCCGACCTCGCCGGTCAGGTCGATCGGCCCTTCGCCGCGCTCATCCAGGACCTCGAAGCCCGCGGCCTGCTCGACGACACGCTCGTCGTCTGGATGGGCGAGTTTGGCCGCACGCCGCGGGTGAACCCCCGCGGGGGACGCGACCATTTTCCGCGGAGTTTCAACACCGTGCTCGCCGGGGGTGGCGTGCGGGGAGGCCAGGTGGTGGGCCGCACCGACCGCGAGGGCGTCGAGGTGACGGATCGGCCGGTGACGGTGCCCGACCTGTTCGCCACCTTCTGCAGGAGCCTCGGCATCGACTCGGCCGTCGAGAACAGGGCCCCCTCGGGCCGGCCGATCCGGCTCGTCGATGGCGGCAGCCCGGTGGACGAACTGTTCGCCGGCTGACGCCGCCGGCAACCGTGCGGTACGATGAGCCGCTTCATGAGCGACGCGACCGCACGCCCCGATTCCCGCCCGCGGCGGAGTCTCTTCGACGCCCTGCCGGCCGGGGTCGCGGCCGCCACGGTCGCGGGCTGGTGTGGCCGCTGGCACTGGATGCTCGACCTCGCTAACCACTTTCGGTGGTACATCCTCGCCCTCGCCACGGTGTGGCTGGTTGCCACGTTTCGCCGCACGGGCCCGCTGGCGAAGGCGTGCCTGACGGTCGCCATCCTGGGCAACGCCTGGGCCATGCTGCCCTACTGGCTGCCGACGTCCGCGCCGGCGAGCGCCGCGGCCGACGGGCCCGACGCCGTCTCGTTCGTCTCCGTGAACGTGCTCACGAGCAACCGCGACGTGGACCGGGCCATCGACTACCTGCGCGGCCGCCGTGCGGACTTGGTCGCGGTGCTCGAGGTGGACGACCGCTGGGCCGCGGCGCTCGGGGCGCTTGCCGACAGCCATCCGCACCGGCTCGTCCGGCCCCGCGACGACAACTTCGGGATCGCGCTCTTGTCGCGGCTGCCGCTCGAGGACGCCCGCACCGTCGACTTCGGCGACACGGGGCTGCCCACCATCGTGGCCCGGGTCCGCCGCGAGGCGGGCGACTTTCTCGTCATCGCCACCCATCCGGTGCCGCCGAAGGGGTCGGTCTACGCCCGCGACCGCGATGCCCAACTCCGTGCGATCGCCGATTTCGTGGCGGCGGCGCCGCTGCCCTGTGTGGTCCTCGGCGACTTCAACGCGACCCCCTGGTCCACGGCCTTCATCGACTTCACGGCCCGCAGCGGCCTGCGCGACACGGCTCTGGGCCGCGGCATCCAGCCCACCTGGAACGCGAGGGTCTGGCTGCCGCGGATTCCCATCGACCACATCCTCGCGCCGCCCGCGGCGACGGTGCTGCGGCGAGCGGTCGGGCCCGACATCGGCTCCGATCACTTCCCGGTCGAGGCGGAACTCGTCCTGCCCGCGCGGTGACGGCGCACCGAGGGGGCCGCCGCGCGATGCGGCGGTCGGCCGGGCCGCGAGGGATCAGCGGGCGGGCGCGAGCGCGGCCAGGTCCATGCCCAGCCGCTTCAGCTTCTTGTAGAGCGTCGTGCGGTTGATGCCGAGCGATTTGGCCGCGGCGTCGCGCCGCCACCCCGAGCGTTCGAGCGCGTCGAGAATCAACTGCCGCTCCGGCACCGCCATCGCCTGCTTGAGCACCGTCGCCCCCGGGGCGGGCGGGGCGACGAACCGGCGCGGCGCGGTTCCCGCCACGGCCGGCGGCAGATCGGACGGTTCCACGCGCGGGCCGCAGCCGAGAAACACCGCCCGCTCGACGGCATGCTCGAGTTCGCGGACGTTGCCCGGCCACGCATGCCGCACCAGGGCGTCGAGCGCCGCGGGCGAGAAGCCCTCCACGGACCGCCCCGACCGCATTGCCGCCGAGCGCAGGAAATGGCCGGCGAGCAGGGGGATGTCGTCGGCCCGGTCGCGAAGCGCCGGCATCTCGATGGCCACGACGTTGATCCGCCAGTAGAGGTCGGCGCGGAAGGTCCCCTCCGCCACCCGGCGTTCGAGGCTTTCGTGCGTGGCGAGCACCACGCGGGCATCGACCGCATGCGTGCGCGAGCCGCCGACCGCTTCGAACTGCATGTCTTGCAGCACTCGCAGGAGCTTCACCTGCATGGCGGGTGAAGCCGTGGCGATCTCATCGAGGAAGATGGTGCCGCCGTCGGCCTGGAGGAACTTGCCCTCGCGGTCGCCCGCCGCGCCGGTGAACGCGCCGGCCACGTGGCCGAAGAGTTCGCTTTCCAGGAGCGATTCGCTGAGGGCCCCACAGGCCACCTCCACGAAGCGGCCCGCGCGGCGGCTGGCCCGATGGAGCTCGCGGGCGACGAGCGATTTGCCGGTGCCGCTCTCGCCGGTGAGCAGGACGGTGGCGGGCGTGGCGGCGACCCGATCGACGAGTTCGAGCACCCGGCGGATCGACGGATGATCTCCCAGCACGGTGCGGTCGGCGGCCCTCTCGGAGAGCGGCGGCGGGGCGGGGCTGCGGGCGGCGCGACGGCCTGCCGCCTCGCGTCCCGACGCGATCGCGGCCAGCAGGGCATCGTCCCGCACCGGGGGCGCGACGATCGCGTCGGCGGCCGGGTCGAGCGGCGGCAGATCGCCCGATGCCACGAGCACGACCGCCGCGGTCGGTGCGGTCGTGGCGACCGTCG
>JBEIQP010000174.1:0-4265 GCA_040376455.1 Planctomycetaceae bacterium | reverse complement strand
GCCGCGGGGCGCTGACCGCGTCGGCCGGATCGGCCGAGTCGATCGAGCCGCTGCCCTGGGTGAAGCGCATGCTGGAACTCCGCGAACAGATGGACGAGACGGTGACCGACCCGTGGCGCCGCCGGCAAATCGACTGGGACGTGGGCCAGGGCCTCGCCGACGCGCTGGTCGCGGCGGAAAAGCGCGGCGATGCGACCGACATGCTCGACAACGCCACGCTCACCGCGGCCTACCTGGAGCGGGGCGGCGAACAGCGGGAGCTCACCTCGGCGGAGCGCAAGCGGTTCGGCGAGCTGCTGTTTCGCATCGGCATCATGCACAGCCTGCAGCGCGGCGACCACGCCACGGCCGTCACCTGGTTCGACCGCACCGTGCCGCTCTGGGAAGGGAACGGTGAATTCGAACGCGACGGGGAAGTCGGCCGGCTCGGCGAATCGTACGTGAGCATGGCGATCTCCTACTGGCAGGTCGATCGCCGCGAGGACGCCCTCGCCCTCAGCCGCCGGGGCGTCGATCTGATGGTCGCCGCCGTCGACAAGAGCCTGCTCGAGGAGCGGTCGCTGGCGGTCGCCTACGGCAATCTCTCGACGATGTATGCCGAGGAAGGGGACGATGAGCGGTCGCGGAACTACGCCGAGATGGCCAGCCGCGCCGAGTCGTCGGGGGCCACGCTCCGGTAGCGGCAGGCGGCGAACGCCTCCCGGCCGGTCGTTCCGCCGGAACGACCGGCGTCGCGGTTCAGAGCAGGCTTTCGAGCAGCAGCCGCATCTTGCGGAGCTCGGCGACCTGATCGACGCCCTCGATCGGCGGCAGGTGGGCGCACAGCGCCCGCTTGTAGCCAACCCGCTCCAACTGGCTGACGAGCCTGCCGTACTCGACGCTTCCCTGCCCGATGCGAACCTGGAAGGAGTCGGCTTTGGTGTCGCGCAGATGGACGTGGCAGACGTACTTGATGATCGACTCCCACGACGCGGGCTTCTTGTGACCGTGGATGAAGTGGCTCGGGTCGAGGGTGACGCCGAGCCCCGGCACGTTGCGACAGAGCGAGGCCGTGGTCTCGGCGTCCTGGGTCATCCGGCCCGCCTCCGTCTTCACGCCCACCACCACGCCGAGGCTCGAGGCGATCCCGACCATCTTCCGCAGCCGCTCGATCTCGCCGTTGAAGGGGGTGCCGAGCTCGGATGAATCGACCACGATCGTCACCACGCCGAGCGACTTCGCGAGCCGGCAGCAGGCGGTGAAGCGGTCGTAGAGTTCGGGTGTCTCGGGAGCGGCGAACGAGATCGCCATGGGCCGCAGCCGCTGCAGGTCGCTGCACTGCGCGATCGCCGCCTCCGGGTCCGCGGCCACGTCGGCCGGCTTCAAGTGTCCGCCACGCTCGTGCACGTCGAGTTCCACCGCGGTGAACTCGAGTTCCGCCAGCCGCTCCATCGCCTTGGCGAGCGGCAGGTCGGGGAAACATTCCGTGCTGACACAGACGAACACGTCGCGGGGCTCCTCTCTCGAAAGGTTCTCGCAGGCCGGTCAACCGGCGGACGAACCCGCAAGGGTAGCGGCCGGAGGCGAAAACTGGCAACCGCGGCGCCGCCACGTGCCGCGGGCCCTACAATGACTCCGCGACCCGTGCACGGAAACGAAAGCGCCACACGCAGGAGCCCGATATGGAGATCGAACGCCACACGCCCCCGACCCGCGTGATCCTCGAACACGGCGGCACCTGGAACCGCTGGAACGCGCGGATCGCGTGGACCGTCGCGGGCCTCTCGCTGCTCGCGGCGATCGGCAGCGCCGGGGCGTTCGCGCAGTATTTCCAGCGCGACGGTCGGGTGCTGGAGAAATATCACTCGCTGGCGAAGTCCGCCCCGGCCAAGGTGGCCATCATGAGCATCGCCGGCGCCATCATGGGCGGCGACGGCTTCGCGCGGGCGCAGCTCGACCACATCGCCGAGGACGAGAGCGTCAAGGCGATCGTGCTCCGCGTCGATTCGCCCGGCGGCACGGTGAGCGGCAGCGACGAGATTCATCACCGGCTGGCCGCATTGGCGAAGCAGCGCGACCTGCCAGTCGTCGTGAGCATGGGCGGAATCGCGGCCAGCGGCGGCTACTACGTCGCCATGGCCAACGGCGGCCGGGACGACGTGATCTTCGCCGAGCCCGCCACGCTCACGGGCTCGATCGGCGTGATCATCCCCCACTTCGATCTCTCGAAGATGATCAAGCGGTTCGACGTGCGCGACGACTCCGTCGCCAGCGGGCCGCTCAAGGAGATGCTCAGCCCCACGAAGGACCGCACGCCCGAACTGGCCGACCGCGAGCGGCGGGTGCTGAAGAGCCTCGTGGACGACATGTTCGTCCGCTTCAAGCAAATCGTCCGCGAGGGCCGGCCGAAGATGGACGCCGAGGCGGTGGACAAGGTGGCCACCGGCCAGATCTTTACGGCGCAACAGGCGGTCGAGGCCGGCCTCGTCGATCGGATCGGCTTCCTCGAAGACGCCGTCGCGCGGGCCGTGGAACTGGCCGGCCTGACCGACAAGACCGCGCGGGTCGTGAAGTACTCGAAGCCGAAGGGACTGCTCGACGAGGTGCTCGGCGGTGACGCGACCGCCGGCGGCCGGGCGTCGCTGGAAGCCTTCGCGGAACTGACCACGCCCCGCGGCTGGTATCTCTGCAGCTGGTGGCCGGCCCTCGTCGCCAGCGAATAGCCCGCCGCGCATCCCACGACGGTGGACGGCGGGAAGCGGCTACCTGGGGGCGGGAAAGGCCGCCGTGCCCGCCACGATGCCCCGTCCCAAGGCCGCCAGCGCCGCGTGGTCCGCGGCCGTGACCGCGCGGCCCCGGCTGCGGGCCAAGGCCAACCGACACCAGCACTCGGCCGCCTCCACGGTCGCCTCGTCGCCGGCGGCGTCGGCATGGTGGGCCACGGCCAGCACGCTCGCCAGTTCGCGGACCTCCGCGGCCAGGCCGCCCACCTCGAGCTGCCGCTCGGCCAGCCCGCGGCCATGCCGCCGGATCGCGCGGTCGATCCGCACGGCCGACCGCGTCAGCAGCCGCCGCGCCGACCGGGCATGGCCCCGCAGGCGGGCGTCGAGAATCGTGCGATCCCGCCCCGCGGCCCCCGCGGCCAGGCCGGCCGCCCGCCAGGCCAGCCAGCCGGCGGCGCGGTACAGCGGCCCCGTCTCCCCCGCCCGCCCGGCGAGCGGATGATGCTTGGCGAGCCCCTTGAACAGCGCGAGCCCGAGCAGGTCGCTCTCCCCCTCGTAGACGGTGACGGCGAAGTGGTCGTGGAGCGAGTCGCCCAGCGGATGGCCCACGAGAAACGCCCGGCCACCGTGGATGCCGAGCGCGTCGATCGCTCCGTCGCGCACGCACGTGCTCGCCGTGATCTTCGCGGCGATCGCCTCCAGTTCGCCCGTGCCCCCCGCATCGATCGCGGTCGCGGCCCAGGCGGCCATGCCGTCGCAGGCCACGATGCCGGCGGCGATCCGCGCGAGCCGCCCCTGCACGAGCTGCCGGGACCCGATCGGCGCGGCCCAGGTCGAGCGGCGGCGGGCATGGTCGCGGGCCTGCGCGAGCAGGAGCCGCAGCGTGCCGGCGGCCTGCGCCGCCAGCGTGACCCGCCCCCGATTGAGCCCGTGCCACACGATCGCCATGCCGTCGCGGGCCGGCGGCGGTTCGAGCACGTCGGCCTCGTCCACCTCGAACGCGGCGAACTCGAGCGCCGCGTTGTGCGCGTGCTTCAGCGGATGGAGGTCGTAGCGCCGCAGGCGGAAGGTCGGCCCGTCGGCGTCGGGAAGCCGGACGAGGATCACGACGGGCCTGCCGTCGCAGGTCGCCAGCACCTTCACGAGTCGGCCGTGGACCGCATTCGTGATGAACATCTTCGTTCCGGTGAGGAGCAGTTTCCCGTCGCGCCGCTCGAGCACCGCGCGCACCGCCGCCAGGTCGCAGCCCACCTCCGGCTCCGTGCCGCCGAAGATCGACAGCGGCCGCCCCTCCGCGAGCCCCGGCAGGTGGCGGGCCTGCTGGCCGGCGGTGCCGAACGCCGCGACCGCGGAGACCGCGCCGATCGACGAGTGCACCGCGAGCATGCCGGCGGCGGTCGGACAATCGGCCGCCACCCGCGTGATCGCGCGGGCCAGTTCCAGCACGCTCGCCCCCGCGCCGCCGAACGCCTGCGGCACCGCGAGCCCCCAGAGGCCGGCCTGGCCGAGCGCGGCTTCGGCGGCCGCCGAGAACCGGCCCGTCGGCGGGGGCGGCGCGTCGGC
>JBEIQP010000041.1:0-22293 GCA_040376455.1 Planctomycetaceae bacterium | reverse complement strand
GCCGCTTCCGGCGCGGCGGCGGGGGCGTCGAGATCGGCTTTGGCCACGACATGCGGTTCGGCGGCTGGTTCAGCGGCTTGGGTGGCGGCCGCCGCGATGTCGCTGGCGGGCGGCGCGGCGGGCGATGCCAGGGAACTCGAAAACGCCTCGATGACCACCGGCCAATCTTCCTGCTGCGTCCGCTGGAGCGTGTCCACGAGCGCGGCCTGGGCGGCGGCATCGAGCGCGCCGATGCGCGACAGCCGTTCGACCGCCTCCTCGATCGCGGCGGCACGCCGTTCGTCATCCGCTCGGGCGTCGGTCGCGGCGTCCGGCGCATCGGCATCGGGTCCGGTGGATGTCGCCGCGATCTTGTCTTCGGCGGGTGGCGCCGATTCGGTTGCGTGCTCGGCGGTGTCCCAGAGGGCATCCCGCAGGTAGGCCGTGGTGAGCGCCGACGTGCATCCAGTCTGGCAGGCGCCGAGCGCCAGCATGCAAACGACCCAACGGCCGCGGTGCGGGAAACGGATGAGGCTCATGGCGTGCATCGTGGGAGGGCGGGCCGAGGTCGGATGATCGCGGCGGCAGCGTCGCGATTCGGTGGGAGACTAGGAATCGCCCGCGCGTCGGGGCAAGGGCAACCTGCGGGGATCGACCGCGCCGGCAATCTGCGCAAGGTGGCCGGCGGTCCGCGGGGTAATTTGGCCGCCAGAGCACGCGGCGGCGGACGCCGCCGACGAAGTCCACTCACCCTGAGGTGGGGGTGGTTTTCGACGGTTGGCGGTGGCCGCATCCTGCGGCGGCAGACTTGTTCAACAGTCTGCTAGAATCCGGCCCGCCGCGAGGCCGCGGTCCGCGAGGAATTCAACCTGCATGGCACCAACGACGTTCGACCGGGAGGCAGTGCCCGCGGAGTGGCCCCATCGGCACCTGCTCGACCTCGAGCGGCTCACCGCCGACGAGATCCGCCTGCTGCTCGACACGGCGGCCCTCTTCAAGGAGGCGACCGACGGCTGCCGGCGGAAGCTCTCGGTGCTCGCCGGCTCGACCATCGTCAACCTGTTCTTCGAGAACTCGACCCGGACGAAGACCAGTTTCGCGCTCGCGGCCCGCAGGCTCGGCGCCGACGTGATCGACTTCACCTCCTCCTCCAGCAGTCTCTCGAAGGGCGAGTCGTTCATCGACACGGCCAAGAACCTGGAGGCGATGGGGATCGACGCCGTGGTGGTCCGGCACTCGACGCCCGGCACTCCGCACCTGCTGGCACAGCATCTGGGCGTGGGCGTGATCAACGCCGGCGACGGTCCGCACGAGCACCCCACGCAGGGGCTGCTCGACATCTTCTCGATCCGCGAGCGGCTCGGAGCCCGTGATGGACGCGGCGCGGCCGACCTCGCGGGTGTGACCGTGGGCCTCGTCGGCGACATCGCCCACAGCCGCACGGCGCGGTCAAACCTCTGGGGGCTCGTCAAGCTCGGCGCGAAGGTGATCCTCTGCGGTCCGCCGACGCTCGTCTCCGACCGGTGGCGGGAACTGGGCGTCGAGGTCTCGCACGACCTCGACGCGATCGTGCCCCGCTGCGACGTGCTCAATCTTCTCCGGATCCAGTTCGAGCGGCAGAACACCCGACCCTTCCCCTCCGTCCGCGAGTATGCGCATCTCTACGCGATGAACGGCGAACGGCTGAAGCGCGCGAAAAAGGATCTCCTGATTCTCGCGCCGGGGCCGATCAACCGCGGCGTCGAGGTGACCGCCGATGTGGCCGACTGCCCCCAGTCGCTGATCCTCGATCAGGTGACCAACGGGCTGGCAGTGCGGATGGGCGTGCTCTGGCTGACGTGCGGTCCGCGGCCGGCCGCAGCCGGCGACGTCGCCGGCGGAGCGCGGCCCGCAGGGTTCCAGGCAACGAGGATCGTTTGATGGCCACGCTTCTCATTCGCGGCGGCAGGGTGGTCGATCCCGCGCAGGGCATCGACCGCATCGACGACGTGCTCGTCCGCGACGGGCTCATCGTGGCGATCGGCCACGCCGGCGCCCAGCCGATCGGCAAGGCCGACGAGACGATCGACGCCGCCGGGCTCGTGGTCGCGCCGGGGCTGATCGACATGCACGTCCACCTCCGCGAGCCGGGCCGCGAAGAGGACGAAACGATCGAAACCGGCACGCGGGCCGCCCTCGCCGGCGGCTTCACGAGCGTCGCCTGCATCCCCAACACCGAGCCGCCGATCGACACCCAGGCGGCGGTCGAGTTCATCCACCAGAAGGCGTCCCGCGCCGACACCTGCAACGTGTTCGTCGTCGCCTGCGTGAGCCGAAACCGCGAGGGGAAGGAACTGGCCGAGATCGGCCAGTTGGTCGAGGCCGGGGCGGTCGCGTTCAGCGACGACGGCGCGCCCGTCTATGACGCCGAATTGATGCGGCGGGCCTTCGAATACTGCCGCATGTTCGACAAGCCGATCCTCGCCCACGAGGAGGTGCTGGAACTGTCCCGTGGCGGGGTGATGAACGAGGGTCTCGTCTCGCTCGTGCTCGGCCTCGGCGGCATGCCGGCGGCGGCGGAGGAGGTGATGATCGGCCGCGACATCGCCCTCTCCGAGGTCACCGGGGGGCGGCTCCACGTGATGCACGTCTCGACGGCCGGCGGCGTGGCGCTGATTCGCGAGGCGAAGCGGCGGGGCGCCCGCGTCACCGCCGAGGCCTGTCCACACCACTTCACCCTCACCGACGAGAGCCTGCGGGGCTTCGACTCCAACTTCAAGATGAGCCCGCCGCTGCGCACCGCCGCCGACGTGGATGCGATCATCGCCGGGCTGGTGGACGGCACGATCGACTGCATCGCCACCGATCACGCCCCGCATGCCCGCGAGAAGAAGATGCTGGAGCTCGATCGCGCGCCCTTCGGCATCCTCGGCCTCGAGACGGCCGTGGGGCTCTCGGTGACGCGGCTCGTGAACACCGGCCGGATCGGCTGGCCCCGGCTCATCCAGGCGATGAGCACGCTGCCGGCCCGGATTCTCGGCGTGAACCGGGGCACGCTCCACGCAGGGGCCGTGGCCGACATCACGATCATCGATCCGGCGCTCTCGTGGCGGGTGGACGTGGCGAAGGGCCTCTCCAAGAGCGTCAATTCGCCCTTCGGCGGCTGGACGCTGCAGGGCAGGGCGGTGGCCACGATCGTTGGAGGTCGGGTCAAGTATCGGTATCAGGCGTGAGCCGGCCTGGGCTTGCCGCATGAAGAGCCGGCCATGAAGGTGATCATCGACGGCTACAACCTGCTGCACGCTTCGGGAGTGTTCGGAGCGGAGCGGGGGCCCCGCGGCTTCGAGCAGTCGCGCACGGCGCTGCTCGACATGCTCGTCGAACTCCTGGGCGTCGAGGCGGCCAACGCGATCGTCGTCTTCGACGCCGCCAACGCGCCCGACGGCCTGCCCGCCCGGTTCACGCACGCGGGCCTTCGGGTCTGGTTCGCGCGGGAGTATCCCGACGCCGACTCGCTCATCGAGGAATTGGTGGAGGACGACGACGCCCCCGGCCGGCTCGTGGTGGTGTCGAGCGACCGCCGGCTGCAGGCGGCCGCCCGCCGCCGGCGGGCGCGGGCCGTGTCCTGCGAGGAGTGGCTGGCGGAGGCGAAGGCGGCACGGCGGCGGGCCGCGTCTCCCGGCGACGCCAAACCGCCGGAACCGGGGCCGGCGGGCGTCGATTACTGGAAGCGGTATTTCGACCTCTGACCGCCCCGCCGCACGATGCGGCGGTTGCCGAGCAGGAAACCCCGCGGCGCTGCCCCCGGCGGGCGAAGGGGAAGCAGGTCAGGGCTTGAGGGTTCCACGGACTCTCAAGCCCGCGCCCACCGGGCGAGCTTGCGGTCGAGCGTGGACCGCTCGATGCCGAGAATCGCGGCCGCCTTCGTCTTGTTGCCGCCCACGGCCTCGAGCGTGGCCATCACGTGACGGCGCTCGACCTCGTCGATCGTCGCCGGCACGAATGCCGCCGGCCGGGCCGTCTTCACCCTGCCGGTGTCGCCGGGGGCTGCCAGTTGGCTGAGCGCCATGTCCTGCTCGGCGATCCATTCGTCCTGGGCGAGGACCACGGCCCGCTCGACGCAGTTTCGCAGCTCGCGGATGTTGCCCGGCCAGTGATAGGTCCGCAGCGCCTGCAGGGCCTCCGGCGTGAACCCTTGCACCTTGCGGCCGGTCTCGGCGGCGAACCGCTGCAGATAGTGCTTCGCGATCGCCTCCACGTCCTCGGGCCGGCGCCGCAGCGGCGGCACCACGATCTCCACCACCTTGAGCCGGAAGTAGAGGTCGCGGCGGAATTCGCCAGAGGCGACCGCCTCTTCCAGGTTGCGGTTGGTGGCCGCCACGACGCGGACGTCCACCTGCACCCGGCTGCTGCCGCCGACCCGCTCGAAGGGATGCCCTTCGAGGACACGGAGAAACTTCGCCTGGATCGCCGGGCTCATCTCGCCGATCTCGTCGAGCATGAGCGTGCCCTTGTGGGCCGACTCGAACTTGCCGATTTTCCGATCCGTGGCCCCGGTGAAGGCCCCCTTCTCGTGGCCGAAGAGCTCGCTTTCGAGCAGCGTCTCGGAGAGCGCCGCACAGTTGAGGCACACGAACGGTCCACCGCTCCGGTCGCTCATCTCGTGGATCGCCCGGGCCACGAGTTCCTTGCCCACGCCGCTCTCACCGCGGACGAGGACGGTCGCCTTCGTCGTGGCCACGCGCCGCACCTGCCCGAGAATGCCCTGCAGCGCAGGACTGGCGACCACCATGCGCGAGTCCTCGCCGAGCCGCCGCCGCAGCCGCTCGTTCTCGTCGGCCGTGTTGGCGAGCTTCGCCGACAGCGCTTCGCGGGCGGAGAGATTTTCGATCGCCACGCCGACCGCGTCGCAGACGGCCATCACGAATTCCAGGTCGTCGGGCGTGCACTCCCGGTCGAACGCGTGGACTTCCAGGTGCATCACGCCGGCGGCCCGGCCTCGGGCGCGGATCGGCGCGGAGATCGTGGCCGACGGTTCGTCGGCCGCCCGCGTCACCTCGACCCCCGCCTTCGCGATCGTCGCCTCGTCGCTGGCCAGCACCGCGGCCACCACCCCCGGGGGCGTGGCGCCGGTAGGCCAGGGCTCCGGCACCGAGGCCAGCGGTTCGAGCACGTCGGCGGATGGCGCCATCATCGCGGTCGCCGGAAGGTCGGCGACGCGCACGGGAAGAAGCACGACACCGCGGGCCGCCCCGGCCCCCTGCAGGGCGGTGTCGAGCGCCATCCTGGCGACGGCCCGCAGATCCTCCGCCCGACCGAGGGCGAAGGCGAGCCGGCAGAGTTCGGCTGCCGCCCGCCCGACCCGCGGGACGCTCGCGGCCGCGCTGATGTCCTCCAGGAGCCGGCTCTGCGTGCGCCGGTGCGTGATGGAGGCGTGCCAGGCCTGCGCCTCGGCCGACAGATCCCCGCTCAGCGTGGCGGCGGCCGGCGCGGGTTCGGTGGGCGGCTCGCCATCGCAGAAGGTGAGTTCCGTGGCGCCGATCGAGATCACGTCCCCCGGGGCGAGCCGCCGGTCGGACGTGATCGGATCACCGCCGAGAAACGTGCCGTTGCGGCTCTTCAGGTCGCGGATCGACCAGCCGCCATCGTCGGAGGGAACGATCTCGGCGTGAAACCGGCTCGCCCGTTCGTCATGCACCACGATCTGGTTCGTGGGCGCGCGACCGAGCGTGACGCTGCGGCCTTCCACCAACCGGGTCACGCTCGGGCCCGCGACGGGATCGCTGACGATCAGATACAAGGACGAAATGGCTGGCTCCCTGCATACGGCCGGACGCTCGATTCCCCTGGGACCGCCCCGAGAATCGACCCGATTCATCATGCCCGAGGCGACGGGCTTTGACGAGCCTGCCGGCCGCAAAAAAGGCCGGCAACTCAGCCGGAATCGGGTTTGCCGGAAAAACCGGGCCGGACTAGCATTGCCGCCAGTGCCTGCCCGCCTCGAATCGTTCAGGAAAGGATACCGATGACCGCCACTCGACGATTCCCGAGACCCCTCCCGGCCCGGGGCGCCACGGTCGTGCCCGCCCTCGTGGCCTGCGGCCTGTTCGCCGTGATGGCGGGTGGGTCGGCCCACGCCCAGTTCGGTGGTGGCGGCTTAGGCGGTGGCGGCTTAGGCGGCGGCGGGTTCAACGGCTTCAACAACGTCGGCGGCATCTCCATCGACACCGACGGGATCGTGCGCAACCTCGATGCCCGCACCCTCGAAACGCTGGCGCAGGATCGCCGCCAAGCACTGGCGACGGTCGCGCCGATGAAGGCCGGCGGGCTCCGCAAGGTATCGCTCGCGGGAATCGTGGCGGCGGTCAACGACGGAGCGGCCAAGGCCAAGCCGCTTGCGCCCGAGGTGCTGCTGCTCGGCGGCCTCGAACGGATCACGCACGTCTTCGTCGATCCCGACGGCCACGACATCATCCTCGCCGGTCCGGCGGATACGGCGGCCGTCGATGCCGCGGGCAACGTGGTGGCGGCGGGCAGCGGCCGGCCGCTGTTGCAGCTCGAAGATCTGATCGTCGCACTGCGAGCCATCGATCAGGCGCGGGCCGGAGGCATCCAGTGCTCGATCGATCCCACGCCCGACGGGCTGGCGGCCCTCAAGCAATTCATGGCGGCCCAGAAGACGATCGGCCCCGACCCGCAGGCCGTGCTCAACGGAATGGAGAAGGCCCTCGGGCCGCAGACCGTGCGGGTGGGCGGCGTGCCGTCCAACAGCCGGTTCGCGCGGGTGCTCGTCGCGGCCGACTATCGGATGAAGCGGATCGGCATGGGACTCGAATCGTCGGGCCTCGCGGAACTGCCGAGCTACCTCTCGATGGCGCCCGCGGGACGCGCGATCGCCCTGCCGCGGTTCTGGCTGGAGGCGGACTACGACCCGATCGCCCGCGATGCCGACGAACTCGCGTGGCGGATCGGCGGACGCCGCATGAAGTGCTGCACCGAGAGCGATCTCGCCGCGAAGGACGGCGTTCGACGCGGGGCCGCTCCGGCCGATGCGGTCGCCGAACGGTGGTGCGAGTCGATGACCGCCCAGTACGACAAGCTCGCCGCGAAACAGCCGATTTTCACGGAACTGGTCAATTGCGTCGATCTGGCCGTGGTCGCGGCGCTCATCAAGGGCCGGCAGCTCGACCAGCGGGCCGGACTCGACCTGGCGCCCCTGCTCGATGAGGCCAAGGTGCCGCTCCCGCGGTATGAAGTTGCCGCCACGGTGCCCACGGTCGCCAGCGGCATCAAGAAGGGCACGACCTGGGTGCTCAGCGCCTCGGGCGGCGTGCAGTTCCAGCCCTGGGCGTTTGCCGCGAACGCGAATGCCGTCGCCGATGTGGGCGACGCCCGCACCGCCGCCATGACCGCCCGTCCGGCCGCCAAGACGTCGTGGTGGTGGGACTGAATACATGCCTGCGACGCCATCCTGGCCGTCGCAGGCGTGGCGAAACCTTCGGGGCTCGAGAGCCCCTGCGGTTTCGAGCAAGCGTCGCATCGTGCGACGCAGTCCACGGTAGCCTGCGGTTGATGCACGACGCCATCCTGGCCGTCGCAGGCGTGGCGAAACCTTCGGGGCTCGAGAGCCCCTGCGGTTTCAAGTAAGCGTTGCATCGTCCGGCGCGGCCCACTCGATTGAGCGGACCGTCGCCGCGGCTGCCGGAAATGCGCGATCGACCCAGCCGGCTGCAGCGAGCCCTTCGAGGTCATCGGGAGATGCGGGTGGCGGAACGCTCTTGGCGATCATCAGGCCCCCGTCGCCGACCGACGCCACGCAGGCCGCGATCGAATCGCTGGTGACGTGCCACCCGACCGGCAGCAGCCGCATGCGGTCGCCCGCGCCCAGCCATGTCGGCACGTCGAGCACGGCGGCCGCGACCGCCGGGTCTGGTTCGCCCGCGAGCGGCACGCCGATCGCCTCGGCGACGACCCGCGCCGTCAATCCCATCGCGTCGATCGCCAGCCGATGCATCCGCTCGGCTGGCTGCGGTGCCGCGGCATCGATCGCCCGCAGCCCATCGACCACCCGTCCGCCGCCGATCAACAGGCAGAGCGGCCGCCGACGCGGGCGGAGGGCTTCGAGCAACGCCGCGATCGCGTCGGGCCACTGCGGTCGGCCCAACAGGCTGCCTCCGATCTTGACCACGAGCGGCCCGCGGGGGGGCGGGCCGCCGTGAGCGGAACGCAGGACGCCGAACCGCCACGCCGCACTCATGGGATCAGCCCCCGGGCGATGCCTGCAAGGGCATGGGCCGGCGCCACGCGCGACACCGCGGCCCCGAGCAACTCCGGTAGCGACACGACCGCCACATCCCAGCCGGTCTGCTCGAGCGCCCGCCGCGCCAGGGCGTCACCGTGGCCCGAGAGCACGATCCCGGCCGGCGGCCCGCCCCACCCGCGGGCCACGCGGCGGAGCGCCCGCGCCACCTGACGCGCCTGCGCGGCGGCAATCCAGGCCGCGGCCGCGGCCGCATCGTCCGCCGAAAACGACGCCGGCTCCAGCAGCATCGTCCGCGCCAGTCGCGTTCGCGCGGCGGCGACCGTCAATGGTCCGCCGTCGGCGGTGTCGTGCGAAGCGGGATCCTCGGCCAGACCGCCGAGCAACAGCCAGGCATCCCGCGCGTCGGCAAAACGCTCGCTGGCGACCGGACGCATCGTGCCGCCGTGCGGCAGCGACCGCACGATCGCCGGCACGGGCGTGCGTTCGAGTCCCGTGTAGACGAGTTCGCCCGCGGCCATCCGGCCGACGTCGTCGCGGGCCCGCGGCACCGGCACGCCGGCGCGGATCGGAATGATGTCGGTCGTGGTCGAGCCGACATCGACGAGCAGGCTGCGGTCGGCCGGCGCGGATGCGGCCGCCAGGCGGGCCGCGGCATGCCAGTTGGCTGCGGCCGCCGCCCACGGCTCCCCGAGCGCCTCCGCGACGGATGCCAGCCGCCCGTCCACGAGGTAGATCGCCACCTCTTCCTCACAGCCGGCGGCCGCCGCCGCCTCGACGACCGCGGCGGTGATGTGGGCGACGCCGGCGGCCCGAGACGGGTAGCAATCGGCGATTTCGCCCGTCATCGTGGCGACCACCCGGCGCGGCGGGTGACGGCGCAGGATGGAGGCCAATGCGTCGGGCAGCCGCTGCCATTCCCGCCAGAGCGGAAACGGCTCGCCGTGCGCCCAGCCGAGGCCGTCGGCCGCCTTGATGTTGGCGCCGCCGATGTCCAAGGCCAGCAACTCGGTCTGATGGGCGCACGGGAAAGTCATCGGTTCATACGCTGAAGGCGAACGGCTCCTCGATCGCACCGCGGACCCCGCCTCGCGGGGACCGCCCATCGGCCGCGTCGAGCAGGGCCCGCACGAGACTCGGACCCCCGTGGCGGGCGTGGCCCACGAACGACGTGGTCAGCCGCGGATTGACTTCAAGCACCCTGTCCGGTGCGTCGGTCGAGATCCCCAGGATCATGTCGATGCCCACCCAGCCCGCGACCGCCGCGCCGCCCGCCGCCCGCGCGACCGCCTCGATCGAACGGCGGGCCAGTTCCTCCGCGCGGGAGCGGAGCAGGTCGCCCTCCAGCGAGTCGCCGCCCACATAGCGAACGTCCGGCGCCGCCGTGAACCGCTGCCGCAGCGGGGCGAGCGTCCAGATGCCCGCCGGGCCGCACAGGCACGACACGCCGACCGGGATCCCCGCCACAAAAGCCTCCAGCCGGGTGTCATGGGCCGCCGGCTGCGGCAGGGGATCGCCAGGGCCGATCACGATCAGCCCGGCGCCGCCCGCGCCGTCGCGGGATTTGCGAACCGCCGGTCGGACGAAATCCGTCGGCCACGGCTCGCCGGCCGCGAGCGGCCGGCCGGCGGGCACGGGCACTCCCGCCCCGGCCAATGCGGCGGCCGTCGCCTGCTTGTCGGCCGCGATGCGGATGAACGCGGCCTCGGGCGCCACGACGCGGCCCCCCGCCATCCGCGCCGCTGCCACCCGGCCCTCGAGCACGCCCGCCGTCTCCGGCGCCACGATCAGGGTGGCGTCGGCCGCGGCAGCTTCGCGACACAGCACCTCCACCTCCGCGCCCGCCGGAACCGGGCAGACCCGGGCGGTCCGGGGCAGCGGCAACGGCCGCGCGGCATCGACGAGGGCGACCAGTTCGACGTCGGCATCCCGCGCGGCATCAGCGAGCAGGGCGGTGAACATGGCCCGGCCCTCGCGGGCGATCGACGCCGCTTCGGCCGCTCGCAGAGCCGCCTCTCCCGGAACGACCCTGCCGGCATCGGGCCCATCGAGCCCGCCGGAGCAGCACCACTCGTAGACCAGGATTCGCATCGGTGATCCGGGAAGGGCGTGGTGACGCTCCCGCTTCGCCGCAGGCCGGAGGGGCCGACGTGCTCAGGAAACCCGCGACGGTTTCTCGTCCCCCTCCGCAACTTCGAGGCCCTGCTTCTTTTCGGGCAGCAGCATCGAGGCGGCGACGCTCGTGCCGATGAGCGTCACGATCACGAGAAGCGAAACGGCGGGGTGCAACAGGTGGCCCTTGGCGTGCGCGTCCCAGCCCCCCTGGGCCGCGAGCCATTCGTTGTGCCGCGCGGCCTCCGCGATCATCTTGCAGCCCACGAAGACCAGCACCGCCGAGAGGCCGTAATTCAGGAACCGGAACATGTCCATCACGCCGGCGAGCAGGAAGTAGAGGGCCCGCAGTCCCAGGATGGCGAACACGTTGGAGGTGAAGGCGATGAACCGCATGTAGTGGGTTCCCGGCGTGACGACGCCGAGGATCGCCGGAACGCTGTCCACGGCAAAGAGCACGTCGGTGCTTTCCACGACCAGGAGGACGAGAAACAACGGCGTGGCGAGCAGTTTGCCCCCTTCCCGGATGAAGAACCTGTCGCCCGCCGGCTGCGTCGAGACGGGGATGAAGCGGCGGAACAGGCGAATGAAGAAGTTGTCGCCCGGTTCGTGATCGTCGTCGCCGAAGGCGAGCTTGATGCCCGTGTAGACCAGAAACGCGCCGAAGGCCCACAGCACCCACTTGTAGCGCTCGACCAGTTCGGCCCCGAGGAGCACGAACGTGAGCCGCATCAGCACGGCCCCGAGGATGCCCCAGAAGAGCACGCGATACTGGTATTTGAGCGGCACCCCGAAATACGCGAACACCACCGCGAACACGAAGACGTTGTCCATCGACAACGACCATTCGACGAGGTAGCCCGTCAGGAACTCGATCGCCGCCTGGCCGCCGAGCCACCACCACACCAGCGCGTTGAACGAAAGCGCCAACGCCGCCCAGAAACAGGTCCAGAACGCGCTTTCGGACAGCGAAGGCTCGTGCGACTTCTTGTGGAAGACGGTCAGGTCGAGGACCAGCAGCACCGTCACCATCGCGGCGAACGCCAGCCAGTGGGTCATCGTGATCATCGGGCCGGCGACGGCTGTTTCGGCGAGCAGGATCAAGGGTGGGCCTGTGGGGGTGACGTGCGACAACGGGGAGCGGAAGGTGGTCCGCGAACCGCGGGAATGGTAGCAACTTGGCGCGGTTTCGGCGCGGGACGCCGCGGCCGTGGGGGGAATGGCCTGGCTACGCCCGGGATCGGTCTTCGGGAGGGCCGGCGGGGTGGCCGCCGACGAAACTGGCCGTCATCGCCGCGAACACCGGAGCCACCCGCTCCCACTCGCGGTCTTCCGCCTGGCAAAACAGGAGATAGATGGCCGTCGGCGTCTCCAGGGTGCGCACCTGCGCGGTGTTGGTGAGGTCGAGGCAGTAGAAGTTCATGTCGTAGCCGGGAAGGGCGCGGCCCGCCGCCACCGTCTCGGCCGCCTCGCTGTCGAGTTCCTGGTACTCCTGCCGCATCTCATCGACCACCGCGGCGGAGAGTTTGACGGCGTCTCCCCCCGGCGCGTGGCCGCTCACCGACCAGAACCCGCCCTCCGGCGCGTACACGGTGACCGCCACCGCCTGGCCCTCGGCATCGTCAGCCTCGACGGACCAGTTGTCGGGATAGTCGAAGGCGAGTCCAAAGCGGTCGAAACGCATCGGCGATCGGTTCCTGGTGCTGGCCGGCGGCGCGCGCGGCGCGATTTTTGGCGGAATCTCCGTGAGATTGTAGCCGCTCTCCCGCGCGGCGAGCGGTCTGGACGGTGGCAGGCGGCTCCGCTACCGTCCCGCCCTCGCAGGAAGGTTCCCGCACGATCCCCATTTCGGTCTGGTGTTCAACGCCCATGTCCCGCTCCCCCGGGACGGCCGCGGCCATTCGCCGCCCCGTCTCCGCCACGATCCTCGATCTCGCGATCCCGGCGGCCATCCTCCTGGCCCTGCTGGTCGTGCTCGCCCCGGTGCCCCCGGTGGTCGTGGACTTCCTACTGGCGGCCAACCTGACGGTTTCGGTGCTCGCGCTGCTCGGCGCGCTGGCCGCCCGCACGCCGCTCGAGATGAGCATTTTCCCGACGTTTCTCCTCGGGGCGACCCTCGTCCGACTCGTGCTCAACATCGCCACCACGCGGCTGATCCTCGCGCGGGCCGCCGTGGACGGCGCCGGCGCGGCGGGCCAGGTGGTCGAGGCGTTCGGGGCATTCGTCGCCGCCAACAGCCTCGTCGTCGGTGCGGTTGTGTTCGCGATCATCGCGGTCGTGCAATTCGTCGTGATCACCGCCGGCTCGACCCGCACCAGCGAGGTGGCGGCGCGGTTCGCCCTCGACGGCCTGCCCGGCAGGCAGATGGCCATCGACACGGAGGTCCAGGCCGGCAGCCTCTCCCGCGACCAGGCGCGCCGCATGAGGCTCGACCTCCAGCGGCAGGCCGATTTCTTCGCCAGCATGGACGGGGCCAGCCGGTTCGTCAGCGGCGAGGCGAAGGCCAGCGTGATCATCACGATCGTGAACCTGGTGGGCGGATTGGCGATCGGCGTGCTGGAGCACGGCATGCCGCTCGACCGCGCCATCGACGTCTATTCGCGGCTGACGATCGGCGACGGGCTCAGTAGCGCCGTGCCCTCGCTGCTCGTGTCGGTCGCGACGGGCCTGCTGATCTCGCGGTCGAGCCATGCGGTCGATCTGTCGCGGGAATTCGGCCGCCAGTTCACGGCCCGCCCGCAGGTGCTGGCGATCACCGGCGTGTTTCTCGCCCTCCTGGCCCTCACCGACCTGCCGTTTCTCCCGCTGGCGGGCATGTCGGCCGTCTCGTTCCTCGGCGCCTTCCTCTCGATGCGCCGCGGCCGGACCGCCGGCCGGACCGACGCCGACGACGACGTGGCCGACGCGGATTCCCTCGAGGGGGCCGTGCCGGCGGAGAAGCCGATCGCCGAACTGCTGACCGCCGAGCGGGTCGTCTTGGAACTCGGAGGCGGGCTCGTCGGTCTCGTATCCGGGCGGAACGCTCCGCTCCTGACCCGCGTGGCCGCGTTGCGGAACGAGGTCGCCGCCGACCTGGGCGTCGTCGTGCCGCCGGTCGCGTTTCGCGACGACCTGGCACTGCCGCCGCGCGGCTATCGGGTCACGATCGCCGGCGAGTCGATCTGCGAAGAGGAAGTGCCCGCGGGCCGGCTGCTGGCCATTCCGCGGCCGGGCGGCTCGCTGGAAGTCGAGGGGATCGATGTGGTCGATCCGCTCGACGGCCGCCGCGCGGTCTGGATCGGACACGCCCAGGCCGACGCGGCCCGCCGTGACGGTGCGACCGTGTTCGACGAGGCGGCGAGCATCGCCCGGGCGCTCGAGGCGGCGGTGCGGCGGCACGCCGACCGGTTGCTGTCGCGCGACGCCGTCAACCGGCTCGTCGAGACCCTCCGCCAGTCGGAGCCGGCGCTCGTCGAGCAGGTGGTGCCGGCCGTGCTTTCGGTCGCGAAGGTCCAGCGCACGCTGCAGTGCCTTCTGAAGGAGGGCGTGCCGGTGAGGCCGCTCTCCGAACTGCTCGAGATCATGTCGGATCATGCCGCCGAAGCAGCCGAACCGTGGCAGCTCGCCGAGATCGTACGTCACCGACTGGCAGCAACCATCTGCCGTCGGGCGCGCGATCCACAGGGCAGGCTCACCGCGGTGCGGCTCGCCGGCGCGGCCCTCGAGACGCTGGCGGTCCCCGCCGGCGGCCAGGCCCGACCGCCGGCGCGGCTGGTGTCCGAGATTCGCCGCGCCCTGCGGCCCGTGGTGGAGCGGGGCGGCGCCCCCGTGCTGCTCGTGCCGGACGCCGCGCGACGTGCGGTCCGCGAGGCGCTCGCCCGGCAGTTCCCGGAGGTCGTCGTGCTCGCCGACTCCGAGGCGATCGACGAGAACCGCCTGGAGATCTTCGCGACCATCGGCAGCGAGGGGAGCGTCCAGGCGGCATGAAGCGGCACGACCGAGGGCGGCGCCGCCGATCACGACACGCAGATTCATAGAAAGCGGGGAAAGATGGAGAAGCCGAGGAGGGGGCAGGGGCCCCGAGAAAAATGCTGATGCGGTGGCCGTCGATCGGTCGATGACGAACGGATCGGCGGCTCGGACGGGGTCGCGCCAGGATGGCGCCGGCTCCGAGGGACGATGGCGCGACGCGGGTGGCAACGCCCGGCGCCGCGCCCCGGTGAGGGATTCATCAAGGAGGATGACGTGGCATATCAAGCGACCCAGCCGACTGCCGAAGAGGTCCTGGAACTCTGGAAGCAGTTCAAGCTCGACCAGTCGAACGAGGACCTGCGGAATCGGCTGATCGAGCTCTACCTGCCGCTCGTGAAGTACAACGGCGAGCGGATCTGGTCGCGGCTTCCCGACGGCGTCGAGCTCGATGACCTGATCTCCGCCGGCACGTTCGGCCTGATGGACGCGATCGACGCGTTCGACATGTCGCGGGGCGTCAAGTTCGAGACCTATTGCGTGCCGCGCATCCGCGGGGCCATGCTCGATGAACTCCGGACGATGGACTGGGTGCCGCGGCTGGTCCGCTCGAAGGCCAGCAAGCTCAACGAGGCGATCAAGACGCTCGAAGCGAAACTCGGCCGAGCCCCGTCCGACGCCGAAGTCGCCGAGCACATGCAACTCTCCCGCGAGGACTTCGAGAAGCTGCTCATCGACGCCAACGCCGTGAGCCTGGTGAGCCTCAACAAGAAATGGTGTGAGACCGACAGCTCGAAGGACGTCCGCGAGATCGACATCCTGGAGGACAAGAAGGGGGAAGACCCCACGCGGCGAATCCAGAAGGCCGACCTGATGCGGCTGGTGACGAAGGGCCTCAACCGCAATGAGCGGCTGATCATCATCCTCTACTACTACGAGGAACTCACGATGAAGGAGATCGGGGCCACGCTCGACCTCTCGGAGAGCCGCGTCAGCCAGATGCACAGCGCCATCGTGGAGCGGCTCCAGGGCCAGTTGGGCCGACGGCGGCCCGAATTCGCGATGTGAGCCGCCGCGGCAGTCTGGGCGATCTGGGCGGCTGCGAAATCGGCAGAATGAAGAAAACGGGCAGGAAAAAAATTGATTGAAGTTCGGCGCTGGGTTGGTCGATGAAGAACGATTGGCCGCGGCGACCGCTCGGGTGACTCCGGACGGCCGCTGTCCGACGACTGGTGTCGCCGGAACGCGGAAGCGCGGCAACAATAAGGAAAAGGATCAGACGGCAAACGAATCCCGACCACGCAGCGAACCATCCGGAGCGGGCATGCGTATCAGCATCCGTGCCGGGGGGCGAAGGGACTCACAACACCGTCTGCAAGGAGTGCCATCATGAACATCTGGGGTGTCTTTTCGACGCATGGCTCGCAGGGGCTGAATGCCGTCAAGGGTGTCGAGGCGATGCAGTCGGCGCAGGCCGCCGCGAAGCAGCAGGGCGTTGGCGAGGTGCACGACGCCGTGACGCTGTCGGTGGACGCCGTCCGCGCCGCGGACTCGACCTCCGACATCCGCTTCGACCGGGTGAATGCGATCCGCGCGGCCATCGCCGACGGCTCGTACGAGACGCCCGAGAAGCTCGACCTCGCCCTCGAGCGGTTGCTCGACCGGTTGGGCTGATCACGATCGGGCGACGCCCCTCAGGGCCGATGTCGGCTGGATCAGCCGGCCGGGCCGGGGGATCGCCGCTGATCGCGTCCTGAACGAACCAGACAGGGTACGGCCGGACCGGCAACGGTCCGGCCGTCTGCGTTGAAGCGGGGGCCGCCGCCACCGGCTGCAAAGTGCGGGCGTGCGGTCTACAATCGAGGCATGGCGGTGGCACCTGATTTTTCGCTCGGCAAGGTGGACGTGGCGATGTCGCCGCGCGAGCGGTTCGCCGAGTTTCTGCAGGCCCGCGGCAAGCGGATCACGAAGCAGCGCCAGGCGATCGTCGATCACGTCTGCAGCCATCACGAGCACTTCGACGCCGAGCAACTCCTGGCCGGCCTGCGGAAAACCGCCGCCGGCGCCCGTGCCAGCCGGCCGACCGTCTACCGCACCCTGGCCGAGATGGTCGATGCCGGACTGCTCCACAAGATGGTGCTCGACGGGCGTGCCGTCTACGAGCACGACTACGGCTATCCGCAGCACGATCACCTCTACTGCACCGGCTGCCAGAAACTGATCGAGTTTTCCAGCGACGAGTTGGTGCGGATCCGCAACGCGGTCGCCGCGCAGCACCAGTTCCGGGCGCAGGGCCACCGGCTGATCGTCACGGGCCTGTGCCTCGACTGCCGGACGAGCAAGAGCAAGTCGCGACATCAGGACCGCGTGTAGCCCATCCCCGCACTCAGACCTTGAGCGCGGATTCGGCGGCCCGGGCGGGGCAGCCGTCGAGCGCGACTTTCACGGCGCCCGCGACGAACTCCTCGACCTGCTCCGCGGCGCGGCCGGCGAGCCCCCGCGTCTCCATCGCGGCCGCCAGATCGATGCCCTTGAAGAGCGGATCGGCGGCGAGCCGCGCCACGAGGTCGTTGTCGTGGCCCTCGCGGATGAGCGCGGTGGCGGCATGGCTGTGGGTGCGGAGGGCCTCGTGAAGCGTCTGCCGGTCGCCGCCCGCCTTGGTCGCGGCCATCAGGATGCGCTCGCTCGCCAGGAAGGGCAGGTGGGCCTCCAGGTTTCGCCGAATGCCCCCCGGCAGCACGACCAGGCCGCCCGCGACGTTCGCGTAGATCACGAGCTGCGCGTCGGTCGCCAGGAACGCCTGCGGCAGCACGAGCCGCCGCGGGGCGGAGTCGTCGAGCGTCCGCTCCATCCACTGCACCGCCGCAGTCTGTCCGGCGGTGGCCGCCAGCCCCATCACGAACCTGGCCAGCCCGCACATCCGTTCGGCCCGCATCGGGTTGCGCTTGTAGGGCATCGCCGACGAGCCCACCTGCTCGTTCTCGAACGGCTCCTCGAGCTCGCCCCAGGCTGCGGCGAGCCGCAGGTCGTTGCCGGCCTTGTGGGTCGATTCCGACACCCCGGCGAGCGCCGCGGCCACCTGCGAATCGACCTTCCGCGTGTAGGTCTGGCCGGTCACCTCGTAGGAGGAGTGGAAGCCGAGCTTCCGCGCCACGAGCTCGTCGAGACGGCGGACCTTCGCGTGGTCGCCCGCAAAGAGCTCGAGGAAGCTGGCCTGCGTGCCGGTCGTGCCCTTCACGCCGCGGGCGCGGAGCAGTTTGCGCCGGTGCGTCACCTCCTCGAGATCGAGGAGCAGATCGTGAATCCAGAGACAGATGCGCTTGCCGATGGTGGTGGGCTGGGCCGGTTGGAGATGGGTGCGGCCGAGGCAGACGAGATGCCGCGTCTCCAGCGCCTTCGCCGCCAGCCGCTCGATCACGGTCGCCAGCCGCGCCGCGACGAGGTCGAGCGACTCGCGCATCAGGATCAGGTCGGTGTTGTCGGTGACGTAGGCGCTCGTGGCCCCGAGGTGCAGGATCGGCCGGGCCGTGGGGCAGTCGTCGCCGAACGTATGGAGGTGGGCGAAGACGTCGTGCCGCATCCGGCGCTCGTATTCGGCCGCCTTCGCGAAATCGATCGGCTGCAGGTGGGCCCGCATTTCGGCGAGCTGGGCTTCCGTGATCGGCAGCCCCAGTTCCGCCTCGGCCTCGGCGAGCGCCAGCCAGGTCTCCCGCCAGAGCCGGTAGCGATGGTTGTCGCTCCAGAGCCGGGTCATCTCGGCAGAGGCATAGCGGGCGGCGAGCGGATTGTCCCAGAGGTCGCGGGGATCGGTCGGCTGCGCGGAATTCACGGTTTCTCTCCTGGCTGGTCCGGGGTGGATGGATGCCGCCCGCTCATTCGGGCTGACGGGCGGGCCTGCGGCCGGCGGGCTCCTGCCGTCGGGCCATCTTGCAGAAGAGACGCTCCAAGGCCAGCCGGGCGCGCAGGCCACGGGAGGCGTCGCTTTTGAGGGACCGATCGAGGTCGAGCATCCAGACGGGAATCTGCCGGGCGCGTCGGCCACCCAACTGGGCGAGCGACTCGCGGGCCTGGGCCAGCGCCTTGGGCCAGGCCGCCACGCCCGCGTCGCGGAGCGCCTGGTCCACCCCGGCGGGCCGGCCGGCGTCGGCCGGGAGCGCCAGCAGCCGCGCGGCCGACGAGAGCCGGCGGAGCACGGAGGCGATCTGCGCCGCGATGCCGATGGGATTTTCACCCGCCTCGAGCAGGGCGGCCAGTTGCGCCACGGCCTCCCGACTGTTGCCGGCGGCGGCGGCATCGATCATGCCCCAGGCCGTCCGCTCCTGCGGCGAGCCCGCGAAGTCGTCCACGGCCTCCGGCTGAATCATGGTCTTCTTGGCGGCCGGATCGGTGGCGGCCGCGAGCCGCGCGAGTGCCTGATCGACCTGGCCGAGATTGCCGCCGAGCCGTTCCAGGAGCCGCTGCGCCGTGGCGGCGGCGAGTTGGACGCCGTGCCGCGACTGGGCCCAGTGCCGGATCCAGCCCGCCAGGTCGTACCGCTGCGGGATCGACGTGTCGATCGCGAGGCCCTGCTTGGCGACCGCCTTCGCGAGCCGCGTGTTGGCCGGAAAGCTCCGCACGTCGAGGATCACGAGGCCGCGCCGGCCCCGCGGCTTGCCGGCGAGATCCTCGAGCACTTGGCGGGAAGCCGAGACGAACGCATCGGCATTCCGCACGACGGCCGCCCGCGTGGCGCCGGCGAACAGCGGCACGGTGGCCGCCTCGTCGAACACGTCGCGCGGATCGGGATTCTCGTCGCCCGCGAATTCCCGCCAGGCCCACGACCGGTCGGCCTCGTCGGGGCAGAGGTGATCCCGCAGCAGCGCGAGCAGGTGGAGCGTGAGAAAGGGCTCGTCGCCGTGCAGCACGATCAACGACGGCGATCCGGGGGACCAGTCGGTGGCCGCCTTGAGAATCTCGAGGGCGTTGACGGCATCGGGCACGGGCGGCACGTTCCGGGGGCTTCCGCGGCCGCCGGTGCACACCTGCGGTGCATCCGCACCCGGCCGACCGCTCGCGGCCCGGAGTGTAGCAGGACGGGAAGCCGGCCGGGATCGTCCGCCGCCAGACGCCCGCGGGCCCGACGCACGAGGCCCCGGTCAGCGCCGTTCAGGGAGCCGCGGCGGGAGCGGTGCGAAGTCCGCCGAGCTTGCCCACGAATCGCTGGGTGGCCAGCGTGACCGCTTCGGGGCTCGAGGCCGTGCCGGTGTTGCCGGCGGCATCCGCGACCTCGATCCGCAGATACACCCGCGCCGGTACGCTGCGGTCGGGCTGCCAACGGTATTCCCCCTGGCACTCGAGGTTCTCGGCGATCGTCGCCCACGGCCCGCCGGCGTGCGGCGAGTAGAGCAGTCGTGCGGTGCGCGGTGCGAGCAACGGATCACGGGCCGTATAGCGGATCACGAGCGCGTTGCCGCCGGCCGATTCCTCCCGCGTCGCGCCGAGCAACTCGACCTGGGGCGGAGCGTCGTCCACGCCGACCCATGCCTCCGGCGCGTCGCCCGAACGCGGGCCGGCACCGGCGTCGGCGGTGTCGGCCACCAACTCCAGGCGAACGCCATACAGTCCGGCGGCGGGCAACTGCACGTTGATCGGGCTGCGGCCGTCGTCGTCCGAGGCGATCCGTTGCCAGGTGATGCCGCCGTCGCGTGTGCTCCAGAGTTCGGCACGCAGACGGGCGATGCCCTCCACCGATGCGGGCGACTCGAAATCCCACGCGAACCGGCGGCTCTTGGAGATGTGCAGTGGCTTGCCGAGATACTCGAGCGTCTGGCCGCCCGCGGCCTGGCCATCCATGGCGGCGGCGGCGACCGAGTGCAGCGAGTCGTCGCCCGGGGCGAGCCTGTTGACATTCGCCCGGGGCAGCAGGGCCGCCGCGGGGGAGATCCCCGGCCCTCGTGCGAGCACGCTGCGACCGCCGGTCGATCCGGCGGCCGGCGCGGGCTGGCCGCCCGACCAAGCGCCGGCGGGTTCGGCAGCCCATCCCCCCGGTGGCACGAGCGGCGCCGAGGCAGCGACGGCGTCGGAGGCCGCGGCGGGCGCAGCGGCCGCCTGCGAATACCCGCCGCCATCGGGCGAACCGGGCAGGGGGGGCACGCCGAGTTCTCCGGCGAGCGCGGCCTGATCCACGTGCGGGTCGGTGCGTTCCAGGGAGAACTGCCGCACCGTCTGGTTGCCCGAGGAATCCGAGATCGCGATGCGCACCGCCAGCGTCTCGACCTTCTCGCCGGCCCACCAGATCTCCTCGCCCACCATGTGGGCGGGGGATTCGCGGGCGAGAATGGCCTCCGTCGCCATCGTCTTCCAGCCCGGATCGCCCTGGCCGCGGTATTCGAGCTTCAGCGAGTCGAGGCGCAGGGAATCGTCAACCGCGGCATACCGGCAGATGATCTCGCCATCGGTGCCCTTCCAGACGCGGGCGGCGAGTCGCGGGCCGGCGGCATCGACCAGCACCCGCATGTCGGGACCTTCGCCGCCGCGCGACCGTCCCTTGCCGTCGATGGCACGCAGCCGAAACCAATACTCGCCATCGGTGTCGGCGGTGTAGGAGAACGAGCCGTTTCCCGGAGCGGTCTCACCGGCGGGCTGCCAGGTGGCGCCCAGATCCTTCGACACGTTCAAGACGATCCGTTGCGGGGTCGCGTCGGCGTCGGGATCCTGCGACTTCGGGATCCGGAAGGGGATCGCGAACGTGCGGTGTTTCGTCCGCACCAGATCGGGCAGCCCGGCCGCCTGGCCGGGGATCGCGGCCTGGCCCATGTGGCCGAGCAGGCAGACCGCGACGGCGGCCGGCACCCAAAGGCCCCGACCGAGCCGTCCGACCGCGCCGCACCATGTTTCTGCCAACGTCGCTGCGCCCATGCATCTTGTCATCGGACGATCGCGCCGGAAAAGTCACTCTCTTTCGTCAGAATCGGAAATCCCGGCCAACTCGGCCCCGGCGGCGAATGACCGGCGGGCGGTCTGCGGGGTTTGGGCGGCGTGCAGAGCCCGGGCCATTTCGTTCTGGACCCGGCACCGAAGGGGTTGCCATAATGCCCGGGCCGGCCCAGGGAGGGACCGGCTCCAGCACCCCTTCACGCCCCCGGCTCCGCAGTGCCATCGTTCCTGGTCAGCGCGATCCTGCTCGCCCTCCTCGTGGGGATCGGGGTCGTTGTGATCGTCACGATCCGAGCGCGATGGCTCCGGCCGGGTGACGATCGTGGCGATTGGGAAAGAACGCTCGTCGATTGCAAAAATCTCCGCGACGAGGGTGTGCTGAGCGAGGAGGAATACCGAAAGATAAGAACGCTCGTCGAGCCGCACACGCGACTCGGGAAACCGGGCATCCCCGGGCGGCAACGGCCGTCCGCGGGCGACGTCGCTGGGCCGGACCTCGGGAGGAACTGAATCGATGCCATCCGGGAAAGATGTTGGCGGGCTGGGACGCCGCGGCGCCGGCGGGACGACCAAGAAGAACGCCTTCTGTTCGTTCTGTCGCAAGAGTTACCGCGACGTGGGACCGCTCGTCGAGGGGCCGGGTGACGTCTACATCTGCGGCGAGTGCATCGACCTCTGTCAGTCGATCCTCGATCAGGAGAAGCGCCGCCGCGGCACGAGCAAGCAGCTGTTCACCACGATTCCGTCGCCCCGGGAGATCGTCACGCACCTCGATCAGTACGTGATCGGGCAGCAGCATGCGAAGCGGGTGCTGGCCGTCGCCGTGCACAGCCACTACAAGCGGCTGAACCTCGGGAGCGAGGGGAGCGACGTCGAGGTGGATAAGTCCAACATCCTCCTCCTCGGGCCGACCGGATCGGGCAAGACGCTGCTCGCCCGCACGCTCGCCAAGATCCTCGACGTGCCCTTCGCCATCGGCGACGCCACCACGCTGACCGAGGCCGGCTACGTCGGCGAGGACGTCGAGAACCTGCTCTTGAAGCTCCTCCATGCCGCCGATTTCGACCTGGAGGCCGCCCAGCGCGGCGTGATCTACATCG
>JBEIQP010000200.1:0-3309 GCA_040376455.1 Planctomycetaceae bacterium | reverse complement strand
TGCCACCCCGGTCGGTTGCCAGCCTGCCACCGCTGCCAGTGGTCCGTGTCAGCGCCGTTCCTCGCGGGGCGGATGGTGCCGACGTCGCCCCGCTCCCTGCCGGAGGCGTGCGACAGACCTACCGCCGCACGTCGTTTAGTGGAATCACCGCGCAGCAGGCGAAGCGGACCCTCAACGACTTCGGGCCTGCTGGCTCCGGATATGACGAACCAGCTGGCGCCGCGACCGGTGCGAGTGCCGGTGAAAGCGAGCCGGCCAACGTGCCGGCCGGTGCCGGGGCGTTCGCCTTGCCCGACCTGCCCGCCGGCACGACCTTCGGCAGCGTCGTCCACGAGATCTTCGAGCGGATCGACACCAGCCGGCCACTGGCGGAAGAGGTGCGGGGTGTCGTCGCCGCGACCGCCACGTCGAAGATGTTCGATGGGCGGCACGAGGTGCTCGCGGAGACGATCGTGCGAGCGATGCAAACGCCCTTCGGTGGCCCGCTCGGGACCACGTGCTTCGCCGACATCCTGCCCGCCGACCGTCTGGCCGAGATGGACTTCGAGATGGCGCTGGCCGGGATCGACTCCGGCGTGATGGCAAGCGACGTGGGCCGCTTGCTCGACCGCCATCTGCCAGCAGACGACCCGCTGCGGAGCTATGTGGCTGAACTCTGCGACGCCTCGTTCGACATCCCCCTCGCCGGGCTGATCAACGGGTCGATCGACGCCGTGGTGCGGCTGCCGGGGAGCACGCGGGAGTCGCCGCGGCTGGTGATCGCCGACTACAAGACCAACAAGCTCCACTCGGCCGACATGGCGCAGCCGGAGGAGGCTTATGCGCCCCACCGGCTCGTGGCCGCGATGGCGGAGCACCATTATCCGCTGCAGGCTGTCGTCTACGGCACGGCGGTCTACCGGATGCTCCGCTGGAGGCTTCGACAGGCCGACCCAGCCGACTGCCTCGCCGGCATCGTCTACGCGTTCGTTCGCGGCACCCGCGGAGCCGACGCGCCGGCCGACGCCGCGGGTCGGCGGCACGGGATGTTTGTCTGGCAGCCGCCGCGGGAACTCTGGCCAAGACTCAGCCGCCTGTTTGCAGGAGACCGTCCATGACCGCCGCTCGCCAGACCGCCGCACCCGCACCGTCGCCGAGCCCGGCCGAAGCTCTGCGTGCCTACTGCGACGCGGGCGTGATCGTGCCGGCCGACCTCGCCGCCGCGCGGATGCTCGTCGGCATCGCTCGCCGGGTGGAGCCGGTCGAACCTTCCACGCTCGCCTGGGTGGCGATGTGCCTGGCCCTCCGGGCACCGCGCGACGGCCATACCTGCGTGCCGCTGGCTGCGACGGCCGAATGGGCCGGCACGATCGATCTTGATCAGGCCGACCACCTGACCTGGCCACTGGAGCCGCAGGCGTGGATCGAGTCGCTGGCCCCCGTGGCGCCGCTCGTGGGCCGCCCCGGTGACCGCACGCCGTTCATCCTCGATGGCGAAGGGAGCGACGTGCGGCTCTATCTCGCTCGATCGCTCTCCGAGGAGCAGGCGATCGCCGCGGCGCTCCTTCGCGATGGAGCGCGGCACGTGAGCGTGCTGCTTGGCGGCCCCGGCTCGGGCAAGACCTACACGCTCGCCAAGGATTTGATCGACACGTTTGCGGCGGCAAAGACGCCGCCGCGGATCGCGCTGGCCGCTCCCACTGGCAAGGCGGCGGCCCGGATGACGAAGGCGCTCGAAGACCGATGCGTGAAGGCCAATGCGTCGCCGGAGGTGCTGGCGGCGGTGCGGGCGGCGCCGGCCACCACCGTCCATCGACTTCTCAAGTTCACCCCGAATCGCACGCCGCGGTTCGCCTACGGCCCTGGCAACCCGCTCGACTACGACCTCGTGGTGGTCGATGAGGTGTCGATGATCTCCAGTTCGCTGCTGCATCAACTCCTCTCGGCGTTGTCGCCCACCACGGCGATCCGCCTGGTGGGCGATCCCGACCCGTTGGCGAGCGTCGAATCGGGATCGGTGCTGTCGGACATCGCGACGGCCTGCCGCCGCACGGAGTCACCGCTGCATCCCCGGCTGACGGAACTCACCGGACAGCACCGCTACGGACCCGGCTCCGCGATTGCGAAGCTCGCCGTGGCGATCCGCGACGGCGACGTAAGGGGGGCGATTGCCGCCCTCGACGCCGGCACTGCCGACGTGACCTGGATCAAGCCGGGCGACACCGCAGGGCTCGAAGCGACGACGAGCCTCGTTGTGGCGCATGCCACGCGGCTGCGCGAACTCGCCGAGGCTACGGCGGGCACGGCCGAGCAGCGGGCCCGGGCGGCGGTGACGGCGCAGGCAGGGCTGCAAGTACTCTGCGCCCGGCGCTCCGGATCGGCCGGCGTGGAGGGGTGGAACCAGCGGATCGAGCGGCGGCTGGGGCCGGCGGCTGCGGGGGGCTGGTATGCGGGGCGGCCGATCATGATCACGAAAAACAACCCCGACATCGCGCTCTACAACGGCGACGTCGGCCTGGTGGTGCCGGCCGACGAGGACCGCAAGGACGCGGTGTTTCCGCTGGGTGACGAGATCGTCCGCGTGCCGGTGACGCGGCTCGAGGACGTGGCCACCGTCCATGCGCTGACGATCCACAAGAGTCAGGGATCGGAATACGATCATGCGATCGTTGTGCTCCCGGAGGCGAGGAGCCGCCTGCTCACCCGCGAACTGCTCTACACGGGTGTGACGCGGGCCGCGAAGCGGGTGACCGTGATCGGCTCCCGCGAGGTGATCGAGGCCGCGATCAAGCGTCCGGTCCGTCGCGCCACTGGCCTCGCCGGTCGGCTGTAGTGAGCCGTCCCCCTCGTTCTCCATCGCCTGAGCTCGCGGTACGATTGTGCCATGAGCAAGGATGATTCCCTGACCGACGGCCGCCCGCGAGCCCTGGTTGTGATGGGGATTTGCGGTGCCGGCAAAACGGAAATCGGCCGGCGGCTTGCGGCGGCCCTGCGCTGGACCTTTCTCGATGCGGACGACTTTCACTCGCCGGCGAACGTCGAGAAAATGCGGGTAGGCACGCCGCTCGATGACGCCGACCGCTGGCCGTGGCTCGACGCCCTGGCGGCGGTTGTTCGGGATGCCGTCGACGGCCGCGGACATACGGTCTTGGCGTGCTCCGCGCTCGCCCGACGGTATCGCGACCGACTTGGCCTACCACACCCGCTCGTGCGGCTCGTGCACCTTGATGACGCGGGGGGCGTGATTCGCGGGCGCATGGAGCAGCGGGCTGGCCACTTCATGCCGGCCGCGTTGCTCGACAGCCAACTTTCCCTGCTCGAGCGACCTGC
>JBEIQP010000006.1:0-54040 GCA_040376455.1 Planctomycetaceae bacterium | reverse complement strand
TCGCTGTGCGAAGCCGTTCAGCAGCCGAGCGAGGAAGGCTTCAAGGCGTTGGTGGACTGCATGAGCGATCCTGCCTACGACAGTCTGACGGTCGAGCAACTGGTCGCCATGTGTCCCGCGAGCGGCGATCGCCGCTTCGCGTTCATCGCTGATCGGGCAACGTTCGCCAACGCTGAGCGGGCGGTCTTGGTGGTGGACCTGGACGACGAGCCAGGCCGGACCTTCCGGGTGATCCCGCGCGAGATGTGGAGCGTCGAGAACAACCTGTCGATTGCCAACATGGCCTACGGCGAGTTCGCCGAGAGTGTCGATCCGGATGGGGTGTTCCGAGGATTCCCGCAACGGTGAGACGGCGCGCGGAACGCACTCGTCTGCTTCCGTCGCTGGGCCAGCCACGTCCGATTGCCGGTCACGCTCGACTGCCATGGTCGCCATCCCAGGGGCGGTCGGAGCGTTCGTCAGTGCAGCCGCATGCCCGGCAGGGCCCCGGAATCGGGCGAAAGCAGATAGACACCCGGGCTGCCGGCGCCGCTGGCCGCCACCACCATCCCCTCACTCAAGCCAAATTTCATCTGCCGCGGCGCGAGATTCGCCACCACGACCACCAGCCGCCCAACGAGCGCGGCAGGCTCGTGGAAACCCTTGATCCCGGCGAACACCGTCCGCGTCGCGTCGCCTCCCAGGCTCACGGTGAGCTTGAGCAGCTTCTTCGCCTCGGGGACCTCCTCTGCCGCGACGATCCGCGCCACGCGGAGATCGACCTTGGAAAAGTCGTCGATCGTGCATTCCGGCGCGAGGGGCTCGGCGGCGAGGGCCGCACCCGTGTCGCCCGCTTCCGGGCCCGTTGATTCCGCTCGTGTGTCCATCGTTGCTGCTCCTTTCACTGTGGCTTGTTCCTCGGCGTGTCGGCGCGATGCCGTCACAAGCGCCTCGACCTGTGCCGCCTCCACCCGCCGCATCAGCGGCACGAAAGCCCCCACCCGCTGGCCGGCGATCGGCGTCTGCGACTCCTCCCAGGAGCGGATCGGGCCGCCGACAAGCGCGCCGGCCTGTTCGGCAAGCGCCGGCAACACCGGCGCGAGGTAGACCGCGATCTGCCGGAAGAGGTTGAGCGCCACGCTGGCCACGTCTTGGAGGCGACCCGCCGCCTCCGGCCCGCCCTTGGCGAGCTTCCAGGGCTGCTCGGCATCGACGTAGGCGTTGGCCCGGTCGGCCGCCTGCATGATGATCCGCATCGCGCGGGCGAAATCACAGGCCTCGTAGGCCTCGGCGATCGCGGTGCCGTCGGCCGCGGCGTGGGCGAACAGGCCGCCGTCGTCCGGATAGCGGGCGGCGAGCCCCGTCGTCTCCAGCCAGCGTGCGGTGCGGCTGGCGAGATTCACCACCTTGCCCACGAGATCGGCGTTGACCTTCGTCGTGAACTCGTCGAGGTTGAGGTCGATGTCGTCGATCCCGCCGGAGAGCTTCGCCGCGTAGTAGTAGCGCAGCATCCCGGGGTCGAGGTGGTCGAGGTATGTCCGGGCGAGGAGAAACGTGCCCCGGCTCTTCGACATCTTCTGGCCGTTGACGGTGAGAAAGCCGTGCACCCGCACCTTGGTGGGCAGGGCGAGTTCGGCCGCCTCCAGCATCGCCGGCCAGAAGAGGGTGTGGAAATAGGTGATGTCCTTGCCGATGAAGTGATGGATCTCGGCCGGTGGCTGATTCACCGTGCCCCGACCCCACCAGGCGTCGAAGGTGTCGCCGCGGGCGGCACACCACTCCGCCGTCGCGGCCAGATAGCCGATGGGGGCGTCGAACCAGACGTACCAATAGTGGCCCGGCGCGTCGGGGATCTCGAAGCCGAAGTAGGGAGCGGGCCGGGAGATGTCCCAGTCGCGGAGCGGCTCGCCGAGAAAGTGGCCCGCCAGGTAGTTGGCGATCCGCGGATCGAGCGCGGCCGAACCGCGGGTCCAGCTGTCGAGAAACCCGTGCATGGCCTCGAGCGTCACGAACAGGTGCTCGGCCGAGCGCACCTCGGGCCTGCTGCCCGACAGCGTGCTCACGGGATCGACGAGGTCGGCCGGCGTGTAGGCCGCCCCGCACTGCTCGCACGAATCGCCGTATTGATCGGCGGCGCCGCACTTGGGGCAGCCTCCCTTCACGAACCGGTCGGCGAGGAACACGCCCGCCTTCGGATCGTAGAGTTGCTGGACGTCGCGCGAGACGACGAGCCCGCGATCCCGCAACCGCCGCCAGATCTCGCCGCAGAGCCGCCGGTTTTCCGGGCTGTCGGTGGATCCGTAGTGATCGAAGGCGATCTGGAAACCGGCGAAGTCGGCGAGGTGCGCCTCGCGCATCGCGGCGATCAGATCCTGCTCCGAGCGGCCCTCGGCGCGGGCGCGGATCATGATCGCCGTGCCGTGCGTGTCGTCGGCGCAGAGATAGATGGCCCGATGCCCGCGCAGTTTCTGGAACCGCACGAACACGTCGGTCTGGATGTACTCGACGAGGTGCCCGAGATGGATGTGCCCGTTCGCGTAGGGCAGCGCCGACGTGACGAGGAGGCGGCGGTCGTGCGGTGCGGGCATGCTGAAAGGACCCAGGCGGGCGCGGGCGGAGCGAAGGCGGATTGTAGAAGCCGCGGGGAAACGGGGAAACAGCGGCCCAGCCGGGCAATTGGGGCAAGGCGAGGGCCGCCTGCACCCGCCAATCTGGTCTTGTGGCGACGCGGAGCGACCGGCAGTATCCGCCCGCTCACGGGGCGGTGACCGCGGCCGGCGAGCCTGCGGGAGCCCCTCCCGCCGCCGATGCGCCGGACCAGCGATCGATCACTGATGCGACCAGTGGAGTCACGGAAGATGCATTTCCCGAGAGCCCTCGCCTGCGGCGCCGCCATCGTCCTCGTGGCCGCATCCGCCCTCCCGGCGGCCGCCAATCCGGCTGCGGCCGCCTCTGCCGGAGAGGCTCTGCTGCTCGATTTCTCGGCGTCGTGGTGCGGTCCCTGCCGGCAGATGGCGCCCTTGATCGGCGAGATCGCCGCGGCCGGATGGGTTGTCCGCCACGTGGACGTCGATCGCGAACAGGAGCTCGTCCGCCGATTCGGCGTCTCCGCCGTGCCCTGCTACGTGCTCCTCGTAAAGGGCCACGAGGTCGGCCGGATCAACGGGGCCACCACCCACGGCGAACTCGAAAAACTGCTGGGCAGGGCAGCCGCCCCGCTCGGCGCGTCGGCCTCAACCCTCGCCGCGGCGCCCAGCCAGTCGGCGCTCCCCGGCATTCCCCTGCCCGCCACCGCAGCCGTCGCGCCGCTGGCGACCGAACCGCCGGCCCGCTCGACGATGACCGCCGCGACCGCGCCGGTAGCGATGCCGACCGGGCTCGGCCTGGCCGCGGCGGGCACCGCCAACGCGACGGCCCCGGCCGGCAACCGGGCCGCACCCGGCGGAGCGGTCGGCGTTGCCGCAGATCCGCGGTCGGCGCTCGAAGGAAAGTTGATGAGCGCGACGGCGCGGCTCCGTGTCGAAGACTCCCAGGGTGTCTCCTGGGGCACGGGCACGGTGATCGATTGCCGGCAGGGGGAGGCGCTGATCCTCACGTGCGGCCACATCTTCCGCGACTCCGAGGGCAAGGGACGGATCGAAGTGGATATGTTCGGGCCCAACGGACCGCGGGGCCTCGCCGGCCAGGTCGTGTCGTGGGACCTGAAGCGCGACCTCGCGCTGGTGAGCATCTTCACCGACTCGGCCATCGAGCCGGTTCGTGTGGGCGGAGTCGATCGCCAGACGACCGCGGGCGATCCGGTCGTCACCGTGGGCTGCAACGGCGGCGCGGATCCCACGATCCACCACAGCCGCGTGACCGCGGTGGACAAGTATCTCGGACCGGCCAACGTGCAGGTGGCCGGCCAGCCGGTGCAGGGTCGCAGCGGCGGCGGACTGTTCGCGGTCGACGGCACGTTGATCGGCGTGTGCAACGCCGCCGACCCGGAGGACAACGAGGGGCTCTTTGCGGCGCTGCCCGCCATCCACGAGCAACTCGAGGAGTCGGGCCTCGCGTTCGTCTACCGCAACGTCTACCCGAGCGGCGGGCTCGACGGAGCGGCCCTCGCATCGACGCCGGGAGGCTCGGCCCACGTGCCGGCGATGCCGGCCGACATGCCCGCCGTCTCGTTCGATCGCCGTAACCGCGACGACGCACTGCCCACCGCATCGACGACGCTCGCGGCCGCCGCGATCCCCGCCGCCCCGGCGGCCGGCGGCCCGACGCAGCCGATGTCGTCCGGCGAGCAGGCGCTGATCGACCACGTGCGGCAGCACGACGGCAAGGCGGAGGTGATCTGCATCGTGCGGCCCCACGGCGCTCCCGAAAACGCGAGCGAGGTCTTCGTGCTCAAGAACGCGAGCCGCGACTTCGTGGAACACCTGTCCAAGGCCCACCACGGCCCGGCGACCGCGCGGCAACCGGCCCGCTCCGACGTGGCGGTCCTGCCGTCCGGCAATCCGATGCGGTAGTCTGCTGGAACGATGCTCCAGTACCTGATCCGCCACGGCCAGAGCCGCTCCAACCACGAAGGCCGCGTGCAGGGCCGCGCGGATGTCGAACTCTCGGCGCTCGGCCTGCAGCAGGCCCAAACCATGGCCGCCTGGAGCCAGACGCTCTCGGAGCCGATCGACGAGATCTGGTCGAGCCCGCTCCAACGCGCGGTGGAGACCGCCCGGCCGATCGCCGCGGCGCTCGACCTGCCCGTGCGGATCTCCGACGACCTCTGCGAGCTGCACGCCGGCATCTTTCAGGGGCATCTCTGGGCCGATCTGGAGCGGCAGTTTCCCGAGGCGGTGGCCCGGTGGCGGTCGGGCGACGCGGACTACGCGATCCCCGGCGGCGAATCACGGGCCGCGCTCGGGGCCCGGGGCCGGGCCGCGCTCGAAGCGCTCGGGGCACGCCCGGTTCGCGGGATGATCGTCGTGGCCCATGGCGGCGTGCTGACCGCCGCGCTCGGCAGCCTGCTCGGCCGCACGCACCCGCTCCTCGCCGCCGCCGCCGAGCGGCCGTTCACGAAACTGCCCGCGCTCGACAACTGCTCGGTCTCGACGCTGCGCTGGCCCGGGCCCGAGCTCGTCGCCTTCAACGACACGACGCACCTCGCCCCGTGATCCGGCGGATCACGGCCTGTCGGTCACCTCGACCATGACAGGCTCGGCGTTGACGCTTTCCGCGGGCGTCGGTCCGCACCGGCCGGTCGCGCGGATCGCCACGCGACCACGGCCCAGCAACTCCGCCGGCACCTCGATCGTCGCCTCGGCTGCCGAGGTCCGGCCGAGCACGCGACCCATCGCAAACACCAGCGCGCCATCCACCCCGGCCCCCGTCACCCCGACGCGAACCGTGCCCGACGGCCGCACGCGGCGCGGCTCGACGGCGAGGGTGAGCGTGCGGCCGTGATTGGCGCAGGTCACCGGCACGATCAGCCGGCCCTGGGTTTCGAGCGGCGAGGCGCCGATGGCCACCACACGCAGATCGTGATGCCCGTCCGCGAGGGGCGCCGTATCGACGGACAGCCGTTCGCCGAGCCCGCACTGCGACACGCGGACGCCGTCCACGAAGAGTTCGAACCGGTCGGCGACGCCGTCGCCCGGTACCGCCGCCCGCGGTTCGAGTTCCACGGTTCCGGTGAGGACGGCGCCGGCCTCCAGGGGCCGCGCATCGGCGACGGTGACTGCCTCCACCCGCGGAATCGCCGCCCAGGGCTGGCAGAGCGGGTCGCCGACCACGATCAACTGATGGGGCGCGCGAACCGACTGATAGAAGGCCTCCGCGAGGCTCGCACCGCGGGCATAGTGGAGGAGCAGCGCGGGGTGCGGAAATTTCGCCTGATAGGTCATCGTCTCGCCCCCATTCGGCAGCAGCACGTAGGGCTCGACCACCGTGCCGCACGACCCGGCGGCGCCGGCCCGCAAAAACTCGGACAACGGGGTCTGCTCGGCATTGGGGGTGAAGACGCCGCCGAAACTCGTGAGATTGTCGCAGATCGCGCCGGGCAGGATGCGGCTGCGGCTGGCGGGCCAGTTGAAGGTGGGCGTGCCGGTCATCAGCCCCGCCACGTCCTGCTTGCCGTCGGGAAGCGTGCCCGAGAGGAGTTCCGCCTTCAGGCCGAGCGCCCGAAAGGCCTGCACCGTGGCTCGCACGGGGCCGCTGCGGGCCTTCGTGCGCACGTCGCCGTTCGTCATGAAATAGAAGGTGCCACGCGGGCTCGTGCCGTCGGCTCCGGCGGCCGCCCGCAGGTACTCGACCACCTCGGCGGCCGTGTTGCCCCGGCCCGCCGTCACACCGAGCATCACCGAGAGCAGGTAACGGTTGCCGCCCGCCTCCAGCAACTCGCCGCGGTCGCCCCAGCCATACCAACCGCGGAAGCCGACGGTCGATGCCGGCACGCCATCCGCATCGGGAAGCCGGAAGTAGTCGTTGCCTTCCGGATCGAGCCAGGCGAGGCCGCCGCTCTGCACCGCGCCGTAGAGCATCGTCAGGCCGGTGAGCGAGGCCGAGGGAAACTTCAGTTCCGGCGCCTTCGCCAGTTGCGGCGGAACCTCGGCGGCGTAGTCGATCCGCCAGGGAAAGTCGCACGAGTAGACGATGCAGTCGATCTGCGCCGACAGTCGGCGTGACTCGATCGCCCGCAGGATGGGGAAGAGGATCTCGGCGCGAAACCGGTCGATGGTCGTGCTCTCGGCGCCGCTCTTCCAGGGGAGCATCAGCACGTTGATCGGCGGCACGTGCCGCAGCGTGGCGAATGCATTGGCCACCGCCAGGCTGTCGGGGCTCGCCGAATTGACGACCAAGAGCAGATTCTCGGGACCGCCGCCCGCCCGCGCCGCCGCCGGGAGAAGCGTCGCCAGCAGCGCCGCCGCCCAGCAGGACCAGCGGCATCGGCTGCGGCGCCGGCGGGCGTCGGCCGGCGGCTGTCGGAGGGAAAGGTCGTCCATGAACGGGTGCCGTGGGGCCGGGTGCCGGATTCGAAGCCGTGAGTGTAGCCGGTGACGCAACGCTGCATCATCCACCTGCGGCAGGGTGCGAACCGGACTGTCGGCTCTCGGCGGCGCGGCGGTAGACTGCCCTGCTCAGGCCGACACGCGGTCCGGACATCGAAAACGCAGGGCAGGATCAAAGCATGGATCGGAAGCCGCGCGGAAGGAGGTGGATGCTCCTGGCGATCGTCGCCCTCCTGGCGCGACAGGCGACCGCCGAGGAAGGGCCGTCGTTTTCCGGCGCCCGCGCGATGAAGCACCTCGAGGCGATCTGCGCGCTCGGGCCCCGCCCGAGCGGCTCGGCCGCGATGACCAAGCAACGCGGCCTGCTCGTCGAGCACTTCCGTGCGGCCGGCGCGACCGTGGTCGGACAGGCGTTTCAGATCCGGGATCGGCGGACCGGCGCGCCGGTCCACATGGAAAACCTGGTCGTGGAATGGCATCCCGACCGCCGGGAACGCGTGCTGATCGGCGCCCACTTCGACACGCGGCCGTATCCCGATCGCGATCCGATCGACCCCCGCGGCACGTTCATCGGGGCCAACGACGGCGCCAGCGGCGTCGCCCTGCTGATGGAACTGGCTGCCGCCATGCCGGGCCTCGCCGGGCCGGTGGGGGTCGATTTCGTGCTCTTCGACGCCGAGGAATACGTGTTCGGGCCGCGCGATCCCTACTGCCTCGGATCCACCTTCTTCGCGCGGCAGTACGCCGCCGACCGACGCGGCGGCGGGCCGACCCCCCGCTATCGCTGTGGCGTGGTGGTGGACATGGTCGCCGACCGGGACCTGCAACTCTGGCAGGAGGAGCAGAGCGCGACCTGGCCCGACACCAGGCCGGTGGTGCTGGCGATCTGGGACGTCGCGCGGCGGATGCAGGTGCGGCAGTTCCTGCCCCGCCCCCGATATCGGGTCGAGGATGACCACGTGCCCCTGCGGATGATCGGCGGCATCCCGACGTGCGACATCATCGACTTCGATTATCCGCAATGGCACACCGTGGACGACACGCCCGCCCACTGCTCCGGCGAGTCGCTCGAAGCGGTGGGGAGCGTGCTCCTGCAGTGGCTGCGCGAGCAGCGATGAGTGGCCGAGGCCCGACGTCGCGACGCAGCGCGGGTGAATCGATGCAGCCCCATTCGCACGACCGAGCGCCGCGTCCGGAGAGCCGGCGGGCCCGTCTCGTCGTCCCCGACCTCGGGGCGCAGCGCGTGCCGCTGACAGTGTCGCTCTGGCTCGTGCCCCTGGCCGCGACGGTGATGGAGGGAGACCGGGTCGTCGAACTTCTGGCCGGCGGGGCGACGATCGATCTCGAGGCCCCGGTGTCGGGAAGGCTCGTGGCGCAGATGGTGGACGAGGACGATCCCGTGGCGCCGGGAGACGTGATCGCCGAATTCGAGCCGCACGCATGAGTCGCCGCAGCGCCGCATCGGCATCGCCGGACCGCCGCCCCTGGCTCCTGTCGTTGGCGGGCGCGGTGGCGATGGCCCTCGTGCAGCCGCCGGCCGACCTGTGGTGGGCCGCCTGGATCGCGCCCCTCCCGTGGCTCTTCCTCGTCCGGGCGGAGCCGCTTCCCGGACGCCATCCGTGGCCGATGCTCTGGGCGGCGGGATTCCTCCACTGGCTGCTGGCGATTCATTGGCTCCGGCTGCCGCACCCGGCGACCGCGATCGGCTGGGTGCTGCTCTCCGCCTATCTGGCGGCCTACGTGCCGCTGTTCGTGTGGCTGGCCCGACGACTCGTGCATCGCTGGCGCTGGCCGCTGGTGCCCGCGGCGACCGTCGCTTGGATTGCCTGCGAGCAGCTGCGCGGCACGGTGCTCGGCGGGTTTACGTTCGCCTGCCTGGGGCACACGCAATGGCGGTGGACGACGCTGATTCAATGCGCCGACGCGGTCGGTGCGGTGGGCGTGGGCGGGGTGGTGATGGCCGTGGCCGCCGGGATCGCGGCGGCGCTCTCAGCCGGGCCGCGCGCGGTGCGGCGCGCCGCCGCGATCGATGTCGCCCTCGCGGCGGGCGTGCTCGTGGCCACGCTCGCCTACGGGGCGTGGCGGCTGGCCACCGCGCCGGCGCCGCAGGGAGAGCCGCTCGACGTGCTCCTCGTGCAGGGCTCCATCGACACCGAACTCAAGCACGATCCCGACGCCGCGGCGGACGTGGCGCGGCACTACGACGGGCTCACGGTCGCGGGGCTGGCCCAATGGCCGGAGAACGAGCGGCCCGATCTCGTCGTCTGGCCGGAGACGATGTGGCGCTGGGGCCTGCTCGAGATCGATCCCGCCGAGGTGCTGGATGAGACGGTGGTGGAGCAGGCGCTCGGCCCCGCCCCGGCCGACGCCGACGAACGGCTGCGGGCCGAGCGACAGGCCCGGTGCCGGGAACTGCTCGCGCGGCAGCGGCTCGACGTGTTGGCCGCGTATGCGCGGCGCTACGGCACCACGTGGCTCGTGGGGCTCGACCGCCAGGTGGTCACGGTGACGGCGGCGACGGGGGCCCGGAACTACAACTGCGGGCTGTTCCTCGACGCCACCGGCACGCCGCTGGCTTGCTACAGCAAGATGCACCCGGTCATGTTCGGCGAATACATCCCGCTGGCCGAGCGGTTTCCGTTTCTCTACCGGCTCACGCCGCTCCCCGCGGGGCTGACGGCGGGCCGGGAGCCGGTGGCGGTGTCGATCGCGGACCGCCGCGTGGCCGTGAACATCTGTTATGAGACCGCGTTGCCCGAGGCCGTGCGGTCGCTCGTGCTCGACCTGGAACGGCGGGAGGGTCGGCCGGACGTGCTGGTCAACCTGACGAACGACGGCTGGTTCTGGGGTTCGAGCGAACTCGACATGCACCTCACGGCGTCGATCTTCCGGGCGGTGGAGATCCGCACGCCGATCGTGATCGCGGCCAACACGGGGTTCTCGGCCTCGATCGACGGTTCGGGCCGGCTCCTGGAGCGGGGCCCGAGGCGGGCCACGGCCACGCTTCGGGCCCGGGTCTGGCCCGACGGCCGCCGGAGCCCCTGGCTCGTGACGGGAAGTTTGCCGTCCTGGGCATGTGTGGCGGTGGCGGTGGCTTTGCTGGTGGAGGCCGTCGGCACCGGGGGCCTCCGGACCCGGCTGGGTTGGCCGGGAGGGCCGGGCGGCCGCCGCTTGAGCGGGAGCGGCCGGGCTGCCGATCAGACGGAGGGATCGGATCCGGGGCGCTGACTGATCGGCTGCACCAGTTGCCCGGCCGGCCGTCCAGGGTGGAAGATAGTCGGGAAGGACCGACGCGGCGGCCCGCGGTGCGATCGGGAGAATCCATGAACATCATCGGCAAGATTTTCGTGTTCGCGGTGTTCGTCATGAGCCTCGTGTTCATGAGTTTCGCGGTCGCCATTTACTCCTCGCACACCAACTGGGAGCGCGAAGTCAACCGCAAGCCGGAGGAAGTGCAGGGCGTTCAGAAGCCCGGCCTCAAGTACCAGCTCCAGCAGGCGCAGGACGAGCGGAAGAAGCTCAAGGAGGAGATCGACATCCTCGTGCGCAAGGTCGCCGAGTCCGAGGCCGCCCGCGACCAGGTGGTCGCCAAGCTGCAGTCGGCCCTCGTGGAGAAGGACGGCGAGCTCAAGCAGTTGCGCGAATCGAAGGACAAGCGCGAGGAGGATCAACGGCTGGCGATCGCGAAGCTGGACGCAGCCGAGGCCGACCTGAAGAAGGCGGTCGAGGAAGTCAGCGCCCTGCGGGATGAGGTGCGGCAGCAGCAGGTGAAGGTCGATCAGCAGGTCGGCCGGACGGCCGAAATCGCCCAGAAGCTCCACGAAACCCAGTCATTCCTCGACATCGCCAACGAGCGCAAGGCGCAGCTCGAGAAGCAGGTCGCCAACGCGCGGCTTCTCCTTCAGCAGAGCGGGCTGTCGATCGACAATCTGCCGAAGGATCGCCTGCAGACGCTCGACGGCCGGGTGATCGCGGTGGCCGGCGGATCGATCGAGGTCTCGCTCGGCGGCGACGAGGGGCTGCAGACCGGCCACACGCTCGAGGTCTACCGCGACGGCGAATACGTCGGCCGGGCGATCGTGAAGACGGTGAAGCCGGATCGTGCGGTCGCCGTGCTGGTCAAGGAATACGCCCGCGGCATCGTGCAGCCGGGCGACAAGGTCACGACGCGGCTGAAATCCTGATCGGAACCAAACCGTCATGGCAGACGACGACCTGCGGTCCTCCTCGCGCCCCCCGATGAACGTCTACACGGCGATGCTGCTGTTGTCGTTCGTGGCGATCTCGGTCGGTTGCCTGCTGTTGGCGCTCGACCTCTACAGCCGCCGGCTCCCCCTCGCGCCGCCCCCGGGCTTGTAGCGATCGGTTCGCGGCGGCATTCCACGCCATGCTCTTTTCCTGGCTTCGGCATCGCCGCCGCCGCGCCGTGGCAACGCGGCCGTTCCCGCCCGCCTGGGACGCCATCCTCGCGCGGTGCGTGCGGCAGGTGGAGTGGCTCGGGGCCGCGGAACGCGCCCGGTTGCGGGCGTGGGTGGCGGTGTTCGTCGCCGAAAAGCGGTTCGAGGGCTGCGGCGGTTTTGCCATCACCGACGAGGTGAAGGTGGCGATCGCCGGCCAGGCTGGGATCGTCGCGCTCGGATTCGCGGCCGAGTACTTCGATCGGCTGCGGTCGGTGCTCGTCTACCCGGGAGACTACCTCGTGCCGCGCACGACCCCGCTCGAGGGCGGCGGCGAACTCGAGTGGAAGGAGGCACGGCTCGGTGAGACGTGGTCGGGTGGCAGCATGGTGCTGGCGTGGCCGGGCGTGCTGGCCGGCGGCCGACTCCGGGACGGCCCGCGCAGCGTCGTGATCCACGAATGCGCGCATCTGATCGACCTCGGTGATGGCGAGATCGACGGCGTGCCGCCGCTGCCCCCGAAACGGTCGCGGCAGGACTGGTCGCGGGCCATGCAGCGCTGCCGGGAGCGATTCGAAGAGGCGCTCGACGAGGGCCGCTCGACGGCGTTCGACGACTACGCCGCGGAAAGCGAGGCGGAGTTTTTCGCGGTGGCCAGCGAATGCTTCTTCCAGGATCCCCACCGGCTGTTCCGCCACGACAAGCCGCTCTATGAACTGCTGCAGGAAGCCTGGCAGCAGGACCCTCGGGCCCGCGTGCCGCTCGCGCCGGGCCGCGGCCGGTGAACGGGCCGTTCGCCGCCGTTCACGGCTGTGCGTCGGTGGCCGCGTCGGTGGCCGCGTCATCGGCCTGATCCGCCGCCGGCTCCTCGACCGGCGCGGGGCGGACGCGCCGCTTCGCCGCCGGCTTCTTCGGGGGCGTGGGGCCGCGGGTCGGCCGCTGCGGCGCCAACGAGACGAGAAGACCGTCCGGCGAGGCGAGAACGAGCCGATCGGTCACGGTGTTGACCACGGGCAGCGTCAGGCAGCCGAGGCAGAACCACTCGCGGCGTTCGCCGGTCAGCAGATCGATCCCCGATAGCCGGCCCACGCGGTCGATCAGCCAGACGCGATCGCCGCCGATCGCCAGCACGGTGCCCGCAATCGGACTGCCCCAGAGCGGTTCGCCCGTCTCGGTCGCGAAGGCCCGGAGCCCGCACTCGCCGAGCGACACCACGACCACGTCGCCCGACAGGAACGGTCCCGCGTCGGGCGTCGCGTCGAGCACCATGTGCCACGCGGCCCGGAAGCCCCTCGTGCCATCCTGGGCCTGCTGCAGGTCGATGCGGGCCAGATCCGCGGCGGCCGTGACGGCGAAGATGGAATCGCCGCGCGCGACGGGCCGATCGATCGCCGGCGCGTTGAGCGCGAACTCGTACCGGTCCCAGGTCGGCTCGCCGGGTTGCAGCGAAATGATGTTTCCGTCGGCGGTCCACCAGACGACGCCGGCCGCGAAGGGCATGGGCGCCCGTTCGACGCGACCGCCGGCGTCGAACCGTCTCGGCTCAACGATGGCGGCCGCCGCTTCCTGCCGCGCGTCGGCGGCGGCTTTCTGACGGTCGCGCTTCGTTCCCCGGGCGGCGGCCGCCTTGCCGCCCACCGCCGCCGGCACGACGGGCGGTCGCACGGGATCGGCCGCCAGCCGCTTCATGCCGCCGGCTTGCGGCACATAGACCCAGTCGCCGACCTGCACGGCGCCGCCGGTGGGCAGCCGGCCGAGCGGCTCATGCCACCGGGGCTGTCCGGTGGCACGGTCGAGCGCGTAGACGTCGCGGTCGCGGGCCACCGTGACCAGCTGGGGGCCGATGCTGGGGGGCGTCTGCGGGCCACCGAGCGTTCCCGGGCGTTGCGACCAGAGCACCATGCCGACGGCCGGCTCGCCCGCCACGGCCTGCGCCGCGCCGCCGGTCGAGAACGACTTCACCGCATGCAGCCCGCCGTCGCCGGTCGCGGCGACCACGAGGCCGTCGCCAACGGTCACATGCTCCACCCGCCACCGCGAGGAATCGAACGGCAGTTGGACGATCCATTCCCGAATCAGGCCGGCCCGGTCGGCCATGAACTCATCGGCAACCGTGCCGGCGGCACAGTTCGAACCGCCGCAGTCGGCCCCGGCGCTGCCGGCCGTGGCGAGCGCCAGCACGAAGGGGGCGATCCAGAGGGCCTGCCGAGGGGCGAGCGCGAGCATGACGGGAATCCACGGAGGGGAGCGATGAATCGCGGGAAAAAGCCTCGGTGTGAAGGATAGCCCGGGAAAAAACGCACGCAAAAATGTACGATTTCCTCGCTGGGAGCACCGGTCCGCCGGGCGCCGGCGGCCGTCCACCCCATCCCGTGATCCGTTTCGCCCGCCGGACCGAGCGTCGATGCCCACGACCGAGAAGCCTCCCAAACCCAAGGATCCCGCCGCCGTCGTCCTCGGATACCTGAACTTCTCGTCAGGGGCCTTCGACCCGACGGCCTGGCGGGCCATGAGCGATCTCTACGCCCGGCTGGAACCGGCCGAGGCCTCGGGTGCGGTGGTCGAAGGAGCCGCCACGGCGGCCGACGTGGCGACCCTGCTCGCCGGGCGGCTGGGCGAACTGGAGCCCGCGGAGCCTGCGTTTCGCGACGCCGCCCAGGCCCGCGGGGTGATCGAGGCCGTGTTCGGCCACCTGCTCCCCGCGTATCGCGCGTATCACGCCGACTTGTTGGAGCATCAGCCGGCCGGCGCGATTGAGCGGCCCTTCTTCGTGATGGCGGCCGCCCAGGCGGTGCTGGCGCAGGGCGGGCCGTGGCGGGAGCCCGCGGCGCTGGTGCCGCGGGCGATCGAGCGACTCAACGACTACGTCGGCTGGCGACCGGTGGCCGTCTTGGAAAACGGCCGGTTGTCGGAGCCGTATGCCCACGAGCGGGTTCGGCCGATCCCGCTCTTCGTGGCCGGGGCGGGCGCCGCCCACGGTCGCTATCGCGCGCTCGTCTCCACGGCGATCGACATCCTGCGCGAGGCGCCGGCCGACTTGGTGCGGCAGGCCGACTTCGACCTGGAGATGCTCGAAGAGCTGGCGATCGATCCGCGGGCCTTCGACTTTCTTCATCCCGCGGCGAGCCGCCCCAACTATCTCTTCGGCCTGTGGGATCCCGCCCGGATCGACGAGCAGGGCTTCTATCGAAGGATGGTGGTGCAGCAGGCCACGCTCGACGGCATTCTCTCGTGGCCGGCGGCCGCCGCCGCGGAGCACGAGCGCTCGGCCGAACTCGACGCGCAACTCCGGTGGGAATCGGCGGCGGTGCTCGCCGGGGTGATGCTCATGGCATCGGGGCTCTCCGGGCACGGCCCGGGTGCGCGGCAGGCCGGTCTGCCGCTGGCGGACCTGCTGCCGAAGATCGCCGGATACCGCGACGAGTTTTATCGGGGCCTGCTCGCCCGACTGCCCGAGGGACATCGGCGGCGGTTGGAGGAGGAATCGCGGCGGCTGCGGCAGCCGTTCGGCGGGGTGCGGAGACACATCAACGCCGTGCTCGCGGGCATGCGGGCGCGGCAGGTGGAGAGCGTGGCGCTGGCGGCGGTGTTTGCCCGCTCCGGACGCGCGGAGGGGGCGGAACGCATGGCGGCCGCCGTGCCCGCGGCCTCGGCGCGGTTGTTCGCCCGGATCACGAGCGGCGTCATGGCGGCGCACCAGGCGCTCCGCCGCGGCGAGGAAGATCCGGCCGCGGCGGTGGAGCATCTCGATGCCGCCACCGATCTGCTCTTTCGGGCCGTCGGCTGCGGGGCGGCGGTCGATCCCTGGAACATCCTCGGCCTGTCGGGCCAATTTCCCCTGCACGAGCCGGGAGGCGAGAGCCTGCCCGATCCACGCGTGGACGATCTGGTGAACGTGACCGGCTCGATCCTCGACGGCTATGCCGCCGCGTGGCGGCGGGCGGCGCTCGCCGGATCGAAGGCGACGGCCGCCCGCGCGTCGGCGGCGCTCGAGCGGCTCGCCGCGTGGTGGGATCGGTTCGCCACGACCACGGTGTCGGGCGTGCCGCACCTCTCCGGGCGCGAGGCGTTTGAATCGGCCCGCGAGGTGATCGACTCGCTGAAGCGGCGCCGGGAAACGGCGCCCTCGCCGCCACCGCCGGGCTTCTGGCGGCACGAGGTGGCCACCTTTTCGTCGCCGCGAACCCATGCGCAGGCCGCCGACGCCCTGCTCCGGGAAGGGGATCTCGACGGGGCGCTGGGGCTGCTCGTCCACTGGGCGTCGCTCCTCGAGGGCCCCGCGATCGACCGCACGGGCCCGATCTGGCTCGGCTCGGCGGCACGCTGGATGGGGCAGGCATTCGCCGACGCGTCGGCCGAGGGACGGTCGCGGGTGCGGCGGTTCCTGGAACTGGTCGAGGCGAACACGAGCGCCGTCATCGATGTCATCGAATCGGCCGCGGCCAGTCGCGATCAGGGCGGGTCGCGCCGGAAAGAAACCGGGGACGACGCCGCGGACGACGACCAGCCCGACTCCGAGGAGAGCGTCGCGGCCGCCTACGAGTCGATGGTCTGGCGAGACTCCGCCGACGACGGCGTGGACGGCGGCATGATCGACGTGGAGGGGCCCGGCGGCGGATCGCTCGGCGACCTGGCCGCCGTCGAGGATGCGGCCGAGTTCCTCATGGGAACCGGCAAACTGCTGCGACACGCCGTCACGGCGTGGTGCGCCCTGGACGTGACGCACGGCACGAGCCCGACGCGGGCCGAGATGGATTCGGTCATCGGCTGGCGGCATTCCATCCGCCGGCTGCGGCGGGCCATGGTCCGGGCGGCGGTGCTCGTCGCCGGTCGTGACGGTGAGCCGCCGCCGGGGATGTCGCCCGCCGAGTTCGATCGGCTCCGCTGGCAGCGGGACGGCGCGGCCGAGCGCCTCGTCGAGGCGGCCGTGCAGATGGGGGAAACGCTCTGGATGCTCTCCGCGCGGCTGCATCTCCGGCCCGGGGACGGGGAGGAGGCGGCGCTGGCCGCCCGGAGGCCCTCGCGGAAGGCGGCCGTGGGGCGGCTCTTCGCCGCGATGCTCGCCGGGGATGCCGCGTCGGCCCGCGCGAGCCTGGAATACGTGCGGGCCCGGCTCGTGGGGAAGCCCGTCCTCTACGTGCCACTCTCGCGCGGCGGTCGGCCCGATCGGATCGTGCGGGCGCGGAGCCGGGAGCGACTGCTCGAGCGGTTGGCGGCCTGCCTGCCCCGCCTGGGGCTCGTGACGGAGACCGCCGCGATCGTCCAGCTCGCCAAGCAACTCGAGAACCTGCGGCCCGCCGGCGCGGCGAGCGTGAGCGAGTTCGATCGGGTGTTCGAAGCGGCCACCACGTCGCTCGTGGAGCGGATCGTGGTGAGTGCGGAAGCCCATCCCGACGGCGAGCCGGCCCCCGATCACGATGCGGTGACGACCCGCATTCTCGAAGGGCTCTCCCTGCTCGTGCCGCGGCTGCTCGAGACGTGGATGACACACGCCCGCCAGCTCCGGCTTTCCGTGCTCGAGCGCGTCCGCGATCAGAAGGCCTTTGCCGTCACCCGCGAGTTCGTCGAGCAGTACGGCTCCGGTCTGTTCACCCAGCACCTGCTCTCGCCGTCGTCGCTGCGCGGCATCCTGCGCGGGGGCGTGCGGCACTACCTGGAGCAGCTTGTTGATCGCTACGCCATGGAGGCGGCGGACGATCCGCTGGCCGATGCCGGAGACGGCGCTGCGGCCGTTCGGCGGCCCACCCGACTGATCGAGGACCTCGGCTCCGGCGCGCTGCCGATGAAGCACGCCGCGGCGCGGCTGCGGCTGGTGCTCGAGAGCGTGGCGGAGAATCACGCGGAGTATCGCGACTGGAACTCGACCACGACCCAGTCGGACCGCGGCGAATGCCTGCACATTTTCCTCGACTACCTCCGCGTGAAGGCGGAGCACGACCGCATCGCGTGGACGTTGCGGCCCGTGAACATGGCGCATCGCGTGCTCGCGCGGCGGGGCGCCGTCGAGGCCGCGGAGGCCTGGCGGGGCCGGATGCGCGACGAGACACGCGAGACCGCCGCCAGCCTCGTGCAGCGGCTCGAGCAGCTCGAGGCCCACTGGGGCGTGCGGCTGGCGAGCGTGAGCGACCGCGTGCGGCGGCCGTTCACGGCCACGCTCGAGCAGGACGAACTCGAGGCGCTGGTCGAGCCGGCGGTGGCGGAGCTCTACGCGGCGACTCCGCCCGGTGCCGGCGGCCAGTTCGAGGCGAAGGCGACGACGTTTCTGGGGGTGGCCAGCGGCTCGGGTGTCGAGGTGCCCGAATGGCTCGAACGGCTCGGCGCCGCGGTTGACCAGACGCTGGAGCGGGCCGAGGCCGGCTGGGGCGACCGCCGGGCCGCCGCCGGGCAGCCCGGGGGCGATCGTCCCCCGGGCAGGCTTCCCGATGCGGTGCCGTGGGTGACGATGCCGTGGGAAACGCTGCACGCGGCGCTTTCCCGCTGACCCTCGGCCGGCGGAAGCGGCGTGGTACAGTTGACGGCTTCGCACCCCCCGTGAACCGCCGGCCATGAGCCTTCCGCCACTCCGCGCTTCCGAGCACCTGCACGACGTCCGGTACGAAATCCGCGGCGCCCTGGCGCGCCGGGCGGAGCAGCTGGAGCGGGAGGGGCACGAGATCGTCAAGCTCAACATCGGCAACCCCGGCGCGTTCGGCTTCCGCATGCCGGGCTCGATGCGGGTGGCGATCGTCGAGAACCTGCATCAGGCCGATCCCTACTCGCACCAGAAGGGCATCTTTCCCGCCCGCGAGGCGGTGGTGATGCAGCAGCAGAATCGCGGCGTGATGGACGTGACGGCCGACGACGTGTTCATCGGCAACGGCGTCTCAGAACTGATCATGCTCGCCATGCGGGCGCTGCTCAATCCGGGCGACGAGGTGCTGGTGCCCAGCCCCGACTATCCGCTCTGGACCGCGTCGGTCGTGATTCACGGCGCCAGGGCCGTGCACTATCCGTGCCGGCCCGAGAACGGCTTCGTGCCCGACCCCGCCGAGATCGAGGCGCTCGTCACGGACCGCACTCGGGCGCTCGTCGTCATCAATCCCAACAATCCGACCGGCGCGGTCTATCCGCGCGAGGTGCTGGCGGCGCTGGCCGGGATCGCCGAGCGGCGGCACCTGGTTCTCTGCGCGGACGAGATCTACGACGAGATGCTCTACGACGACGCGGAGTTCGTGCCCACCGCCGCGCTCGCCAAAAACGGCCTGTGCCTCACGTTCGGCGGCCTGAGCAAGATCTACCGGGCCTGCGGGCTGCGGGTGGGCTGGCTCGTCTTTTCGGGAGAGCGCGAGCATGCCCGCGACTACATTCAGGCCGTGGAACTGCTCGCCTCGCTGCGGCTCTGCTCGAACGTGCCCGGGCAGTATGCGGTGCAGACGGCCCTCGGCGGCTACCAGTCGGTGTTCGACCTGACGCGGCCCGGCGGCCGGCTCCACGCCACCCGCGCGGCCGTGCTCGACGCCGTGCGACGGAGCCGCTGGCTCTCGGTGGTGCCGCCGCGCGGGGCGATGTATGCGTTTGTCCGGGTGCACGCCGAACGCCTGCCGGGCGGCCTGCGGGCGTTTGACGACCAGGCGTTCGCCCTCGATCTGCTGGAGCGGAAGCACGTGCTCGTGGCGCCGGGGTCGAGCTTCAACGTGCCCTACCGCGATCATTTTCGGGTCACGCTCCTGCCCGACGCGGAGCAGATGGCCGACGTGTTCGCGCGGATCGAGTCGCTGCTCGACGAGTATGCGTCGGCGTGAGCCGGCGGAGCCGCGACGTGGTACAACAGCGGCATGACGCCCCCCGATCGTTCACCCCTGGATGCACCGGCGTGTTCGTCGCCTGCCGCGCGACGGTCGCTCGGCGTGTGGCTGGCCGGCCGGATCGGTGTCGATGCCTACGCCGCCATGGCCGAGCGCGTGGCCTGGGAGGTGTCCGAGCCCGGCGGCCGGTGCCCGACGCTCGTGCTCTGCGAGCTGGAGCCTGCGATCACGATCGGCCGGCAGGGCTCGCGGGCCGACGTGCTGCTCGCTGACGACGACCTGCGGGCGCGGCGCATCGAGGTGCGGTTCGTGGGCCGGGGGGGCGGTGCCGTTCCGCATGGCCCCGGCCAGTTGTTCGTGGCGCTCTTCGCCGCGCTCGAGGACCTCGGCCTCGCGCGGCACGATGTCGGCGGCTATGTCGCCCGCTTCGAGGCCGGGCTGGAGGCCGCCCTGCGCGGGCTCCGGTGCGGGCCGGTGCGACACCCAGGCGTGCACGGGATCTTCGGGCGGACCGGTCTGCTGGCCGCGGTGAGCATCGCGGTGCGGCGGGGAGTGGCCTCCCACGGCGCGTTCGTCAACGTCGCCCCGCCGCTCGAGCTCTTCGGCCGCGTGAACAGCGTGCCTGTCGCCGCGGCGACCGGATCGGCTACGATTCCCAGGTCGATGGGCTCGGTCGAAGCCGACCTGCAGCGCAAGGTGCGGATGCAGGACGCGCGGACGTTGATCGCACAGCAGATCGGCGACGCCTTCGGCTTCACCCGCTCCCACATCCAGTCGGGCTTTCCGATCACGGTGGGCGCGGCAGGTCGCGCCCCGCAGGAGAGGAGCAGCCGTGTCGGATAGTCGCCTGTCGCCGTCGCCGGTCGTGCTGCCGATCCTTGCGGCGCCGGGCGAGGGCGTGTCTGCGCCCGCGCCGTCGCGGCGCCTGCCCCCCTGGCTGCGGCAGAATCTGGCTCCGGGCGGCGGCCACGCCGAGACGGCGGGGCTGATCGCCGAACTCAAGCTCGAAACGGTCTGCTCGTCAGCCAAGTGCCCCAACCGGCTCGAGTGCTGGTCGTCGCGCACGGCCACCTTCATGATCCTGGGCAACGTCTGCACGCGGCCCTGCGGCTTCTGCTCGGTGCCGAAGGGGAAGACCGAGGAACTTGAGGGGGACGAGCCGGAGCGGGTCGCCGAGGCCGCCCGCCGGCTGGGGCTCAAGCACGTCGTGATCACGAGCGTGACCCGCGACGATCTGCCCGACGGCGGCGCGGAGCACTTTCGGCGCACGGTGGATGCCGTCCGCGCCGCGACCGGGGCGACCATCGAGGTGCTGGTGCCCGATTTTCTGGGCAAAGAGGGGGCGCTCGACCGGCTCATGGAGGCGCGGCCCGACGTCTTCAATCACAACACCGAAACGGTGCCGCGGCTCTACCGCCGCGTCCGCGGCCGGAAGAGCGTCTACGCCTGGACGCTGCAACTCCTCGCCGATGCCAAGCGGATCATGCCCGAGGTGAAGACGAAGAGCGGCTTGATGCTCGGCCTCGGCGAGACGCGGGACGAATTGCTCGACGTGTTCGCCGACCTGCTCGACCACGGCGTCGATTTTCTGACGCTCGGCCAGTACCTGCAGCCCACCCTCGACGCGCTGCCCGTGGAGCGCTACGTGCCCCCCGACGAGTTCGTGGAACTGGGCGATCTCGCCAGGCGCATGGGATTTCGGAAGGTGGCCAGCGGGCCGCTCGTGCGGTCGAGCTACCACGCCCGCGACATGGCGGAGGACGGCGTCGTCGTCGCGTAGGGCCGGGAGTGCTACTCCCCCTCTTCCTCCAGGCCGTGTTCCTGGAGCTTCTTGCGCAGCGTGTTGCGGTTGATGCCGAGCCGGGCGGCGGCCTTCAGTTGCACGCCGTTGCAGGCGGCCAGCATCTGGGCGACGAGTTCCCGCTCGACCCGGCTCACGATCCGCTCGAAGAGGTTCTCGTCGTCGGGGCCGGCCGTGGTCATGCCCTGCTCGACGAGTTCGCGGGCGAGGCTGTCGAGGTCGCCGCCGCGGCCCGGCAGCGATGCGGCCGGCGGCCGGTCGCCCCGCATCGCCGGCGGCAGGAGGTCGAGCGTCAGTTCGTCGCCCGGCGCCATGACCACGCACCGCTCGACGACGTTCTGCAACTCGCGGACGTTGCCGGGCCAGTGATACTTGACGAGCGCGTCGAGCGCCTCCTTCTGGATGTGGACGACGTAGCGGTCGTTCTGCTCGTTGTAGTGCTCCAGAAAGTGGCTGATCAGCAGCGGGATGTCGTCGCGGCGGGCCCGCAGCGGGGGCAGGTGGATCGGCACGACGTTGAGCCGGTAGTAGAGATCCTCGCGGAAGGTCTCCTTCGCCACCTCGTCGAGCAGGTCGCGGTTGCTGGCGGCGATGACCCGGGTGTCCACGCGAATCGTCTCGGTGTCGCCCACGCGCTCGAACTCGCGCTCCTGGAGCACGCGCAGCAGCTTGACCTGGAGTTTGGGGGTGGTGGAGTTGATCTCGTCGAGAAAGATCGTGCCGGTGTGGGCCGCCTCGAAGCGTCCCGTGCGGTTCGCGACGGCGCCGGTGAACGCGCCGCGGACGTGCCCGAAGAGTTCGCTCTCGAGCAGGCTTTCGGAGAGGGCGCCGCAGTTGACGCGGACGAAGGGGCCGCTGCCGCGCGGCGAAAGCTGGTGGATCGCCTTGGCGACCAGCTCCTTGCCGGTGCCGGTCTCGCCGAGGAGCAGCACCGATGCGTTCGACACCGCCACCCGCCGGGTGGTCGCGTAGACCTCCAGCATCGTCGCGCTGCCGCCGATCAGCCCCTTGATGGGAGAGGCCGTGGAACCGTCAGCGGGTTGGCCAGAAGGGCGGAGCATCGACGGGGGAGGTTCGGCGTTTCCTGCTCGGCGCCTCGATCACGTCGAGGATCGCGGCGGCCGAGCCGCGAGCGTCCGCGTCGGCCGCCTGATTGTACCTCGCGTAGGCCACGAGCATCTCCCCGCTATCGAGCAGGATTCCAAACCTGGCCACGCTGGATTCAAAGGCCGAAAGCGCGATTTTCCTGGTCTCGGCCGGGATGTCCGTGCGTTCCGCCTCGCGGTGGAGGGCCTGCTGGGCCTCGGCCCGGCCCATCGTCGCCAGCAGGAGCAGCGCGGGCTGCTGCAGGGCGGAGTGGTGCGCGGCGGTGCGGGCCGTTCGCAGGCCGCCCGTCACGTCCCAGCCCCGGCGGCCGAGCCGCGTGAGGAGCACGATCGCCTCGCGGGCGCGGTCGAGCCGGGCGGCGGCGCGCGTGCCGCGTGCCGCGGGATCGACGGCCCCGGGGCCGGCCGCCTGCGCCAGCGCGTCGGGAAAGCGGGGGGATGCGATCGGCTCTCCCGTTTTCGGGTCGAGCGCCGGCTCGAAGAAACTGTCGAGTCGGTCCACGATCGCGATCCCGCTGAGGTCGCAGAGTGAGAGGAGCAGCTTCTGCAGGAAGCAGCCCCGGCCGTCGTCGTCCAGCGGATCGACGACGATCAGCACCGGCGGCGCCCCGCCGAGCCCCTGCTGCTGGAGAAACTGCACGGTCTCGAGGCTGCTCGGCTGCCCGGTTCGTGCCGCGAGAAGGACGAGCACCGTGTCGGCGGATTCGCGTGCCGCGAAGACCGCCTCGCGGCCGGTGGAGACGACGGTGGGCTGGTAGCCGAACCGGGAGACGCCGGTGGCGAGCGACTGGGCGACCGCCAGCTCGGGATGGGCGACGATCACCCGATCGACACCGGTCGAGGTGGCGGCGTGCAGCAGCACCTCCACCACGCGGCTCGATCCCGGGTATGGCGGTTCTCCCGCGGTGAGGGCCAGGGCGCGTGCGGCCGCGAACTGCAGGGCGGCATCCGGCACCGCGAGGGCCCGCACCAGCGCCTTGCGGGCGGCCGGTGGCAGCGGTGGCTGGTCTGCCTGGGTGGCGGACGCATCATCCGGTGCGAGCGCCGCGGCGGCGGCGGCGGCCGCCTCCCACATGCCATGCGTCACCGCCAGGTCGAGAATCTCGGCGGCGGTCTCCCCGGAGAAGCCCTCGGGTGGACTGACGGCATCCTTGAGCGCCCGGGGATCGATGCGGTCGAGGGCGGTCGCGGGGTCGCCGGCGAACACGAGCGTCGCCTCCAGTCGGGCGAGCAACGCCAGGCGGATCGCCGCGGGATCCTCCGGGTTGAGCGCCATGAGATCGCGAGCCAGGTGCATGGCATCCTGGACCCGGGCGGCCCGGGGAGGCAGGTTCAATCGCGTGAGCCGCGCGGCTTGCGGATCCCACGTGAAGCGTTCGACGGTGCCCGTCAGCGACCCGCCCAGGGCGGCGGCCGCCTTCGTCGGGTCGGTCACCGGTTCGAGCAGGAGGTGATCGACCTCCGGCAGGCCGTCGGGCGCGAGCGTGCGGTCGAGTCGCTTGGCGAGTCGGGCGATCGCCTCGTCGGGGGACGGGGGCACCTGCCCCGGCTCGAACCGATCCTGGCGGGCGAGGGCCCGCCGGCGGAGCGCGCGGATCGCGGCCTCGCGGGCGGCGGGGGGCGTGTCGGGAACAAGGGCCGGCGCCAGCAGAAACGTTTCGATGTCGTCGGCATCGCTCGCGTCGAGCGCCTCGATGATGCCGGGCCAGTGGCCGATGTCATCCGCGCCCAGCCAGGCGAGGAGCGGCTGGCGGGCGTCGGGCCCCAGGTGGCGGATCAAGCCGCGGGCCAGCTCGCGGGCCTGATCGGAGCCCGGAGCCTGCAGCAGGTTCACGAGCGTCGGCAAGGCGTCTTCGCGGGCCTGGGCCAGCTGCTGCAGGGCCTCGCGTCGCACCGCCGGCGAATCGTTCGCCAGGGCCTCGGCCGCGGCGGCCAGCCGCTTGGGATCGCGGCGGCGCAGTCTGGCGGCGGTGCGGATGGCGGCGATCGCGGGTCCGACCCGCGCGTCTCGGGGCACGAGGCAACGCTCCAAGCGATCGAGCGCCGCTCCGTCGAACGAATCGCCCAGATCGGCGAGCCGATCGAGCCGCTCGTCGCCGGCGGCATCGAGCGCGGCCACCACCTCGCGGAAGTAGTCGAGCGCGACGCCGCCCGCATCGACGTCGGCCGCCCGGATCGCCGCGTCGAGCAGGTCCGCGGTCTCGGTGCGGCGCGGGAACGCGAGCGAATCGACCACGGCCTGCTGGAGGGGGTCGAGCCGCTCGGGGGCCGGGTCGGCTGCTGCGGCCACCGCGGTCGCGATCAGGACGAGCGCCGCGCAGCCGGCCAGAAGCCGGACGTTGCCGCGGCGCGAACCGAAACCCTCCGGCATCCCCACGGATGTGGCCCCCGCGCGACCCGCGGCCTACCGCCGGTCACCTGCCGGCGGCGGCGGCGTCCAGTCGGCGCCGCCACCCGGCAATCTGGTCGGCAACCGAGGCCGGGGCCGTGGAGCCGAAACTTCGCATCCGCTCAACTGCCCGGGAGGCCCCCAATGCCCCGCGCAGGGAGGCGTTCCAACCGGCATATTCGCGCGAAAACTCCTCGTCGGAAAGCTCCGCCAACGACACGCCCCGGGTCATCGCCCGGCGGACGAGATGCCCCACGATCTCGTGCCCGGTCCGCTGCGGCACGCCCGCGGCGATCAACGCCTCCATCAGGCTGGTCGCGTCGAGGTGGCCGCGGTCCAGGGAGGCCGTCACCCGCTCGTGGTCGAACCGGGTGCCGGCCACCAGCGGGGCGGCCACGCCGAGCACCGCCTCGAGCGTGTCGATCGAATCGAAGATCGTCTCCTTGTCTTCCTGCAGGTCGCGGTTGTAGGCGGTCGGCAGCCCCTTGAGGAGCACGAGCAGCGCCTGCACGTTGCCGATCGTCCGCGCCGACTTGCCGCGGACGAGCTCGAGCACGTCGGGGTTGATCTTCTGCGGCATGATCGAGCTGCCGGTGCAAAACCCCTCCGGGAGACAGAGAAACCCGAACTCCTGCGTGCTGTAGAGGATCCATTCCTCTGCCCACTGGGAGAGATGCACCGCGGCCAGCGCCAGCACGAAGGCCAGCTCGCAGACGAAGTCGCGGTCGCTGGCCGCATCGAGACTGTTGGCGGCCACGGCCTCGAAACCGAGCGCCCCCTTCACCTGATCGCGGTCGATCGGCAGGCTCGTGCCGGCCAACGCGCCGGAGCCGAGGGGCAGCACGTTGGTGCGCGTGCGGCAGTCGGCCAGCCGGTCCCGGTCGCGCTGCAGTTTCTCGCACCAGGAAAGCAGTTGATGCGCCGCGAGCACCGGCTGGGCCCGGCGCATGTGGGTGTAGCCCGGGATGACGAGCCCTTGCTCGCGCTCGGCGAAGTCGAGGAACGCCCGCTGGAGCTCTTCCAGGCCGCGGTCGATGCGATCGATGGCCCGCCGGCAGTAGAGCCGCAGATCGGTCGCCACCTGGTCGTTGCGGCTCCGGGCGGTGTGGAGCTTGCGTCCCGTGTCGCCGAGCCGCGCCGTGAGCGCCGCCTCGATGTGGAGGTGGATGTCCTCCTTCGAAGCGGTGAATTCGAAGTGGCCGGCATGGATCTGCCCCCGGATCTCCTCGAGCGCCTGGGCGATCGAGTCGGCCTCCGGCACCGTCATCAGCCCGCACGCGGCAAGCATCCGGGCATGGGCGATCGAGCCGTCGATGTCGTCGTCGGCCAGCCGACGATCGAACGACACGCTCTCCGAGAACGCCTCGACCCGCTTGTCGGTCGGCACCCGGAACACGCCGCCCCAGGCCTTGCCGGGAGACGCGGGTGTGTGGTTCTGCGGATCGTGGGGCTGTGGCACGGGCTTGTTCCTCTGAACGACGACGACGTGAGTCTCGCAATGGTACTTCCAGGGAACGGTGGCTGAAAATCCTGTCGTTCCAGCGGCGGTGGGCGACACGGCGGCGGGGAAGACTCGGCTACACTGCCTCCATGACCACTCCCGACGACTTTCTGGCGCCCGGCGGGCGGCTCGCGGCCCGGCTGGCGGGCTGGGAGTCGCGGCCGCAGCAACTGGAGATGGCCAACCTCGTCGCGCAGGCGATCGCCGAGCGCCGACACGCGATCGTCGAGGCGGGCACCGGCGTCGGCAAGAGCCTCGCCTACCTCGTGCCGGCCGTGCTCGCGGCCACGGCCGACCAGGCGGATGCGGTGGACGGCGGCCCGGAGGAGGACGACTGGGACGAGGCCGACGAAGGGGAGGGAACGGCGCGGCCCGCCGCGGGCCGCGGCCGTGCCCGCCGGGTGGTGATCTCCACGCACACGATCGCGCTGCAGGAGCAGTTGATCGGCAAGGACATCCCGCTCGTCGCCGCGGTGATGCCGCGGGAGTTCTCGGCGGTGCTCGTGAAGGGGCGGGGCAACTACGTGAGCCTGCGGCGGCTGGCGCTGGCGCTCGAGCGGTCGGGCAGCCTCTTCACCGACGACGCCGACCGCACGGAGCTGCTCGAACTGGCCCGCTGGGCGAAGCACAGCGGCGACGGGTCGCTCGCCGACCTGCCCGTGATGCCGCGGGATGCGGTCTGGGAGGAGGTCGCCAGCGACGCGGGCAACTGCATGGGCCGCGCCTGCCCGACGCGTCAGCGGTGTTTCTACTACGCCGCGCGGCGGCGGCTGGCCCACGCCCAGGTGCTCGTCGTGAACCACGCCCTGTTCTTCGCCGACCTCGCGCTGCGGCGGAGCGGTGTGAGCCTGCTGCCGAATCACGACGTCGTGATCTTCGACGAGGCGCACATGGCCGAGTCTGCGGCCAGCGACCACCTTGGGCTGACGGTGTCGAGCGGTGGCATCGAGCGCGTGCTCTCCAAGCTCCACAACGACCGCACGCACCGCGGACTGCTCGTGCACTACCGGATGGACGACCTCCAGGCCGACGTCCGCCGCTGCCGGCGGGTCGCGGAGGAGTTCTTCGCGAACGTGAAGGCCCGGCTCGCTCCACGCGGTGAGCCGCCGTGGCGGGTGGCTGGTCCGAAGCTCGTGACCGACACGCTGGGCGACTCGTTGACGAGCCTCGCCCGCCGGCTCCGCACCGCCGCCGACGGCCTCGCCAACGACGCGGAGCGGCACGACTTTCATTCCCTCGCGGACCGGCTCACGGCCCACGCCGGCGCCATCGATTCCTGGCTCGGCCAGCGGGAGGCGGGGAGCGTGTGGTGGGTCGAGGCCCAGCGGTCGCGTCGCGGTCGGGAGCGGATCGCGCTGTCGAGCGCGCCGGTGGACGTCGGCGAGACGCTGCGGCGGGAACTGTTCGACCGCGTCGGCACGGTCATCCTGGCGAGCGCCACGCTCGCGGTGGACGGAGGCGGCCTCCGCGACGAGGCGGGGGAGTCGCGGGCCGACCCCTTCGCCTATCTGCGGGGCAGGCTGGGGCTCGGGAAGAAGTCGCTGGATCGCCGGCTGGGCAGCCCCTTCGACTATGCCCGTCAGGCGCGGCTGATTCTCGTCGATCGGCTGCCCGATCCCGCCGACCGCGACGCCTACGACGCGGCCGTGGTGCGGATGATCCGCCGCTACGTCGCCCGCAGCGGCGGCCGGGCGCTGGTCCTCTTCACGAGCCATGCGTCGCTGGCGAAGGCGTCGGCCGACTTGGCCGGCTGGTGCGTGCGGCGGAACTACCGGCTCGTGAGTCAGGCCGACGGGCTGCCGCGGTCGCGGATGCTGGAGGAGTTTCGCGACGGCCCGGCGAGCGTCCTCCTGGGCACCGACGGGTTTTGGCAGGGGATCGACCTGCCGGGCGAGCAGCTGGTCAACGTGATCATCACGAAGCTGCCCTTCGCCGTGCCCGACCGGCCGCTCGTGGCGGCGCGGATCGAGGCCATCAAGGCTGCCGGGGGCAATGCGTTCGCCGAGTATCAATTGCCCGAGGCGGCCCTCAAGCTCAAGCAGGGATTCGGGCGGCTGATCCGCACGCACGAGGATCGGGGCACCGTGGTCATCCTCGATCCGCGGATGCTGACGAAGCCCTACGGCAGGGTCTTCCTCGACAGCCTGCCGCCGGCCACCGTCGAGATCGAGCCGTTCGCCGACGATGCGGAGTGAGCGTCGCGCCGGCCGCGAGGCGGATCAGCCTTCCAGGTGCAACTCCGCCCAGGTGGTCGGGTCGCTGTCCCAGGGGAACTCCGGCGGCGCGTGGCACGGAACGCGGCCCAGCCGCCGGTCGATCAACGCCGCACAGAATCCCAGCCGCGGAATCTCCGCCGGGTCCCAGCCGGGCAGGGCGGCGGCGGTGATGCAGGCGTCGATGCGCCAGCCATCGGCCGCCAGCTGCGACTCGATCGTGACCGCGCCTGCGGGAAGCGGGGCGGGCACTTCGCTCGTTCGCGGAATCAGGGCCGGGATCACCACCGGCTTGTCGGCGCGAAGGCCGCCGCCGGTGGGCAGCAGGGCGAGCCGGCGGCAGTAGCGGCCCGCGCGGTGGCTGTCGCCGGTCGGCCGCGTGGCAATCCACAGATGGAGCCCGTCGCTGTCCTCGGGCCGGGTCGGGTGGCACCAGCGCGAAGCCCCGATCCCTCGGGCGACCGCCCGCACCGCCAGCCCGTCGTCGTTCCACGCCATCCAGAGGCTCAAAACCTCGGGCACGCCGGCCACGGCGGCCAACGCCGGCAACCGGCAGGCGTCGTCGATCCCCGAGGCGTCGGGCGGCCAGAGCGTCTCCCGCCTGCGGCAGGGAAGCCGAAACCGGAACAAAGCGGCGGGATTGACGAGCGGGCTCATGCCGGGCGACCCAGGGGCGAAAACCGTGATCTATAGTAAGGATATCTTCCCAGCGAGGTTGATGGATGCGCGTGCTCGAAGTGGCCAGCGAAGCGGCCCCATTCGCCAAGACCGGCGGCCTGGCCGACGTCGCGGGCGCCCTGCCCGAGGCCCTCGGCCGGCTGGGCTGCGATGTCACGCTCGTGATGCCCGCCTATCGCGACGTGTTCGCGAAGGGGCTCGCCATCGAGCCGACCGGCATCGAATTCGAGGTGCCGATCGGCACCCGGCGGTCGCTGGCCCGGCTGCTCCGCTGCCGGCTGCCCGACGCGCGAACGACCGTGCTGCTGGTGTCGAACGACGAGTACTTCGACCGCCCGAGCCTCTACGGCGGCGCCGAGGACTATCCCGACAACGCCGAACGCTTCATCTTCTTCTCCCGCGCCGCGATCGAAGTCGCCGCGCGGCAGGAGCGGCCGTATGACCTCGTCCACTGCCACGACTGGCAGACGGGCCTGGTTCCCGCATACCAGAAGCTGCTCTACGGCTCCGCGCCATCCGTGGCCAACGCCCGCACGGTGATGACGATCCACAACATGGCCTACCAGGGCCTGTTCTGGCACTGGGACATGCTCCTCACCGGACTCGATTGGAAGCACTTCAACTGGCAGCAGATGGAGTTTTACAACCAGCTCAACCTCCTGAAGACGGGGATCGTGTTCGCCGACTCGGTCAGCACGGTCAGCCCCACCTACGCGCGGGAGATCCAGCAGGCTCCCGGTGGCTGCGGGCTGGAGGGCGTGCTCGCGGCGCGGAGCGACGTGCTGACCGGGATCGTCAACGGCATCGACACCGACGCCTGGAATCCCGCCACCGACCGGCTGATTCCGCGGCCCTACACCGAGGCCGACTTCGAGGCTGGAAAATACGCGGCCCGCGTGGCGCTGGCGGCCCGGCTCGGCCACGCCGCGCCCGACGCCCGTCCGCTGGTGGCATTCGTCGGCCGCCTCGTGGAGCAGAAGGGGATCGATCTGGTCATCGAAATGCTGGGCCGCGTCGCCGGCGGCGGCCGGGCCCACTTCGTCATCCTCGGCACGGGCAGCAACGGCTTCGAGGCGGCGCTGCACCGCGTCGCCGCGTCGTTTCCCGGCACGATCGACCTCGTGCTCGGGTTTGACGAGGGGCTCGCCCATCTGGTGCAGGCGGCGGCCGACATCACCCTGGTGCCCAGCCTGTTCGAGCCCTGCGGCCTCACGCAGCTCTATGCCCTCCGGTACGGCTCGATCCCCCTGGTCCGGGCGACCGGCGGCCTGATCGACACCGTCGTCGACACCGATCCCGACACCCTCCGCGACGGCACCGCGAGCGGCTTCGTGTTTCGGGGCTTCGATTCGCTGGCGCTCGAGCACGCGCTGGCCCGCGCGCTCGAGGCCCACGCCGATCGCCCGCTCTGGAACGGCCTCGTCCGCCGCGGCATGCGGCAGGACTGGTCGTGGGAGACGAGCGCCCGGGCCTATCTCCGGCTCTTCGAGCGGACGCTCGCCGCGCCGCCGGCCTGCCCGGGCTGAGCCGCCGCCGTGGCGGCTGGTGCGCCGACCGGCGCCCGTTGTCGCCAGATTGCCCAGTGTGCGGCGGCCCGCGGTACCCGCTGCCGCGAGGTCTTTTTCTTCGAAGCCGCGCGCGAACGGTGTCGATACTTTTTCTGGTTCCGGTTCCGGGGAGGACATCGCTCATGACCATGACAGCAGCCGCCCGCCGGCTCGGATGCGTGATCGCCTGCATGGCCTCCACGATGGTGGTGGCCGCCCGCGTCGAGAGCCGCGCCGCCGACGCCTGCCACACCTGTCGCGGCACGGCCGGCGGCATGACGACGCCCGCCGGCGACACCGGCTGCGGACCGAGGTACTGCGGCGAGAAGCACGAGCCGAGCCGGCCCGATCCGTGCGACGCCTGCGGCCGCTGGCGCGGCTGCAACGGCGCCCGGCAGAATCCGGAGATGCTCGCGCCGTGGCAACTGCCGCCCGGCCGGGGCTTTCGCAGTCCGGCCGAGTTCGGCTATCGCACCGCGCCGTGCAGCACCTGCGGGCCCGCGGGCCTGCTGCACTGACCGTCCGCGGAACGACTCGTCCCCGACGCATGCCGGTCGGGCCGGCCGCCGAACCCCGTCGTCACGGGTGGTCGCCCTGCTGCCGCACCGCTTCGTAGGCCAGCACCGCGGCGGTCACGGAGAGGTTCAGGCTGTCGGCGATGCCGCGCATCGGCAGGCGGACCGACTCGAACGCGATCGACCCGGCGTCGGCCGCCTCGCGCCACGCCGGCGAGATGCCATGCGCCTCGCTGCCGAGCAGGATCGCCGTGCCGCCGGCGAGCCGCGGCTCGTGCCAGAGCCGCTCCCCCTCCGGCATCGCCGCCACCACGCGCCGGCCCTGCGCGCCGCACCAGCGGATCGCGTCGGGAGTCGCCGCCAGCGCCAGCGGCACGGAGAAGACCGTGCCCAGGCTCGCGCGAATGACGGCGGGATTGGCGGGGTCGGTGCGGCCGTCGCAGACGACGACCCCGGCGAGCCCCGCGGCATCGACCGTGCGGAGGATCGCGCCGAGGTTGCCGGGCTTCTCGACACCCTCGACGAGGAGGACGGGCCGATCGGCGGCGAACGACACCGCGGCGAGCGGCAGGGGGCGGAACCGCACCACGCCGACCACGCCCTCGTTGCGGCTGCCGAAGGCGACCCGTTCGAACGGCCGCGTGGCCAGCGGCGTGATCCGCGTGCCCCGTTGCGAGAGGCTCGCGATCCAGCCGCCGAGATCGTCGGACGCCGATCCATCGGGCCGCGGCGGCGCGGCGAGGAGACTCGCATCGACGAACAGATCGACCACTTCCACGCCCGCGGCCACGGCTCGCGACAGTTCCCGGCGGCCGTCCACGAGCGTGAGCTCGGACTCGCGGCGGGCATCGGCATCGCGCAGCAGGGCGGCCTGCCGCACGCGGGGGTTGGACGGGCTCGTGATCGTCTCGAGGAACGTCATGGGGCGGGGGCCGATCGCGTGAAGGCACCGAGGTCGAGCGTGCGGCCGCCGTCAGCGGTGCAGGTGAGCGATCCGCTCTCGACGCGGCCCGACGGCAGGCCGCTCGCCGCGGTTGCGGCAGCCAGTGTGTCGCGCAGGCGGCGATGATGCCAGCCGGGCGAATGGCTCGTCAGCAGGAGCGGACCCCGGGGGAGATCGCGGGCCGCCGCGAGCAGCCGGCCCACGTCGCCGACGAGCGGGTCGAAATCGCGGTCGATGGCGAAGGCCTGGCCGCGGGGGCCGTGGCCCCACGACGGCGGGTCGAGCACGGCCCCCGACACGCCGCTGCCCCGCCGCAGTTGCCGCGCGACGAACGTCGCGGCGTCTTCGCACACCCACCGAATGGGACGATCCGCCAGCCCCGAGGCCTCCGCGTTGCGGCGGGCGAGGGCGATGGCCTGCCGGGAGGCATCGACGTGCACCACCTCCGCTCCGGCGGCGGCCATCGCCAGCGTGGCGGCCCCCGAATGGCCGAAGAGCGAGAGCATCACCGCGCCCGGGGGCGTGGTGCGGGCCAGCCACCGCCATTGCTCGACCTGTTCGAGGAACACGCCGACCTGGCCCGACGGCGCCGGCCGGACCTCGAGCGCCAGCGTGGTGGAGCCGAGCGGCACCGTGACCCGCCAGGGATCGGGCAGCGGAGCGGAAAAATGCCAGCCGCCACCCGGCCCGGCGTCGGGACGGCGCCGACCGGACGACGCCGGGTCCGCCTCGAACACCGCCCCCGCCTCCCGCCAGAGGTCGGGCCGACGCCGAGGCCCCGTCTCCTGGGGCAGGGGCCGATCGACGAGGATCCCGCCGAGACGCTCCAGCCGCCGGCCAAACCCGCGGGAATCGACGCCGAAATCGACGATGGCGGGGTCGCGAAACGTTTCGGCGGATGGGTCGTTCATAGAGGAAAGAATACCCCGCCGCCGGTTCGCGGCCCGGCGGTTCGCCCCGTTCGCTCGTCAATCCGCTTCATTCAAGGAGTGTCCCCATGCGTCGCGTCGTTTGCTCCCCGCTCGAGGCTGCCTGCCTCGTGGCCGCCCTGCTGTCGGTTGCGGCGAGCCGCGGCGCAGCCGCCGCCGAATCGACCGGCTTTCAACAGGCCGTCGAGGCCTGGATGGGCGTGGTCGCCGTGATCGGCGACGATGGCGAACCCGACGACGCCCCCGACACGTTCGACGTGGCGGACACGGAGCCGGAAGCGGAGGATCGGCCCCGCGATGAGCCCCGCGAACCGGGGCACCATGGCCGGCATTGGCACCACGGCGGTCACCACGAGAAGCACGGCAGGGGGCCCGGCGGCCACATGGGACCGCCGCCACCCCCCATGCACCACCGCGCGATGCGCCGGCTCGACGAGATCAACGAGCGGCTGGCGAAGATCGAGGCCGCGCTCGGGATCGAGGATCCCGTGCGCGAGCGGCGGCACGACCGACCGCGCGATTCGTCCGAGGCGGACCGCTCGGGACCGGAAGGTTTCGGCGACCGCTCGCCGTCCCGCCGTCTCGACGTGCCCGAGGAGATGCGGCGGCAGATGGAGGCGCGGATGGCCGAGGGCCGTCGCCGGATGGACGAGGCGAAGACGCGGATGGACGAGGCGAAGACGCGGATGGAAGACGCCCGCCGCCGGTTTCGCGACATGGAGCAGCGTGTCAAGCAGTTGGAGGCCGAGGTCGAACGGCTGAAGGCCGGCAGGTAATACGGCTCCCACGTGATCCTCGCGCGCTCGGGCTCGTTGTTCCGCCGATCCCGCGTTTCTGACGGCGAACGTGGCCGCAAGTCGATCTGGGTAGTCGCAGCGGTCGAGCGGCTCTGGCACTGGCTCCGCGAGCACCACTGGAGCAACCGCACGTATGCCGGCGAGCGGGCCCGACCGTCAGCGGGCCGCCTTCCGGCCCTTCTTCTTCGAAGTGGTCCGCTTCCCGGCGGCGGGCTTCCGGGCCGGGGGCTCGGCCGCCGCGGGCGGGGCGGGCTTTCGGCCGCCGCGAGCCGGCTTCTGCTCCGCGGAGGCCTCGTCCTCCGTGCCGCCCAGCGGCTTCTGCGGCACGATGATGCAGTTTTCGCCGAGCTCGAGATCGTCCTCCTCCTCGATCGGCCGACCGCGGTCGTCGAGCTTGACGTCGGCTTCGGCGGTCTTCTTCTTGGCCACCGCGAGCAGCTGCTCGTAGAGCTTGTCCCGATCGACGCCGTTGATCTGCGCGACGGCGGAGGCCACCTCCCCGAGATACCGCAGGAAGATGCTGCGGCGCTGCCCTTCCTGGGCCACGCGCAGCCGGCGCCGCATGTACATGCCGAGCTTGCGGCCCACCGCCTGGAGGGCGAGGCGGATTTCCTTCTGGATTTCGGGATAGGAGGCGATGGCCTCCTTCGATTCGCTCGTGAACGGCACCCAGACGCTCGCCACGTGAACCATCGCCGTCACGGGGGCGTTCGGCAGGCTGCCGCGGGATTGCGACAGGCCGTAGGACCGCCAGTTAGTCGAGAGGATGGTCTGGGTCACCGCGCAGGCGGCCGGCTGGAACTGCAGCGGCACGCGGTTGGCGTAGCGCAGCACGTTCATGCTCTGCCCCTCGTCCACGTTCACGTGCTGCATCGCCCCGTGCAGGGCGTCGAGCGCCGCCTTCTTGAGCTTCGACGGACTCTGCCGCGGCGCGAGCTGGGCTTCGGCGAGGATCTTGTCGGCCGCCTCGCTCCCCATGCCGCTGAACGTGGTCGTGAGGAACTGCCGCAGGCTGCGGGCATCGCTCTCGGAGGCCAGTTCGCCGAGCGCCTCGCGGCTGATCTTCTGGGCCGCGACGCCGCCGCCGTAGGCGAGGGCCGCCTCGATCACGAAGGGATTGCCGCGGTAGACCGACGGCGGCCGCGTGGCCGCGGTGAAGAACTCGCCCGGCACGACCTGCCGCAGGCCGGCGAGCAGCCGTTGCTCGCCGATCGGCACCACGCAGTCGGTCGCCGGCGGCGGGATTTTCGTCTCTTGGATGGCCTTGAAGAGCGCGTCGGCCTCGCCGCGGCCCAGCTTGCCCGTCGTGACTCGCGTGGAGAGTTTCGCCGTGTCGCAGATCTTCTTGGCCGTGCCGTGCGACACGCGCGAGAACGATTGCGTCAGGAACTGGGCGAGCGTGAGCTTGGGATGCTCCTGGAGCATCGTCACGAGCCGGCCGAGCTCGACGCCGTAGGGATGCGGCTTGATCTCCTTCGGCTCCGGCGGGAGATCGTCGCTCGACCGCTCCAGGATCCGCTCCGGCCCGTCGGGGCCCTGGAAGTGGATCCGGGCGTGCGGGTTGGCGATCGCGGTCTGCTCGAGGTATTCCTCGACGCTGCCCCGGCCGCGCTGAAACTTCGCCTCCATCTCGATCGTGACGCGGGTGCCGTGCTCGACCTGCTCGCCGAGGTCGTTCTGGGCGACCCACTCGATCGAGTGCTTGGCCATCAGGTCGGCGCCGCCCGTGCCGGACGGGATGTCCACGCCGGCGCCCTTGCCGTTGAGGATCTCCGGCTGATTCGTCTTGGTGTCGATCCGCAGTTCGTAGTAGTGCGCGGGATCCTTCGCGGAGATCTTCGAGATGATCTTCACCGGCTTGCCGGTGGTCAGCACGCCGTACATGCCGGCCGCCGAGATGCCGATGCCCTGCTGGCCGCGGCTCATCCGGAGCCGGTGGAATTTCGAGCCGTAGAGCAGCTTGCCGAAGATCAGCGGGATCTGCTTGCTGACGATGCCGGGACCGTTGTCCTGCACGCCCATGCGGTAGCGGCTGCCGCTCTCCCCCACCTGCTCGATGTGCACCCAGATCTCGGGAAGGATGCCGGCTTCCTCGCACGCATCGAGCGAGTTGTCCACCGCCTCCTTGACGCTCGTGAGCAACGCCTTGCGGGGCGAATCGAAACCGAGCAGGTGGCGGTTCTTCGCGAAGAATTCGCTGACGGAGATGTCGCGCTGGCCGGCCGCCAGGGCCTGGGCGGTGGCCCGCCGCTTGGTTACGGGCTTCGGGGCCGATCCGCCGTCGGCCGGCGCGGCATCGGCCTCCGCGGCCGCCGGGGCAGGGGCCGCCCGTGGCGGGGCTTTCTTCGGTGATTTCGGGCGTTTTGCTGCTGTGGCCATGGCGGTTTCGGGCGTGCGGTCGCCCACAGACTGTGATCGCCGCCCACGGCCTTGGCAAGAGGGGCAGACTTTGCGGGTTCGGCCGCCCTTCTGGGCGGGGCTGCCGCGGGCCGCGGCCGCGGCCGGAAGTTGTGCCTGTCGGGCAGAAGCGGCAGAGGCCGGAGGAGGGGAATCATGCCATCGGGAGCCCCGAGCCGAATCTTCTGCAACGTGCCGATTCCAGGGAGGGGCGGCGCGCGGGCCGCCTTCACGGACGAGGTGATGCGATGATGCGATCCGGAACGATGCGTCGCACGATGCTCGGACTGCTCGTGGCGCTCGAGGTGGCGGCCGCCGGCGTCGCCTTCGCCCTGCCGATCGACGGCGGCGTCGAGGCGCCCACGCCCGACGTCTTCTACAACTTTTACGTGCCGCCCGTGCCGGCCGGAAGCTATCCGGGCGTGGGCGCGCAGCTCTACGTGGCGCCGCGACCGGTGCCGCCGCGGGTCGGGCATACGTGGTACACGTATCCGCCCTTCATGCCGCACGAATTTCTCTACAAGCATCGTCGTCGCTACATCCGCCCGGCGGGCGCCATGGGAATGCGGACCGACGTGCACGCCTACTGGTGGTGAGGAGCCCGAGCATGATGCGTCGATTGAGCGCCCGGTCCCACGCAGTGCACGGGCTGATGGTGGCGGCCCTCCTCGGCTGGTGCCTGTCGGGTGACGTGTGTCGCGCGGGTGGTCCGGCCTGCGCCGGCCCGGCCGCCGTGGGCTACGGTCCCCACGCCTGTGGCCCGCAGGGCTGCGGCCCCGGGGTGTGCCGGCATGGTGGCGGCGGCCACCACGGCTGCCGCCAGGGGCATTGCGGGCACAAGCACTGCGGCGGTCACGGCTGCGGTCCATGCGGCCACCACGGCTGCGGTCCGTGCGGGGCGTGCGGCCCCTGCGGTCACGGGCACGGCTGCCACGACGGCTGCTGCCTCCACGACAGTTGCAAGTACAACGTCTGGGAGAAGCGCTACTTCCTGCGCAGCCAGGGCAAGAGTTGGCACAGTGCCTGGTATGACCCGTGGGAGGGCCGGCCGATCGCGTTGGTCGTGCCGCCGACCGCGGAGTTCCAAACCCAGTACGGCTGGGGCGTGCCCAGCTCGCGCGTGATGCCGATCTACCACCAGTTCCGCCGGCCCTATCCCGGACCGGGCGGCGTGGCGGGCAGCGGCGGCGGCGGATTCATGCCGACGCCGAATCAGCCGAGTGATACGGTGCAGTTTGGCGTGAACGCCGTCCGCGGCCCGTGGGGCGCCTACTGAGCCGAGGGACCGCCGCCCGGCCCGAGCCGCTCGCGGGCACTCGCGGCCCACGGGCTCTCCGGGGCGAGCGCGAGGAACGTCGCCAGGTGGTGGCGGGACTCGGCGGTGCGGCCGATGTCGTTCAACACGCCGGCGATGTGCCAGTGGGCGTCGGCGTATGCCGGCTCCTGCCGCAGCACGCCCTCCAGGGCCGCGAGCGCCAATTCGTGCTCGCCCAGTTCGGCGAGCACGCATCCCAGGCTCGCGCGGGCTTGGAGGTGATCGGCATCGATCTCGATCGTCGCGTAATACCGCTCCCGGGCCGCCGTCAGATCGCCCGTCCGGTAGAGCAATTCGGCGAGCATGAACATCACGGGCGCCGTCGGCCCCTGCGCCTGAAGCACGGCCCGCAGCGCCTCCGCGGCCTCGACGAATTCGCCGGCCGCCTCCAGATCGTCGGCCAGGTCGAGGATCTCTTCGGCATCCGTGGGAGACGGCCCGCCCGCGGACGGCGGATGATCCTCGACGGCGATCTCCACCCACCGGCTCGAGGCCATGCCGACGACCGGAGCCGATTCCGGCCCGCGCTCGTCGCGCACCGCGAGCCGCTCGGCATAGAAGTCGAGCTGCATCTGGCCTCCCGCGCCGAGCAACTGCCCGCCGCTGCGGATGCTGAGGCGGCGGCCGTCCGCCACGATCCGCTCGGCCATCCGGGCCGCCTCGGCGGCGCCGCCGGGAGCGAGGTGGGCGAGTTTGGCGTCGATCTCGCGCAGCGACAGTCCGCCGGCCAGCAGGCGGGCCAACTGCCGGCCCACGACGAGCTGCTGGAAGTCAAACCATTCGAGGGAGCCCGCGGTGCGGACGGGACTCAGCAGGCCGCCCCGGATCCAGTGCCGGACCGCCGCCGCCGCCACGCCGAGCACGTCGGCGATCATGGCCGCCGTGTAGAGCCGGCGGACCCCGGAATCATCGTCCGGCGGCTGGTCGGCGAACAACCCGCCGCTTTCCCGACGTCCGGGGCCGGCCTGCGGGCGGCGGCCCCTCTTTCGCGGCTCCCGTTCGGCCGCGGGGGCTTCGCCGTCGGGGGAAACGCAGACAAACGGGTCTTCCGTGACCTTGCCGGGCATGACGAGTCGTCCGATGGGCGGCGTGAATCGCGGAAATGTACCCCGCCGTTCGCGCTCTGCCAATCAGCGACGTCCGCGTCGCCGCGTCACTTGGAAAACGTCCGGCGCACCACCGTGTCGGTGGGGAAGTCGGCGGGGATCGGGATCGTGACCTTGCCCGTGGCGGCCCACTCGCAGCCGCGCTGGAAGGCGGTGATGAAGCCAGCGCATTCGTGCGACTGGGTGGCGTGCCCCAGCGGGATGTGAAAGATGCGGCCCTTGCCGAAGTCGACCGTCATGAGCATCGGTTCGTGGCGCTTGGTCATCTCCGAACGGGCCGTGGCCAGAATCTTCAGGTTGACGGCCGGCCCCCGCAGCCTGTCGTAGAGCTCGTCCTGGGAGTGCATCCAGGTCACCGGCATTCCCTTGGTGATCGGATGCTCCGTGTCGCGGATGACGACGGCAAATTCCCGCAGCGGGCCGTGGCTGCCACCCGGCCCCGGCGTGTCGTCGCGGACGAGCGTGCCCGCGTCGTTGATGTAGACGTAGGGCCCGCTCTTCTCCGTGCGGCCGCCCCAGCCGCCGAGCCCGATCATCTCGTTGTAGGCCGGCCAGTCCGGAAACGCGTTGTCGGCCGCATGCACCGCGACGAAGCCGCCGCCGCCGCGGACGTAGTCCTCGAACGCCCGCTGCGTCTCGACCGGCCACGCCGTCGCGCCGTGGCCGAAGTTGCTCACCACCACGGCGTAGTCCTTAAACGCCGGCTTGAAGTCGGGGTCGGCCCCCTTGGGGGCGTGCGTCACGACATCGACCGTGAAGAGGCCGGTGTCCTCGAGGCCCTTCTTCATCATGGCCGTCGTTTCGGGCCAGTTGGCGTGGTTGTTCTGGCCATCGACGATCAGGGCCTTGATCGGTGCCGGTTCCGCACCCGGGCACGGGGCGGCCACGAGGCAGCCGGCGAGGAGGACGATTCCCACGGTCAGGCTGGTCGGCATCCGCACGATGAGTGTCTCCCAGAGAGGGCCGGATCGACGTTGCACGCGGCTGTGATCAGGTCGTGTGACCGGCCCGCGGAACCGAAACCTCGCGGCCGCGGCCGGAGGTCTCCGCGGCCGGAATGTCCCGGGTGTCGGTGGCCGGCGGCGGCGGATAGACGGCCGGTCCCGGCGGCGCGACGGTCGGAACCTTCTCGGCCGGCGGGGCCACCGCCGCGGGTTCCTTGGCGGTCGGCGTGGGGATCGACTCGATCGGCCGCAGTGCCGGCGCGGGCGCGGCGGCTTCCGCAGCGGGCTTCTCCGCGCGGTAGGGGCTCGCGGCCCCGGTCGCGCCGGTCGCAGGATCGACGTGCTGGAGGTTGGAAGAGCCCCAGCCCTGCTCCACCTTCGCCGGCGCTTCGGCGGGCTTGTCGGTGAAGGTTTTCTGCGGGGCGGCTTCCACGGCCGGCAACGTGGGGGCCGTGGCGGGGCGGGCCGCCGCGGCGGGCACGGCGGCGGCCGGCACCGGGTTGCCACACGGATCGAGCGGCACCTTCGTCACCACCGTCCGCGGCATGCGGACGGTGTAGGTGTAGGGCGTCTTCTTCTCGACGGTGCGCGGCACCTGCATCGACCGCTCTTCGGTGACGTACTTGCAGACCTGCACCGGCACCTGCTCCACCTTCTCCTCGGTCACGAACTTGCAGACCTGGAAGGCGACCTGCCGGACCTGCTCCTCGGGCACCATCTTCATGACCTGCACCGGCACCTTGTTGTCGATCCGCTCGACGACCTTGCGCACGGTCTGCACCGGCACCTGGCGGACGGCCGTTTCCGCGACCATCTTCATCGTCTGCACGGGCACCTGCTGCACGACCTGCTCGTCCACGTAGCGGACGGTCTGCACGGGCACCTTCTGCGTCACGACGCGGTTGACGTAGGTCGTTTCGGGCACCTGCACCGGGGTGTAGGTGGGCTGATAGGCGCGGTTGACCTGGTTGACGACCACGCCGGGCGTCATCTGCCAGGCGTATCCGCCCCGCTGCCAGACGGCGAGGCCGGTGTAGGGATCGATCGCCCATCCGCCGGGGGCCCAGCCGAGCGACGTCGAGCCCGGCGTGACGACCGGCGTGACGGTGTCCACGGCCTGGCTGCCGACCGAGTAGGCGGTCCGCATCTGGGTGACCGGTTCGGTGACGGTGTAGGCCTGCTCGCGCTCGCTCGTCTCGTAGACCGGCTTGCGGACGGTGGTGACCTGCTGCTGGACCACGGTCTCGTAGACCGGCTTCATCACGGTGTATTGCTCCTCCCGGGTGGCGGTCTCGACCACGTCGCGGGTGACGTCGTAGCTGCGGTCCTCGACCACGGTCTCGTAGACCGGCTTCATGACCGTGTATCGTTCCTCGCGCGTCTGCGTCTCCCAGACGGGCCGTTGCACCGTGTAGCGACGCTCCTGCGTCTGCGTCTCCCAGACCGGCTTCTGCACGGTGTAGGTCTTCGTGTCGTAGACGGTTTCGTACGACACGCGGTACGCCGAGACCTGCCGCTCGTCGAAGACGGTCTGGTAGTCGAGGCGATAGGTCTGCGTGGGCACCGGCGCGGCGGCGACGGCGCCGCAGCCGCACTCGGCGCGGGCCGCAGGCATCGCGGGGGTTTGGATCGCAACCGACTGCGGGGCCACGACGAGCGCCGCACAGAGGAGCGATTGCGCCTGCCGCAGCGCGGTCGAGCGGGACGAACGGACGCCGATACGGGTCATGAGATATCTCCTGAAAAGACCCTTCGAGACTAATCCGGTCTACGCGGTCCACAAGCGGTTTGTTGAGGAAAAATCACCGATTTTCTCGGGGAAAATGCCCTCCCGTTCCGCACGAACGGCGCAACCGATCCATCTTACGGGGGCGGGGAAGGGGGGCGGCCGGCCGGCCCGCAAGCTGCGCAGGCAGCGGGGCCGGGGGAGAGGGAGCTGGTCCGCCGCCGCGGCCGAGCTCCCGGCGACCATCCGCCGCGGCCGCAAAGCCGGAGCCATCCGTCGCCGCGGGCGACGCGGGAAGCCGCTCAGAGCATCTTTTCGAAGAGCCGGCTGCTCTCGGCGTCGAGCGCGGACACGTTCGGAATGATGTAGCGCACGCCAAACGTGTCGGTGATGAAGGCGGTGCCGCCGGGCTGCCGGGCGATGTCGTCGGCATGCCCCACCTTGAAACGGTGCGGCCCCCGGTCGGTCGCGACCGTCCACTCAGCCGGTTCGCTGTCGGAGATCGCCTCGATCCGCTCGATCACCGGCAGGAACTCGCGCTGCGCGAGCTCCTCCTCCAGGATCGTTCGCAGCGGCGGGGCCACCGCCGCGAGTGATTCGATCCAGGCGAGCTCACCGCCGTCGGCCGCGATGATCGCCACGGGGCCGATCGGAGCCGTGACGGGGAAGGCGCGGAGCACGTCGACCGCGCCGTGTCGATGGCCCTGCGCATCGACGAGCACGAGCCGGCCGTGCGCGTGCCGCTCGAGCACCCAGCCTTCGGGCGACTCGCCGCGCATGATCGCGGCGGAGGGTTCGTGTGGTTTCGTCATGGGAGGAAGCGCCGGGGTTTGTCAGGTGGCGACCGCCTCCTCGGCGGCCTTCATCTGCGCGCGGTAGAGACGGGCGTAGGCGCCGTCGGCCGCGAGCAGTTCGTCGTGCGTGCCGATCTCGATGATCCGGCCGGCGTCGAGAACCACCAGGCGGTTCGCCCGGCGGAGCGTGGAGAGCCGGTGGGCGATCGCGATCGTGGTCCGCCCCGTCACCAGCCGGTCGATGGCCGCCTGGATGATCGCCTCCGTCTCCGCATCGACCGCGGACGTGGCCTCGTCGAGGACGAGGATCCGCGGATCGACGAGCAGGGCCCGGGCGATCGACAGCCGCTGCCGCTCGCCGCCGGAAAGCCCGCCGCCACGCTCTCCGACCCGCGAGTCGTAGGCCAGCGGTTGTGAGAGGATGAAGTCGTGGGCGCCCGCGGCCCGGGCCGCCTCCACGATGCTCTCCCGGGACGCATCCGGGCGGCCGTAGGCGATGTTCTCGGCGATCGTTCCGAAGAACAAAAACGGCTCCTGCAGCACGCACCCGAGGTTGCGGTGGTAGTCGGAGATCGCCAGGTCGCGGAGATCGACGCCGTCAACCTTGATCGAACCGCTCGACGGGTCGTAGAAGCGGCAGACCAGGTTGGCGAGGGTCGATTTCCCCGACCCGCTCGTGCCGACCAGGCCGATCATCTCGCCCGGCTCGATCACGAGATCGACGCCGTGGAGCACCTCGCGTGCACCGTAACGGAAGTGGACGCCGGCGATCTCGATCCGGCCCTGCACGCGGCCCGGCTTGATCGGCTGCGGAACCTCGGCGACCGTCGGCTTGCAGTCGAGAATCTCGAAAACCCGCTGGGCGCTCGCCGCCGCCCGCTGCGTGGCCGGCACCATGCGGATCATCGATTCGACGCGGCCGTAGAAGCGGGCGATGTAGGCGAGGAAGGCGGTCAGCTTGCCCACGGTCACCCCCTCACCGAACACGAGCCACGCCCCGGCCGCCCAAACGACGAGGAGCCCAATCTCGCTGAACAGGCTGATGAGCGGACCGCAGAACGACCAGACGACGTTGACGCGGTCGTTGGCCTCCAGCACGCGGTCGTTGGCGGCGGCGAACCGGTCGATCTCGCGAGACTCCTGGGCGAAGGCCTTCACGACGCGAATGCCCGGGATCGTGTCGGCCAGCACGCTCGTCATGTCGCCCCACGCGACGCTGGCCCGCCCGAACCCGCGCCGCAGCCGCTCCCGCACCAGGTAGACGACCCAGACGACGAAGGGAAAGGGCACGAGCGTCAGGAGCGCGAGCGTGGGGCTCAGCCACACGAGCACCGCGGCCGTGAGCAGGAGCAGCATCGCATTCGAGGCGAACTCGATCAGGTTCACCGACAGGAAGATGTTGATTTTGTCGGTGTCGCTGCCGACGCGCGACATGAGGTCGCCCGTGCGTTTGGCCTGGAAGAAGTCGAGTGACAGCGTCTGCATGTGGGCGTAGGTCCGGGTGCGGAGCCCCGCGGCGATCCGCTCGCTCACCCAGGCGAGCGTCCACATCTGCGCCCACGAGAGCAGCCAGGCGGCCAGCGCCGCGATCGTCAGGCCACCGAGGTACCACCAGACCTGCGCGAACGGCACGTCGACGCCGTTCTGCTTCGGAATGAGGACCTTGTCCACCAGCGGCATGGTGAGGTACGGCGGCACAAGCGCCGCGGCGGTGCTCGCGAGCGACAGCACGCCGCCGAGGATCGCCATCCCGGCGTAGGGACGCGCGAACGACACCACCCGCATCAGCGCCCGCCAGGAGGCCGTCGCGCCGGCGGGGAGGAGATCCTCGTCTTCGGCGTTGCCCCGGGCCGAGCCGGCGGGTTCCTCCGTCGGCTTGCGATCCTCGTCGGGCGACTGTTCGCCGGCGGTTCGCGAGAGCCGTTCCCCGCGTGATGGCGGCTGACTGCGGGAGGCCGCGATCCAGGAATCGAAGGCGTCTTCGACCGCATGGACGCCCTTCGCCTTGGCGGGCGTGAAAAGCCAGCGGGCGACGATCCGTCCGTCCTGCGACAACTCGATGCGGCCCACGGCCGCGCGGAGATGCACGTCGAGGTGGGTGGCGTCGTCGATCGGCCACGACCGCGGGCCGTCGGCCGCCGCGGTCGGGCCATCCGCCGAGGCAGGCGAATCGGCGATCAACCGGCGGTCGGTCAGCGCGATCCAGCCGTCGGTGAACCGCATCGCGGCATCGAGATCGAACCGACAGGCTGCGACGAGCGATTCGCCCGGTTGGAGGCACACCCGGTCCCCCCAGGGCAGGCCCGGGGCGGGGGTGTGATCGACGGCGGCTGACGGGCGGGGCATGGCCATGTCAAAACGGGCTCGGAGGCGCTGGGGTCACGGCCCGGAAAGCGGGCCGACTGTCAGTAAAAACCGTCAAATTCCCGATAGTTTCTCGCTGCTGGCAGGTTGAACGGGCCGCGGACGGGATGCTCACAGAAAGTTGCTTCGCTTTCCGAACATACCTAAATTAACCTGATCCTGAGGGGTTGCCGGAGGCCGGTCATAGCCCAGCGCGGGGCCGGGCCGACAGCCTGGGCCGGCCGCGGACAGGAACCGCGGCTGCTCCCCAAACGTGCAAAATTTTCCCGCCCGCTCGCCCGCCTGAAGACTGTTTGGCTCCAACCATTGTCATCTCTTCCATGAGCGAGCCAGGCGGCCGTCTGCCGCACGCGGGTTTTTCGGCCGATCACGCCACTGGGGACGGTTTCGTCCCGATTCGGCACGCAACCTGCTTGTGTTCCAGGGTGTCGGAAAAAGATTCGCACTCGGTGAGCAAAAGCGTAGACTTTTTCCAGCGTGTTGCGAAGTCGGCCGCGAGCAATCGCGTTCGACATCGTGGATGCGGCGTCGGCACCGACCCAGCGGGTCGTGGCCGATGCGGTTGGGATCAAGGTGCCGCGAGGAACGGGTACCGCAAGCGAACGCGCGTCCGTGTGGCGTGCGGCGGTGCAATCCGGCCTGGCGGTGTAGGAATCCATAACTTCCATGGCCACTTCGGCCGGTCGGTTGTCGGTAGCGAATCCCTCCTTCCCGTTGTTCATCGGCCGGACTGCAAGCAATCGCTTCGCAGTCGGCATCTCCCCCGCGGCGCCGGATTGCCAGCCGCCCTGACGACCCACCCCGTCATCGGGTTCGTACGGATGCCTGCCATTGCAGGCAGGACTGCCCAGGCGACGCGCCGGCGCAGCCCCGTTGTGAACCGTGCGGCCTCCTTCCCAGCACCATCCGTCGGAATGTCCGGCGGCTGGAGGAGGCGCACACGACCAGGCCCACGCACGCGTCTGCGACGGGCCTAAAAAGAGCAGCACACGTTTCCATGGAGATCACGTCGCTCAAGGTCCTGCGCGGCCCGAATCAATGGGCCTCCTTCCCCTGTCTCGAAGCCTGGGTCGATCTCGGCCGGCTCGAGGACTTTCCCTCCAACACGCTTCCCGGCTTCAACGACCGGATCATGCAATGGCTGCCGAGCCTGATCGAGCACCGCTGCTCGATCGGCGAGCGCGGCGGCTTCTTCGAACGGCTCCGCACCGGCACCTGGATGGGCCACGTGCTCGAGCACGTGACGCTCGAATTGCAGTCACTGGCCGGCACGCCGGTCGGCTTCGGCCGGGCCCGCGAGACCAACACCCGCGGCGTCTACAAGGTGGTGATCGAATACAAGGAGGAGGCATTTGCGATCGAGTGCCTGCACACCGCCCACCGGCTGGTGAAGGCCGCCCTCGACGACACGCCGTTCGACGTCGCCGACGAGGTGAAGCGGCTCCGCAAGGTCCTGCTCGACGTCCAACTCGGCCCGAGCACGCGGTCGATCGTTGATGCGGCCACGGCCCGCGGCATTCCGGCGCGGCGCATGACGGCCGGCTCGCTGGTGCGGCTCGGCCAAGGCGCCAAGCAGCGGCGGATTCTGGCCGCTGAAACCGACCGGACCGGCGCCGTCGCCGAGACGATCGCGCAGGACAAGGAGCTCACGCGATCGCTGCTGGCCGAGGCGGGCATTCCGGTGCCCGAGGGGCAGCCGGCCGCCGATCCCGCCGCGGCCTGGGCCGCGGCCGAGGAGATCGGCCTGCCGGTGGTCGTGAAGCCGCGGTACGGCAATCAGGGCTCGGGCGTGTCGGTGAATCTCCGCACGCGCGAGGAGGTGGAGCAGGCGTGGCATCTGGCCCACGCGGGCGAGCGGTCGGTGGTGGTCGAACGGTTCGTGACCGGGGGCGATTACCGCGTGCTCGTGGTGGGCGGAACAATGGTGGCGGCCGCGCGCCGGCATCCGCCGACGGTCGTCGGCGACGGTGTCTCGACCGTCCGCCAGCTCGTCGATCGCGTCAACGAGGATCCGCGCCGCTGCTCGGACCATGCCGGGATTCTCAGCCCGGTGCTGCTCGATGAAGTGGCGGTGGCCGTGCTCGCGGAACAGGGGCTCGTGCCTGACGGTGTGCCGGAGGCCGGTCAGGTGGTCTCCCTGCGGCACAGCGCCAACTTGAGCACGGGCGGCACCGCGGAGGACGTCACCGACCGCGTGCACCCGGAGCTGGCCGCGCGGGCCGTCGAGGCGGCCCGGGTCATCGGGCTCGACGTGGCCGGCATCGACATCGTGACGGCCGACATCGCCCAGTCGCTGGAGTCGCAGCGCGGCGTGGTGATCGAGGTGAACGCCTCGCCGGGGCTGCGGATGCACCTGGAGCCGACCACGGGCACCCCGCGCAACGTCGGCGCCGCGATCGTGGACATGCTCTTCGATCCCGGCCATGACGGGCGGATTCCGACCGCGGCGGTCACTGGCACCAACGGCAAGACCACGGTCGTCCGGCTGATCTCCCATCTGGCCGGCAGCGGTGGCGCCACCGTGGGCATGACCTGCACCGAGGGCGTCTGGGTCGGCGGGCGGCTGATCGACACCGGCGACTGCAGCGGACCGAAGAGTGCCCGGCGGGTGCTCGCGAATCCGGCGGTCACCACGGCGGTGCTGGAGACCGCGCGGGGCGGCATCCTGCGGGAAGGCTGCGGCTTCGACATGTGCGACGTCGCGGTCGTGACCAACATCGCCTCAGGCGACCATCTGGGCATCGGCGAGATCGACACGCCGGAGCAGATCGCCTGGGTGAAGGGGGCGATCGTCGCGGCGGTCCGGCCCGGCGGCGCCGCCGTCCTCAACGCGGCCGACCCGCTGGTCGTGGACATGAAGAAATGGTGCAAGGGGCAGGTGGTCTACTTCGCTCTCGACCCCAACAACGCGGTGATCGTCGAGCACCTCGCCCAGGGCGGTCTCGCGGCCACGCTCCGCGACGGCTGGATCGTGCTCTGCGACGGCCCGCGCGAGACGCGGCTGGCACACCTCGATCGCGTGCCCCTCGTGCATCGCGGCCTGGTCTCCTTCCAGGTCGAGAACGTTCTGGCCAGCGCCGCGGCGGCGTGGCGGCTGGGCGTGCCGCTGGAGCTCGTGCGGCTCGGCCTGGAGAGTTTTTCGAGCGGCTCGAACGGATCGCCCGGCCGCTTCAACCTGCTCGACCTCGAGGGCGTGTCGATCGTGGTCGATTACGGCCACAACGTGCCGTCGCTGGAGCAGATCTGCACGACGATGAAGAAGCTGCCCCACGCGCGGCCGATCGCCGTCTACTCGGCGGCCGGCGACCGTCGCGACGAGGACCTGATCACTCAGGGCCGCCTGCTGGGCGCGACGTTCGAGCGGGTGGTGATCTACGAAGACGCCTACATCCGCGGCCGGCAGCCCGGCGACATCACCAGGCTGATTTCGCAGGGCATCCGCGAGGGCATGCCGGCGGACCGACCGGTGACGATCGAGGCGGGAGGCACCTGGGCCGAGGCGGCGGCGCTCGTGCTCGACGCCGCGCAGCCGGGCGATCTCGTGCTGTTGCAGCCCGACACGGTCGAGCAGACGATCCCCTGGCTGGCCGAGCGCTACGGCTCCCGCCTCCGCGACATGCGGTTCGACGAGATGGCCGGGCTCGCGGCGCACGACCCGCAGGAGCGGGCACCGCTGCCGCACGAGCCAGTCGAGGTGCGGAGCGGCCGCCTCGGCCGCACCGTCTCGGCGATCCGCGACATCGCGGCCGGCGAGACGATCATCCGCACCTGGGGCGAGCAGGCCGCTGAGCGGTCGCGGCACTCCATCCAGGTCGATGTGCAGACCCACATCGTGCCCGACGGCGTGGCGGTGTTGATGAACCACTCCTGCGACCCGAACTGCGGCGTCGTGATCCGCTCGGGCGTGCGCGAGATCCAGATTCGGGCGCTGCGGCCGATCAAGGCCGGCGAGGAGATCACCGTCGATTACGACACGTTCGAGTACGAGGTGGCCCACCTCGGCGGCCCGTGCCGTTGCGGTGCGGCGACGTGCCGGGGCCGGGTGGCGGGCTACAAGCACCTCGCCAGCGACGTGAAGGCGAGGTACGGCGAGTTCATCGCCGAATACCTGCGGATCATCGAATCGGAGGCGACGGTGCCGGTGGCGGTGTAATCGCCTCCCCGGTCGGTGGCAGGCGATTGGATCGCGTGCGTCACTTCAGGCCGGGGCGGCGGTCGAGGGCGCCCTTCACGCCGAGTTGCTCGGGGTGCCGCGCGATCTTGTCGGTGAACACGCGGACGTCGTTGACGATCGGCCGCAGCTCCTTCGTCAGGTTGTTGACGTTGGCGGCGGCCTGGGCGAGATCGTCGTAGACCTGCGGGTCGCGGACGAGTTTGCCGAGCGTGCCCTGGGATTCGTTGAGGGCCTTGGTGAACATCACCGCCTGCTGGATCACCTCGTCGAGCCGGCCGATCGTGTGGTTGATCTGCGCCACCATGCCCTCGCCGCGCTCGCCGAGCGGCCGGGTGAGCCCCTCGAGATTCCGCAGGTTGCGGTCGGCCGTGTCGACGGTGGTGCCGATGCCCTGCACGGTGGTGCGCAGGTCGGCGATGACGTTGGGGAGCCCGTTGAGGGTTTCCTTGAGATTGGCGCGGGCGGTCGGATCGCCCATCACGTCGTTGATGTTGGCCATGGCGAGGCTGAAGGCATCGAGCGCCGATTCGGTCTTGCGCACCATCTTCTCGAACGTGTCGTCCTCGCTGAGGAGTAGCTTGTCGAGGTTGGCCGAGAGCTTCGTGACCGCGTCGCTCGCCTGGGTAAGGGACTCGAGGGCGGTGCCCATCTTCGGTTCGAGCGTGGCGAAGACCTCGAAGGGATCCCGGGAGACGGCACCCAAGAGCACCTCCTCCTTCGCGATCCGCTGCCGCGGCGGCCGGATCGTGCCCGGCACGAGCTGGATCTCCGCGTCGCCGAGCAGGGTGCTGGCGATGCGGGGCTGCTCGTCGCGGTAGATCGGCACGTAGGAATCGATGTCGGCCACGACGCTCACGCCGCCGCGCTCGTCGAGCGTGACGGTCGCCACGCGGCCGACCAGGATGCCGTTCTTGCGGACCGGGGTTCCGGTGGCGATCCCGCGGGCATCGGAGAAGCTCATCTTCAGCGGGTAGGTGGCCTGCACGAGCGACGGGAGATCCCCGAACAGCACCACGAGGATGCCGGCGATGATCGCCGTGGCGAGCACCATGACGCCGACCCGAAACTGCATCACGCGATCGTTCATGGCTCCTGCTCCTGCATGGCGTCGGCGGAGAGTCCCTGCTCGTCCTGAAGCTCCGTGAGCCGCGAGCCCGCGCGGCCTTCGACGAACTGCCGAATCCGCGGGTCGCGGCTCCGGTCGAGCTCGGCCGGTGTCCCCTCGAACACGATCTGCGGCTCGCCCGGCCGCAGGCGGAAGAGCGGATAGAGCATGATGATCCGGTCGGCCACCTTGCGGGCGGTGTTCATGTCGTGCGTCACCACCACGCCCGTCACCCGCGGCCGCGACCGGACGCGCAGGATCAGCTCGTTGATGACGTCGCTCATGATCGGATCGAGGCCGGTGGTCGGCTCGTCGTAGAGGATCAACTGCGGGTCGAGCGCCAGCGCCCGGGCGAGCCCGGCCCGCTTGCGCATGCCGCCGGAGAGTTGCACCGGCTTCTTGGCCATCACCGATCGGGGGAGGCCCACCTCGTCCACGAGCGAGGCCACGATCCCGCCGATCTCGGCCTCGGGGATCCGGGTGTGCTCGCGGAGCGGAAACGCCACGTTGTCGGCGATCGTGTAGCTGTCGAACAGCGCCGCATTCTGGAAGACGAAGCCGTAGCGGGTGCGGAGGTGGGCCAGTTCGCGGTCGTTCATCCGCTTCAGGGACCGGCCCTCGAACTGCACGTCCCCGACCGTGGGCCGGACGAGACCGATCATCGTTTTCAGGAGGACGGTCTTGCCGCAGCCGCTCTCCCCGAGGATGACGAGGGTCTCGCCGGACGGCAGGTCGATCGAGATGTCGCGGAGGACCTCCTGCCGGCCGAACCGCACCCCGAGCGCGTCGATCCGCAGGACCGGCGCTGTGGCGTGGTCGCGTTCGACGGCGGTGGAGGGGGCGGCGGCGTGCATGGCGGTGGAGACCGAAGGCCCGGTTCAGAGGAGCCGGCGCGGCCCCTCGGGACGGAAGAAGTCGTGGACGTTGTTGAGCCAGATTCCCAGGAACAGGTCGAGCACCAGGATCAGCACGAAGGAATGGACGAACGCGTTGGTCGCGGCCCGCCCCACCCCCTCGGCCCCGTGGTCGCAGTGAAAGCCGTGGTGGCAGCTCACCAGCGCGATCGCCGCCCCGAAGAAGAGGCTCTTGAAGATGCCCATCAGGAAGTCGAAGGCATCGACGTATTCACGGGAGTTTTCCCAGTAGTGGTGATAGTCGATCCCGAGCAGCACGTGGGAATAGAGGTAGCCTCCGAGCACGCCCATGAAGTCGGCCATCACGGTGAGGGACGGAATCAGCACCAGGCAGCCGAGGAACCGCGGCACGACGAGGTAGTAGATGGGATTCGCTCCCATGCTCTCGAGCGCGTCGATCTGCTCGGTCACCCGCATGGTGCCCAGTTCCGCGGCCATCGCGCTGCCCACGCGGCCGGCGAGCATGGTCGCGGCCAGAACGGGCCCCAGTTCGCGGACCAGCGACAGATTGATGACCGAACCCAGCCGGGTCTCGAGCCCCAGCGCCTTGAACTGCGCGAAGCTCTGCACGGCGAGCACCATCCCGATGAACAGGCCCGTGAGCGCCACCACCGGCAGCGACATCACGCCGATCTGATAGAAACTGGGCAGGAGCACGTCGCGACGCTGGCGCCGGGCGAAGATCCAGCCCAGCGTGCGCAGGGCGAACAGCGACACGTCGCCGATCCCGGCGATGCTCGAGACGGCGAAGTCGCCGAGATTGGCGACCTGACGGGCGAACCAGCCCGTGGGGCCGGTGGGCTGTGCGGTGGTGTCGGTGGCGTCCATGACTCTGGCCTGCGGGCGCGGTGATCCTTGAGGGTCGTATCGGCCGTGCGGGTCGGGCAGCATGAGCCGACCATGAGGATCGGCGCACGGCCCGGTGGGTTGGGGGGTTCGGGGAGGCTGGCCGAGGGTAGGCTAAGGCGGTTTCATTCCACGGGCAGTTTGGGAGAGCCCCATGGCACAACCGACGACACGCCGCCGGGCGGTCGGCCGCGGCCGGATCCGGGTCGCGGCGGCGCAGATGACGTTCGCTCCGACGATCGCCGGCAACATCGCGTCGATCGAGCGGCTGGTCGGCGACGCGGCGGGCCGTGGGGCCGACGCCGTGCTGCTCCCCGAGTGCGCCACCACCGGCTACGGCTACGATTTCGCCAGACTGACCGCCGCGGAGGCGCGGGACGCGCTCGCCGCCGTCGCCGCCATCGCCGCCCGCTTCCGCGTGAACGTGTTGGTGGGAGCGCCAGTGTTTCGACGCGGCGCGCTGTGCAACGGGCTCGTCGTCTTCGACCGCCGCGGCGCCGCCACGCACTGCTATGCGAAGTGCCACCTCACCGACATGGACCGCCGCCACTTCAAGCCGGGCGCCGCCGTCGCGCTCTTCGAGATCGACGGCGTTCCCGCCACGGCGGTGATCTGCCACGAGCGCCGGTATCCGGAACTGGTCCGACTCGCGGTGATGGCCGGGGCCCGCATCCTGTTCCATCCCAATGCCGGCATGGACGCCCTGCCGGTCTCGCGGCGGAAGCGGGGCGGTCGGGACGGGATCGCGGCCCGGGCCTTCGAAAACGCGATCTTCTACGTGTTCGCCAACTCGGTCGGCCCGCAGGGCCGGGGGCTCTGGTCCGCCGGCGACTCCAAGATCGTGGCGCCCGACGAGCAGGTGCTCGCCCTGGCCGACAACCGCCACGAGGGGGTGATCGTGGCGGACATCGATCTCGCGCAGGCCACCGGCGTGTACGCGAAACGGGGGCTGGAGAGCCCGCCGTTTCTCGCCCCGCATTGGAAGCGCATGGTGGCCGCCGTCAGGAGCCGCGCCGCCAAGGCGACCCGGGAATTCGACCTCCCCGGGATCTGACTCAGGCGACGCGGATCAGGTGTCGGACGAGCCCTCGGCCGGGGCGGCGGCGACCGGCTCGGCCGTGACGAGCCCCTTGAAAGTGAGCTGCTTCTTGCCAGCCACCTCGACGCAGTCGACCTGGATCGTGTCCTTCCCCTCGAACTCGCCCTTGAGGAGCTCCTCCGAGACCGGATCCTCGATGAAGTTCTCGAGGGCCCGACGCAGCGGCCGGGCGCCGAAGTCGGTGTCGGAGCCCTTCTTGATGAGGAACTTCTTCGCCTCGTCGGTGAGCTCGAGCTTGAGGCCCCGCTCGCCGAGACGCTCGCGGACCTTGGCCAGCTCGATGTCGATGACCTTCTTGAGATCCTCGACCGTGAGGTGGTGGAACACGATCACGTCGTCGAGACGATTGAGGAACTCCGGCCGGAACACCTTCTCGATCCGTTCGTTGACGCGGCCCTTCATGCTGTCGTAGCTGGCGTCGCTGTCGGGCTTCTGGAAGCCGAACGCCGACTCGTTCTTGATCGCCTCGGCGCCGGCGTTCGTCGTCATGATGATGATCGTGTTGCGGAAGTCGACGTTGCGGCCGAACGAGTCGGTGAGCCGGCCTTCCTCCATCACCTGCAGCAGCATGTTGAAGACGTCCGGATGGGCCTTCTCGATCTCGTCGAGCAGGACCACGGCGTAGGGCCGGCGGCGGATCTTCTCCGTGAGCTGCCCTCCCTCCTCGAAGCCGACGTAGCCCGGCGGCGCACCGATCAGGCGGCTGACGTTGTGCTTCTCCATGTATTCGCTCATGTCGATCTGAATGAGCGCTTCGGCGTCGCCGAACATGAACTGGGCGAGCGCCTTGGCCAGCAAGGTCTTGCCGACGCCGGTGGGGCCGGCGAACACGAACGACCCGATCGGCCGCTTCGGATCCTTGAGACCCGAACGGCTGCGGCGCACCGCCTTCGACACGCTCTTGATCGCGGCATCCTGGCCGATCACCTTCTTGTGGAGCTCGTTCTCCATGCCCATCAGCCGCTGCTGATCCTCGGTGCTCATCCGCGTGAGTGGGATGCCGGTCATCTTCGAGACGACCTCGGCCACCACCTCGTCGTCCACCACGCCATCGGCCTCGCGGCTCTTGTCGCGCCAGTCGCGGGTCATGGACTGCTTCTTCTTCTTCAGCTTGTCGGCCTGGTCACGGAGGGCCGCCGCCTTTTCGAAGTCCTGGTTGGCGACCGCCTCTTCCTTCTCCTTGTTGAGCCGCTCGACTTCCTCGTCGATCTCCTTGAGATCCGGCGGCTTGGTCATCGCCTTGAGCCGGACCCGGGCGCCGGCCTCGTCGATCACGTCGATCGCCTTGTCGGGCAGGCACCGGCCGGTGATGTAGCGGCTCGAGAGCTCGACCGCGCTTTCCAGCGCGGCATCGGTGATGCTCACGCGGTGATGCGACTCGTAGCGGTCGCGGAGCCCCTTGAGAATCTCGACGGCCTCGTCCTTCGTGGCGGGCTCGATCATGATGATCTGGAACCGCCGGTCGAGGGCCGAATCCTTCTCGATGTACTTCCGGTATTCATCGAGCGTGGTCGCGCCGATGCACTGGATTTCGCCCCGCGCCAGGGCCGGCTTGAGCACGTTGGACGCGTCGATCGCCCCCTCGGCGCCGCCCGCGCCGACGAGCGTGTGCAACTCGTCGATGAAGAGGATCGTGTTCTTGGCCCGGCGGACTTCGTTCATCACCGCCTTGATCCGCTCCTCGAACTGGC
>JBEIQP010000018.1:0-33207 GCA_040376455.1 Planctomycetaceae bacterium | reverse complement strand
GCAGTCTGGTGGTGAGAAGGGTCAGCAGTCTGGTGGTGAGCAGGGTCAGCAGTCTGGTGGTGAGCAGGGTCAGCAGGCTGGTGACGGGCAAGGCCAACCTGTTGCCGGAGAGCCCAGCGCAGGGAGCACGATTGGCAACGGTGGTTGGGGCGGCGGCGACAACGCCAACAATGCCGGGGGGGCCGGTCCGCAGGGCGAGCGTCGCGACCGGGAGGTGGAGTGGGGCGAACAGGATCTCGCCAATGCCCGGAATGCGGCCGATCTGGCGACCGAGCATCTCCGCGACAGCGTCGAGGCGGGACGAACCGACGTCCTCGATGAACTCGGCTGGACGCCCGAGCAGGCCAGGGCGTTTCTCGCGCGGTGGGAGGCGATGAGGCGGATGGCCGGGAGCAGCGACCCGCGCGAGCGCGGCGAGTTCGAGCGGGCCGTGCGGAGTCTCGGCCTGCGGCCGAACGGGGTGCGCAGTTCCCGCGACGTTCCCAGCGACGTGAAGGGCGGGCAGGCGGAAGGCCGCCGCAGCCGGCCGCCCAACGATTATCGCGAACAGGTCAAGGCATACCTGCAGGGCACGGGCGGCGAATGAATCAGTCGTTCGAAGGGCCCCGATACCTCGTCTCCTTCGGGCCGAAGCGGGTGCCGCACTGCTTCACCGACGTGCTCATCCTGGGCGGCGGGCTCGCGGGCCTCCGGGCGGCGTTGGCGGTCGATCCGCGGCTCTCGGTGACGGTGGTCACGAAGGACGACCTGCACGGCTCGTCGAGCCAGTGGGCCCAGGGGGGCATCGCCAGCGTCGTCGATCCCGAGGACCGCTTCGACAATCACGTCGCCGACACGCTCACCGCCGGCTGCGGGCTCTGCCACGAGGACGTGGTCGATTCGGTCGTGCGGGAGGCGCCGGGACGGATCGCCGAGTTGATCGCGTGGGGCACCCGGTTCGACGCCAGCAACGGCAGCCTCGAACTTGGCCGCGAAGGCGGGCACAGCCATCACCGCATCGTGCATGCCCTCGGCGACGCGACCGGCCGCGAGGTGATGCGGGCCGTCATCGAGCAGGCGCGGCGGTTGGAGAACCTCGATATCTGGCCCGACACGTTCACGATCGACCTCGTCACCCACGAGGGCGTCTGCCGCGGCGCGATTGTCTGGCATCCGTCCCACGGCAAGACGGTCATCTGGGCGCGCCGCACCATCCTCGCGACCGGCGGTGCGGGGCAGCTCTACCGCGAATCGACCAACCCGCCCGGTGTGTGCGGCGATGGAATGGCGGTGGCATGGCGGGCCGGCGCCGAACTCCGCGACATGGAATTCATGCAGTTTCATCCGACCGTGCTCTACATCGCGGGTGGGGCCCGGAGCCTGATCACCGAAGCGGTGCGCGGCGCGGGAGCGCACCTCGTCGATCGCGACGGCAGGCGGTTCATGCCCGAGTTCGATCCGCGCGCGGAACTGGCGCCCCGCGACGTCGTCTCTCGCGCGATCACCGTGGTGATGCACCGCACCCACCATGCCAACGTCTACCTCGACCTCTCGCACCTCGACGCCGGGATGGTGCGGAAGCGGTTTCCGGGGATGGCCGAGATCTGCGGGAAGTTCGGCCTCGATCTGGCGCGGGATCGGATTCCGGTGCGGCCGGGTGCCCACTACATGATCGGCGGCGTGACGGTGGACGACGTGGGTCGCACGAGCGTGCCGGGACTGTTCGCGGCGGGGGAGGTGACCTCCAGCGGCCTGCACGGGGCCAACAGGCTGGCGAGCAACAGCCTGCTGGAGGGGCTCGTGTATGGCGGCCGGGCCGGCGCCTCCGCCTCCGCGGAAGTGCTGGAGATGACGGGGGGTGGCGACGGAACCGACTGGTTTCGCGTGCCGCCGATCGCCTTTCCGCGTGCCGAGGTCGCCGGCGGCGACACGAACGGCTCGCTCGACCTGGCCGACATTCGCAACTCGCTGCGGGCGCTGATGTGGCGGCACGTGGGGGTGGAGCGGACGGAGGACTCGCTCGCCGAGGCGCTCGACACCGTCGAGGGCTGGTGCCGCTACGTGCTCCCCCGGCAGTTCGCCGATCCGCAGGGCTGGCAGCTGCAGAACATGCTCGAAGTCGCCCGGCTCATGATCCGCTCGGCGATCGACCGGCGGGAGACCCGCGGCGTGCACTTTCGCGCCGACCATCCCGAGACCCGCGCCGAATGGCGGGTGCACCTCGCCTGGCGGCGGGGCGTGTCGCAGCCGGCCGTGCAGCCGCTGTGACCGCTGCCGGCTCCGGCGTGGCCGGGGATTGCCGGAAGTGGCGGTCTGGGAAACAATAGGGGGCTCCCGGTATTTTCCGCTCCCATCCCACCTGCATTGGAAGCCCGATGATCCAAGCAAGCCCTCCGGCTGGCAGCGAAGCCATGATCGAGGCCGACGGTCTGACCAAGTATTACGGCGAGTTCATCGCCATCGAGGACGTCTCTTTTCGCGTGCCCCGCGGCGAGATCGTCGCCTTTCTCGGCCCCAACGGCGCCGGCAAGAGCACGACGATGAAGATCCTCACCGGCTACCTGGCCCCTTCGGCCGGGGTGGCGCGGATTGCGGGCCACGACATGGCCACCGACCGGCTCGCCGGCGCCGCCCGCCTCGGCTATCTTCCGGAGAACGGCCCGCTCTATCCCGACATGACCCCCCGCAGCCTGCTCGAATTCTTCGCCGACGCCCGCGGCCTCTCCGGCGCTCGGAAGAAGGAGCGGGTGGAAAAAGTCGTGAAGCAGTGCGAACTGGGGAGCGTGATCGGCAAGGCGATCGGCAAGCTCTCGAAGGGCTACCGGCAGCGCGTGGGGATGGCGCAGGTGCTCCTCCACGAACCCGACGTGCTCATCCTCGACGAGCCGACCAGCGGTCTGGATCCGAATCAGATTCGCGAGGTGCGGGAGACGATCCGGAAGCTCGGGGAGCAGAAGACGATCCTGCTTTCCACGCACATCCTCCAGGAAGTGGAGGCGATCGCCGACCGGGTGATCTTGATTGCCGAGGGACGCATGCGGTTTGACGGCACGCCGGCCGAATTGCGTCGCGACGGCCGCAGCCTCGACGAACGGTTCCATGAACTGACGCGTTCCGCCTGACCCCCGTTTCGCCCCGAAGCCATCCGGGGCCCATCACGCGTGGCTGCGCCCAGCCAGGCAGCCCGACAGACCGAAGGATCGAAACCATGAAGTGGCACGTTCTGGACGCCGTTTTCAAGCGGAATTTCACCGCGTATTTTTCCAATCCCACCGGATACGTCTTCATCTGCGTGTTCGTGCTGCTGGGTTCGCTGGCCGCCTTCTGGCCGCCGGAGTTCTTCAACGCCAATCTCGCGAACCTCGATCAGCTCAACCGGTACCTGCCGTTCATCCTCCTCGTGTTCGTGCCCGCCATCACGATGAGCGTGTGGGCCGATGAGCGGCGGCAGGGGACCGACGAGCTGCTGCTCACGCTGCCGGCGAGCGACTGGGAGGTGGTGTTCGGCAAGTACCTCGCGGCGGTGGGGATTTTCACCGTCGCGCTGCTGTTCTCCTGCGTTTGCAACGCCGTCATTCTCTCGCTTTGGGGTTCCCCCGATGTCGGGCTGTTTCTGGCCAACTACCTCGGGTATTGGTTCACCGGCCTGGCCATGCTTGCGGTCGGCATGGTGGCCAGCTTCCTCACCAGCAACCTCACGGTGGGATTCATTCTCGGGCTGCTCTTCAATGCTCCGCTGGCGGTCGCCGATCAGGCGAGCGCGGTCATGGGGAGGGGGCTCGCCGAGAAGGTGAAGTCGTGGGGCCTCGCCGAGCACTTCTCCGACTTCGGCCGGGGGATCGTCAGCGTCTCGTCGGTCGCCTACTTCCTGGGGATCGTCGCCGTCTGCCTCTATCTGGCGATGGTGCTCATCGGCCGGCGGCATTGGACCGGCCGCCGCGACGGGGGCCGCATGGGGCTGCATTACCTGGCGCGGACGCTCGGCCTGGTCGCAGCAGCCGTCGGCTGCGTGCTCTTCTTTCGGGCGCTCGACCTGCGGGCCGACCTGTCCGCCGAGCAGATCAGCTCGCTTTCGCCCGAAACGCGGCGGCTGCTGCGGACGCTGGAGAGCAGCCGGCCGATCGACATCAAGGCCTACGTCAGCCCGACCGTTCCCGAGGACTACACGCAGACCCGGCTCAACCTGCTCAACACGCTGCGGCAGTTCCAGCAACTGGGCCGGGGCAAGGTGAACGTCGAGGTGATCCCGACGGAGCCGAAGACCGACGCCGCCGCAGTAGCCAGCCAGCAGTTCGGCATCGAGCCGCAGCGGGTCGTCTCGCAGGTCCGCGGCACCTACCGCAACGACGAGGAGATCTTCCTCGGCTGCGCGTTCGTGAGCGGCCTGGAGAAGGTGGTCGTGCCGTTCTTCGACAAGGGCACCCCGGTCGAGTACGAACTGATCCGTTCGGTCTGGACGGCCGCGCAGCAGAAGCGGAAGCGGCTCGGCGTGCTGACGACCGACGCCGACCTGTTCGGCGGATTCGACATGATGACGGGGCAGCCGCGACCGCGGCAGCCGATCGTGGATGAACTGGAAAAGCAGTACGAAGTGATCCAGGTCGATGCCTCGGCGCCCATCACCGAGTCGTTCGACGTCTTGTTGGCCGTGCAGCCGTCGTCGCTCGGTCCGGAGCAGATGGCGCATTTCGTGGCGGCGGTGAAGGCCGGCCAGCCGGTGGCGATCTTCGAGGATCCGCTGCCGGTGATGATGCAGGGCGTGCCGGGAACCGCGGCGCCCAGGCGGAATCCGATGGGCCCCATGGGAGCGATGTTCGGCGGGCCGCAGGGGCAGCCCAAGGGAGACCTGGGCGCGCTGTGGCAGGCGCTCGGCGTGCAGCTCGCGGCGGGAATCGGCCGCCCCGCCATGGGGCAGATGGGCGGATCGCCCTACATCGTCTACCAGGCCTACAATCCCCACCCCAAGCTCCAGCTGCCCGACGAGTTTGTCTTCATCGACGCCAGCCTCGGCGGGGCGGACGGCAAGGGCATGGGCTTCAACCAGGAGCAGCCGATCACGTCCGGCCTCCAGGAAGTGCTCTTTCCGTTCCCCGGCTCCCTCACCAGGGACGCATCGGCCGACGTCACGTGGACCCCGCTGGCCCGCACCAGTCAGCGCTCGGGCACGATCGCGACCGACAAGGTGGAGCAGGTGATGCGGCAGGGCAATATGGCGCTCATGCGGGCGTTCGAGACGCCCGGCGACGAGTCGCTGTTGCTGGCGGTCGCGGTCGAGCGGAAGCCGCAGGCGTCTGGCGCCGATGCGGCGGCAGCCAAGCCGATCCGGGCGGTCGTTGTCGCCGACATCGACCTGCTGTCGGGGGTGTTCTTCGGCCTCCGAAACCGCCGCGACGACATGCTCGGGTTTGACTTCGACAACGTGACGTTCGCGCTGAATGTCATCGATTCGCTCGCGGGCGACGAGCGGTTCATCGACATCCGCAAGCGGAAGCCGAAGCACCGGACGCTCGAGCGGATCGAAGATGCCGTGGCGGCGGCCCGCGATACCGCGGAGACGGGCCGGGCGAGGTTCAACGAAGACTTCGAGAAGGCCGAGCGCGAGGCGAACACGGCCATGCAGGCGAAGGTGGGCGAGTTCGAGGCGAAGATCCGGGCGCTGGAGGCGCAGGGCGAATCGGTCGATCAGCAGGCGGCGCTGCAGGCGATCCAGCAGCTCGCCACCCAGCAGCGGCTGGAACAACGGAAGCTCGACACGAAGATCGAGCGACTGAAGCGGACGCGGGATGCGGAGGTGGATGCCGTCGAACGGACGCTCGAGTCGCAGGTCCGTCGGGAGCAGGATCGGCAGAAGTGGCTCGCCGTCCTTCTGCCGCCGATCCCGCCGCTCGTGCTGGCGTTCTTCGTGTTTTTTCGGCGCCGCGCCCTCGAGCGTGAAGGCGTGGCGAAATCGAGACTCAGGTGAAGGAGAGGGCAGACAGCATGACTCACGAGGAATCCAGGACGACCCGGTCGCACGCGGACGCCGCCGGGAGCGGCTCGGCGATGCGGAGGACGGCCCTCTTCCTGCTCGGCGGCTTCGGCCTCTTCCTGCTCGGCGCGGCCGTGCAGCCGCGGTTCGTCGGCGGCAAGGTCGAGCCGGAATCGCAGCGGATTCTGTTTCCCGAACTGGCCGACGCCACCAAGGCGGCCAGCCTCGAGATCGTGTCCTTCGACGAGGAACTCGCGACGCTGAAGCCCTTCAAGGTGGTGCAGACGAACGGCGTGTGGTCGTTGCCCTCGCACGACAATTACCCCGCCGACGCGCGGGAGCAGCTGGCCGCCGCGGCGACCGAGCTCGTTGATCGCCCGATACTCTCCGTGGCGGGCACGTCGCAGGCCGACCACGCGACCTATGGCGTGATCGAGCCCAACGCCGAGAAGCTCAAGGTCGGCGAGTCGGGCGTGGGCCGGCTGATCGAGATCCGGGATGCCGGGGGCAACAAGCTGGCGCGGCTGATCGTGGGCATGGAGGCGAAGGGGCCCGCGGGCGCGGCCGCCGCCCCGGGGCGGACGCTGCGGTATGTGCGCAAGGCGGGGCAGGACCCGACGTACGTCATGGAGATCGACCTCTCGAAGTTCAGCACGAAATTCGACGACTGGATCGAGAAGGACCTGCTGAAGCTGTTGCCCTGGGACCTCCGCAGCCTCGTGCTCGACGACTCCACGTGGTCGGTCGGATTGGACGCAGCGGAGCGGCCGACGAGGGTGGTGCAGGAGCGGAGAAGCAGCATCAGCCTCGGATACGACGACAAGGACTCCTCCTGGTCGCTGGCGAAGCTGGAGGTGTTTGGACCGGGCAACAAGCCGCAGGAGGAAAAGCTCGCGGCCGACGAGGAGTTGGCCACGGGCAAGCTCAACGATCTGCGCCAGGCCCTGGGCGACCTGAAGATCGTCGACGTGTTGCGCAAGCCGGCCGGGTTGAGCGGCGAACTCAAGGGCGACGCGAAAGTGCCCCGGAACCAGGAGGCCTTCGAGTCGCTCGCCGTGCACGGCTTCTATCCGCTTGAGTCGGGCGCGATCCTGTCGAGCAACGGCGAGACCGTGGTCGGAATGAAGGACGGCGTCGAATACACCCTCCGGTTCGGAAACGGCACGAGCGTGTCGGAGGAGGAGCCGGACGCGGCCGCGCCGGCGGACGGTAAGGAGCCGTCCGCGACGGGCGGGAAGACGGGCCGCTACCTGTTCGTGACGGCGCGGTTCAACGAGGCGCTGCTCGAGAAACCCGAACTCGAACCGCTCCCCGACGTGCCGGCCGTTCCCGGTGGCTCGGGGGAAGCCGCCGGCGCCGACAAAGACGACAAGGCCGAGAAGAAGGATGCGGACGACGCCTCCGCGCAACTGAAGGCGGCCGACGAGGCCGAAGCCAAGGCCCAGGAGGCGCTCGAGGAACGCCGCCGCGTGGAACGCGAGAACCGGCGCCGGCAGGACGACTACGACGAGAAGGTGAAGGCCGCGCAGAAGCGGGTGCGCGAACTCAACGGCCGCTTCGCCGACTGGTATTACGTGGTTTCCGAGGCCGAGTATGCGAAGATCCATCTGGGCCGCGCGGGCGTCGTCCAGAAGAAATCGCAGGAACCGGCGGCCGACGCCGGGGCGGGCACGTAAAATGCCGCCGCCGGTTTCTCTTTGCGCCGCCACGCACCGGCCGTACCATATCTCTCAATGACCGAGATCCTCACTTCGCCGCGACCGTCCCGGTTTGGCCGGGCCGTGGGCTTCCGGCTGGTGGGGATCGGGGCCGCCGTGCCGCCCCAGGTCGTGACCAACGCCGATCTCGCCCGACTGGGATGCGATCCGGAATGGATCGTGGCCCGCTCGGGCATCCACGAGCGGCGGCACGCGCCGCCCGACATGGCGACGAGCGACCTGGCCGCGGCCGCCGGTCGCGCCGCGATCGCCCACGCGGGAGCGGATGCTTCCGCGATCGACCTGCTCGTGCTCGGCACGTTCACCCCCGACATGTTGATCCCATCGACGGCCTGCATCGTGCAGGAGAAGCTCGGCCTCGACGCCGCCGCGATGGACGTGACGGCCGCCTGCGCCGGCTTCGCCTACGCGCTGGTCACCGCTGCGAATTTTCTGGCCGCGGGATCGAGCCGACTCGCGCTCGTGGTGGGCGCCGACACCAACTCCCGCGTCGTCGATCCCGAGGACATCAAGACCTGGCCGCTGTTCGGCGACGGAGCGGGTGCGGTGCTGCTGGAGCCCGTTGATCCGGACCAGTCGGGCCGCGAGCACGGTCTGCTTTCGTTCGCGCTCGGCTCGGACGGCCGCGGGGCCGATCTGCTCGCCTGCCCCATGAGCGGCTCGCGGCAGCCGGTGTCGGTCGAGGGCATCGCCCGCCGCGAGCAGTTTCTCAAAATGGACGGCCGGGCCGTGTTCAAGTGGGCCATCCGGCTGGCCGAGGAGAACATCCTCCAGGTCGTGGAGCGATCGGGTGTGGCGCTGGATCAGATCGACATGTTCTTCCTCCATCAGGCCAACGCCCGGATCCTCGAGGGTGTCCGCGAGGCGCTCGGCCTGCCGGCCGAGAAGGTGCTCGTGAACCTCGACCGGTACGGCAACACGTCGAGCGGGTCGATCCCGTTGGCGATGGACGAGGCCTGGCGGAGCGGTCGGATCGGGCCAGGCAGCACGGTGGTCGTCTGCGGCTTCGGGGGCGGCCTCGCGTGGGGCAGCGCCGTCTGGAGGCTGTGATGGCCGCACGCGGAGAGGAACGACATGGGTGAGACGGAGACGGCAGTGACGAAGCTTCCCGCGCGGCGGGAGGTGCCGGCGGGGGACACGTGGGACCTCGCGAGCCTGTTCCGCTCCGATGCGGAATGGGAGGCGGCGCTGGCGGGGTGGGAAGGACGGATTCCCGGGTTCGCGGCGTTTGCCGGCACCCTCGGCTCGTCACCGGAGCGGCTGGCCGAATGTCTGGCCTACGATCTCGCCGTCGATCGCGAAGGGGATCGGATCGGCACCTATGCCCATCTGCGGGCCAGCGAAGACCAGGCGGCGGGCGAGGCCCAGCGGATGGTGGGCCGGTTTCAGCACGTGGCGACGCTCGCCGGCGAAAAGGCGAGTTTCATCCGACCGGAGATCATGGCGATCCCATCCGCGACGCTCGCGGCGTGGATGGAGTTGCCGACCTTGGCCCCCTACCGGCTGATGCTCGAACGGCTCGTCCGCACGCGGGCCCACACGCTCTCCGAGCCGGAAGAAAAACTGCTGGCCATGCAGGGCACGTTCGCCGGCACGGCCGGGAAGGTGTTTCGGCAGTTGACCGACGCCGACCTGAAGTTCGGCACCGTCACCACGGGGCAGGGACAGCCGGTCGAGCTGTCGAACGCGACCTTCACCACCCTGCTGCACGACACGTCGCGGGAGGTCCGCCGGACGGCGTTTCACCAGTTCTATGTCCAGTACGAGGCCCACGCCAACACGCTGGCCGCCACGCTCTCCGGCTCCAACGAACGCGACGTGTATGCGGCCAAGGTCCGCAACTACCCCAGCGCCGTCGAGGCCGCGCTCTTCGCCGACAACGTTCCGCTCGGTGTCTACGACCAACTGATCGCGGCGGTCCGCGGCCATCTGCCCGTCGTGCACCGCTACTACGACCTGCGGCGGCGGATTCTCGGCCTCGACGAGATCCATCACTACGACTGCTATGTGCCGCTCGTGCCGGAACTGGAGCAGCGGCACACCTGGGACGAAGGGGTGAAGCTCGTGATCGAGTCGCTGGCGCCCCTCGGGGGCGACTACTGCTCCCGGTTGGAGCGGGGGCTTCTCGGCCGCTGGTGCGACCGCTATCCCAACGCCGGCAAGCGGTCGGGAGCCTTCAGTTCGGGCACCTACGACTCCGATCCCTACATCCTGATGAACTTCCAGCCGGAGGTGGTCGAGCACGTGTTCACGCTCGCCCACGAGGCGGGCCACTCGATGCACACGCGATATTCGGCCGAAGCGCAGCCGTACCAGTATTCGGGCTACACGATCTTCGTGGCCGAAGTGGCCAGCACCTTCAACGAGCAGCTGCTCACGCGGCTGCTCCTCCAGCGGGCGCGGTCGCCGAAGGAACGGGCCGCGATCCTCGCCCGGGAGATCGACTCGATCCGCACGACGATCGTGCGGCAGACGATGTTCGCCGAGTTCGAGCGCGCGTCGCACGCCTCGGTCGAGGCTGGCGAGCCCCTGACGCTCGAGCGGATACGCGGCATCTACCGGGAGCTGCTCCACGCTTACTTCGGGCCGCGGTTCACGATCGATCCGCAGCTCGAGCTCGAATGCCTGCGCATTCCGCACTTCTACAACTGCTTCTACGTCTACAAGTACGCCACCGGCCTGGCGGCGGCGATCACGCTCGCGAAGCGGGTGGCGGAGAACGAGCCGGGGGCGCTGGCCGCCTACCTGGGCTTTCTCAAGGGCGGCTCCTCGAAGTGGCCGCTCGACCTGCTGCGCGACGCAGGGGTCGATCTCGAGAAGCCGGAGCCGGTCGCCACCGCCCTCACCCGCTTCGGCGAGCTCGTCGATGAGCTCGCGACCGTCCTCTGATAAACCTCACCGCGCGGCTCTGACGAGTTCGACGAGCGGTCGCACCATGCAACCGGTCCCCCCGCCGTCGGTCCACGGCCGCGGCTTCTCGGCGAAGGCGGGGCCCGCGATGTCGATGTGCGTCCACGGGATGCCCCCCACGAAACGCTCCAGAAACTTGGCGGCCGTGATCGCGCCGCCCCAGCGACCGTCGCCGACGTTCTTGATGTCGGCCACCTCGCTCCGGATCTGCTCGTCGTAGTCGGCGTACATGGGCAACTGCCAGACCGGCTCGCCCACCTCCCGGGCTGCGGCGGCGATCTCCTCGCACCACGGCTGGTCGTTGGTGAACAGGCCCGCCACGTCGTGGCCGAGCGCGACCATGCAGGCCCCGGTCAGTGTGGCGGCATCGACGATCCGCCGCGGCTTCATGCCGCGGACCACGTCGAGGACGTCGGCGAGCACGATGCGTCCTTCGGCGTCGGTGTTGTGCACCTCGATCGTGGTGCCGCTCCGGGCGGTGATGACGTCGCCGAGTTTGTAGGCGGCGGGGCCGGTCATGTTCTCGACCAGGCCGATCGCGGCCACGAGGTTGACCGGCAGCTTGAGCGCCGCGATCGTGGCGGCTGCGGCGAGCATGGCGGCGCCGCCGGACATGTCGCATTTCATCGTGAGCATCGAGTCGGACGGCTTGAGCGAGAGGCCGCCGGAGTCGAAGGTGACACCCTTGCCGACCAGCGCGAGGTCGGGGGCGACGTCCTCGGCGTGGGCCGCCCGGGCGACGCCGCGGTGCCGAAGGATCACGAGCCGGGGCGGCCGCGCGCTCCCCCGGCCCACGGCGAGGATCGCGTGGCAGCGCTCGCGGAGCAGCCGCTCCTCGTCCCAGATCTCGATCTCCATGCCCGTGCGGCCGGCGATCGTCGCCGCCTCGTCGGCGAAGGACTGTGGATAGAGGTCGTCGGGCGCGGTGTTGACGAGCCGCCGCGCGAGATTGACGCCGTCGGCGATGATCGCGCCGGTCTCGACCGCCTCCGGCGGGGCGCCCGTCCACACCGTCGCGCCGAACGGCGTGCGGCGCTTCTCGGCGCGGTAGAGATCCTGGCCGACCATGCCCACGGCGGCACCGGCCACGGCCTGTTCGACCTGGCGCGTGGACCACCAGCCCTCGGCCGCGAAGACGACCTTTGATCGCGGCTGGCCCGCGAGCTGCCGGGCCGCGGTGGCCGCGGCCCGGTGGATGACGCCCGCGTCCACCTCCTCCCGCTTGCCGAGCCCGGCGACGACGACCTGGCCGACCCGGAGGCCGGGGGGACCGAGCAGCGACACGCACTCGCAGCGCTTGCCGGTGATCTCGCCCGCGGCGGCGAGCCGCGAGACGAGCCCGCCGGTCGCGGCGTCGATCTCGGCGGCGGCGCCGGCGCCCACGTCCCCTTCGCAGAGAAAGATCACGAGGGCATCGGCTTCGCTTGTGGCGGGCCGGGCCGTCGGCGCGGCGGAAATGACGCCGGCACCGGCGCCGGTGGCGTGAACGGGGGAGAACTCGCGGGACATCGGTCTGGCACTCCAGGAACTCACGACGACAGGGAACCGAATCAACGTGCGGCTGTTGTACCCGCCGGCGCGCCGGCGTGGCAGCCCGGCCCGATCCACGGCTCCAGCAGGGCGAGCAGCACCGGGAGGACGACCAGATTGCCGACGAGTCCGCCGACGAGCGTGAGGCAGGAGAGCCAGCCGAACGAGACGGTGGGCACGAACCCGCTCGTGGTGAGCGCGAGGAAGCCGACGACGAGCGCCAGCGTGGAAAAGATCATCGCCCGCCCCGCGGTCTGGTGGGCCGTCTCGAGGGCGGCGGCGCAGGCGCCGCCGTCGGTCAAGCGGCGGCGGAAGGCCGCGATGTAATGGATCGAACTGTCCACCGACAGCCCCAGCGACACCGCCGCGATCATGGCCGTGCCCATGTTGATCCGCTCCCCCGCCCAGCCGAGCAGGCCGAGCACCACGAAGATCGGCAGGGTGTTGGGCACGAGCGCCACCGCCGCCAGAAGCGGGCTGCGGAACCCGACGGCCAGGAGGAGAAAAATGCCGGCGGCGGCCAGGGCAAAGGTCAGCCACTGGTCGGAAAGCATGCGGTCCACGAGCTGCGCCAGGAGCACGAAGAAGCCGGTCACTTCGCCGGCCGAGTGACCATCGCCGCCGGGGTATTCCTCGGCCACGATCCCCTTCACCTGCTCGATGATCGACCGCTTGGCCGTCGCGGGCTGCCGCTCCCGCGCCCGCAACGTGACGCGGAGCCACGTGGAACCGTCCGCGGAGTCGCGGCCGATCAGGGCGCGGCCCATCTGCGGCATTTGCTCCCGGAGCAGTTCGACCGCCCGCCCGACGAGCCAATTGCCCACCTTCGTGCTCTCGAGCTGCTCCAGCGACACAGGCGACACCGCCTCCAGCACGTCGGCCACGCTCATCACCTTCGTCAACGCCGCGGCCGGCCGGCCCTCGGCGTCCGGCACGGTGACTTCCGTCCGCAGCCGCTGCTCGAGCCGGGACAGCCCCGCGAGGGTCGCGGCGTCGATCGGCGTGGCGGCCGGCACGAGGACGTCCCAGATGCCGGCCCCGCCGAGCCGCGACTCGATCATGTCGTAGGAGGCGACGACCGGGCTCGTCGCGCGGAAGTTCCGCGTGAAATCGGTCTCCACCTGAAGCCGGCGCATGCCGGCCACCGCGCAGCCGACGGCGATCAGCGAGACGGCGAGGATCGGGAGCGGATGCCGCACGATGCCGCGGACGAGCCCGTCGAGCCAGCGGCCCAGCGTGCCTTCTCCCCAGGCCATCCGCGGGTCGGCGTCGAACCGGCCGGTCAACGCCAGGAACGGCACCGCCAGCGCCGTCGCGACGAGCACCATCACGGACCCGATCGAGGTCATGATCCCGAAGTCGTGGACCGGCCCCACGCGGCTGGCGATCAGCGAGCCGAAGCCGATCACGTCGGTGGCGATCGCCCCCAGCACCGGCCAGAAGAGCAAGGCGATCGCTTCGCGGAGCGCCTCCGGCGGTTGGCGGCCCAGACCGCGCTGCCGACGAAACTCCACGATCACGTGCGTCACCGTCGCGATGCCGACGACCGTCACCATCGCCGAGAGCATCGTCGAGACCATCGTGAGCTTGAGGCCCACGGCCTGGAGCACTCCCCGCGTGCTCCAGAGCGCCAACAGCACCACCGCCAGCGGCACCGCCAGCCAGCGCAGGCTGCGAAACGAGAAGAGGAGGACGGCGCCGGCAAGCAGGCCGCTCATCGTGCCGAGGAGGTTGCCGTCGCGCTGCAGCATGGCGAAACCGTCGCGCAGCATCACCGGCTCGCCGGCCACCATGCCCGAGGGACACTCCGCCATCACGCCGCGCAGCCGGTCGATCGTGTCGGCCCGCGACACCGCCTGATCCCTGGCGGTCTTCAGCGCAGCGGCCGGCGGCTCGAGCACGCAGACGATGCCGGCCGTGCGGTGATCGGCTCCGACCGCATAGCCCTCCATCAACCGCACGAACTTTCGGGCGGTCGGGCTGTTGTCGAGGTCGATGATCCGATCGCCCAGCGGCGTGCCCGAGAGGCTCGACGCGGACGCGACGCCCGGCACCGCCGCGAGCCGTTCGGTGAGCATCCGCAGGCGGCCGATGCCGGAGGGCGTGAACAGGTCGGGGTCGTCGTAGGCCGCGAGCACCACCTCGTTGGAGCCGAACGCGCGGGCCATGCGGCGATAGGGCACGAGCGCCGGATCCGTGCGGTCGAACATCGCGTCGATCGAACGGGAGAATTCCAGGTGCCGCGACCGCTCCACCGACACCGCGGTGAGCACGACCCCCACCACGGCAAGCAGCAGCCGGTGGGCGATCAGCCACGCCGCGACGCGCCCGGCGAGGGAGTTCGGAGGGATCGTCTCCGGCAGCGAGGCGGGCGGGCGAGGCTGGGAAGGAACGGGCACGGCGGCGACTCGTCCAAGGGGCGCGGTCCGGGGAACGCGGCCGGCTGAAAACGCGTCATCTGACCGCTCCTGCCCCAAAGCCGCGCCAGTTTGCCCGGATGACCGGCGCCGCGCTTGCCCGAACCGCGCCGGACCCCGCGGCGGGCCACGGCCAGCGCGGTCCGCGGGCGCCGCGGCGCGGGGGGCAATCGGCCCGGATCAGGCCCGTGCGGCGTGGTTCGTCCGCCCGCTGCTAACCCCCGGTGGATCATCGACTTGCGAGTGTGCCCGCCCGCCCGTGACGCCTTGACCGGGTTTTGTCGCCGCTCCTATAGTCCCGCGCTTTTTGGCTTCCCGAGCCCGTTCCCGCTTTTTCGAGCACTGCCCCCGCGTGTTTGCCCGCGACGGAACCGCCGCGCCGACCCGACACCGCCCGCGCCCCGCCACGCGCCGGCGGTGCGCCCGCGTGCCCGCAGCGCGGCCGCTGCGTGCGGCATGCCGCCTGCTCCCGCTGCTGGCCACGGTGCTGCTGGCGATGCCGTGGACGCGCGCCGCCGATCTCAGCGCCGGGCCTGCCGCACCCGAAGCGACGGCGGGCGTGTTGGCCGCGCTGCCCGCCCGGGGGCTGGCTGCCGCCATCGCCGAGGCCGGCCGCATCGAGGTGCCTTCGGTCGATCCGAGCGAGCCGATCACGGTGCGGGCCACGCAGGCCGCCCGGTGGACCGAGGGCTCCTACGACGTCTGGCACCTCACGGGCGGCGTTCGCATCACACAGGGCACGACCGAGGCGAGCGGCCACGAGGCGGTGGTGTGGATCGAGCAGGATGCGGGCGTGGAGCTCGTCACCGCCGAGGGCGAACCGCAGCCGCGCGTGCGCAGCATCCTCGTGCGCATGGCCGGCAACGTGGCGGTCACGTCGCGCGGCGCCGGTGCCGCCGCGGAGACTCCTTCGACCGTTCGCGGTCCGCGCTGGGCCGGACGGTTTTGGACGCTCCGCGATCCGACGCTCGACTTCGCCAGCATCGTGGCGACCACCGGCACGCCGCCGATCTACGAGCAGCCCGCCGACGCGGTGGCCGTCGCGTCGCCCGGCGGCGAGGCCGCCGCCGAGAACCCGATCCAGCGGACGCAGTTCAGCGAATTCGGCGCCCCGGCGGTGCCGCAGGTCGTCGCGGCGACGCCCACGCGGCGCTTGCGGGCCTTTCCGCGCTCGAGCGTGCCGCTGGCGGTGAAGTGGTTCCCGAGCCCCTCGGGCAACGAGTGGATCGCCGTGATCACCTCGGGCGTGAACCTCGTTGTGGACGGTGTCGATCCTTCCGGGCCGCTCGACATCTCGGCCGACCGGCTCGTGATCTGGACCCGCGGCCAGGGGCAGCCCGACCTCAACGGCAGCGCGGCACAGGCTGCCGACGTGCCGCTGGAGCTGTACATGGAGGGGAACGTCATCTTCCGCCAGGGGCAGCGGGTGGTGGAAGCCGCCAACATGTTCTACGACGTGCCCCGGTCGAGCGGCGTGATCACCGGCGCCACCGTGCTGACCCCGGTGGACAACTATTCCGGCGCCGTGCGGCTTCGTGCCGACGTGCTCCGGCAGGTCGATAGGAGCCGGTTCGTCGCCTCGCAGAGCGGGCTCACGTCGAGCCGCCTGGGGGTGCCGACGTGGGAGTTCCGCTCCCGCGAACTCGAGTTCGTGGACGAGCAGGTGCCGCTGCCCGGACCGTTCGGCCAACCGGCGGTCGATCCGGCCACCGGCGAGCCCGCCGTCGAGCACCAGCAGTTCATCACGAGCCGCGGCAACACGGTGACGCTCGGTGGCGTGCCGGTGCTCTGGTGGCCCGTGCTCGCGACCAACGCGAAGAAGCCCACCTTCTACATCAACAACTTGCAGCTCAAGAACGACCAGGTGTTCGGCACGCAGGTGCTGACGAGCTGGGATGCGTTCCAGGTGTTCGGTTGGCGGCGACCGCCGACCGGGGTCGATTGGGATTTCGACGTCGATTACCTGAGCCTGCGCGGGCCCGGCGGCGGCACGTCGCTCCTCTACAACCGTCCCGACTTCCTCGGGATCGGCACGCCCGCCAGCGGCGACCTCGATGCGTGGTTCGTGGGGGATGTCGGCCGCGACAACCTCGGCCTCTACCGCCGCGACTTCACCTATCCGGGCTTCCCGAACCGCACGTTCCGCGGCCGGTCGTTCTGGCGGCACCGCCAGGATCTCGGCGGCTCGACCGACAATTTTTTGGGCGGCTGGCAGGCCCGCGGCACGGCGGGCTGGATCAGCGACATGAACTTCCTCGAAGAGTATTACGAGGCGGAGTGGGAGGAAGGCTACGAGCAGCGGACGTGGCTCGACCTGCGTCGGCCGATCGAGAATCGGGAGCTCCGCCTGCTGACGAGCGTGCGCGTCGATCCGTTCTTCACGCAGAGCGAGTGGTGGCCGAGGCTGGACCACTACTGGATGGGCCAGCCGCTGCTGCGCGACGCTGTCACCTGGTACGAGCACTCCGGCGTCTCGTATGTCCGCCAGAACCTGCCGCAGACCCCGACGGTCGGCCAGGGACGCAACATCTGGACGACGCTGCCCTACGAAAACAACGTGATCGGCGAACGGCTGGCGACCCGGCAGGAGCTCGACCTGCCGTTTCAGGCCGGCCCCGTAAAGATCGTGCCGTACGCCCTCGGCGAACTGGCCCACTGGGGCCAGGACATCACCGCCTCGCCGATCGACCGCGCCTACGGACAGGTGGGCATCCGGTCGAGCCTCCCGCTCTGGACGGCCGACAACACCGTCGAAAGCCAGCTCTGGAACGTCCACGGCCTCGCCCACAAGGTGGTGTTCGAGGCGGAATTCGCCTATGCCGACGCCACGCAGAGCATCGACCAGTTTCCGCTCTACGATCAGATCGACGACGACGCGATCAACCAGTACCGGCGCAACATCCCCTATTGGGATTACGGCGCCGTGCCGGGACAGCCCATCCCGCTGGCCGCCCCGCTCGTCTTCGGGCCCGACAACAAGTACGACCCGCGGACCTACGCCGTCCGCCGCGGCCTCGCCAGCTGGGTCACCGGTCCGACCGAAATCGCCAACGACCTGACCGTCTTTCGGCTCGCGGCCCGGCAGCGCTGGCAGACGAAGCGCGGCCCGCAGGGGAACCGGCGCATCATCGACTGGATCACGCTCGACATCGACGGCGAACTGTTCCCGACCGCCAGCCAGAACTTCGGGCAGGTGATGGGCCTGTGGCAGTACGACTTCCGCTGGCACGTCGGCGACCGCACGACCGTGCTCTCCACGGCGGACGTCGATTTCTTCAGCGGCGGCCAGCAGCTCTACACGGTGGGCGCGCTCCTGAACCGCACGCCGCGGGGCAGCTTCTACATCGGCTTCAACCAGTTCGGCGGTCCGATCAGCGCGGCGGTGCTCACCGGTTCCTACACCTACCGGATGAGCCCCAAGTGGGCCAGTTCCTTCGGCTCGGCGATCGATCTCAACGGCCGCAACATCGGCCAGAATTTCCAGCTCGTGCGGATCGGCGAGTCGTTCCTGATGACCTTCGGATTCAACGTCGACTACAGCCGCAACAACGTCGGTGTGACGTTCAACCTCGAGCCGCGGTTCCTCTCGCGGACGCAGTTCGCGAGCCGGTCGGGCATCGACATCCCCGTCGCCGGCGCCTACGGGCTCGAGTAGCGGCCGGGACGCCTACCGGATGCCGTGCGGCCGTGGCCGGTCGGGCCGCAGCCAGGCGTGCCAGGCGGCGAAGAGCAGGGCGAGCAGGGCGTAGGCCGCCGCGAGTTCATGCGGGCCCCGGCCGGCGGCCTCCGCCGGGAGGTCGCCGAGCGCCCAGGGCAGCAGCAGCCGGCCGTCGTGGTAGGGCGAATGGATCACGCCGAAGAGCGCCAGCCCGGCGGCGGCGAGGCACCATCCGGCGGCGTGGAGGAGCTTCCGATCCACGAGCGCCGCCACCAGGCCCGCCCAGAGCAGGCTCGTCACGATGAAGCCGGCCGCGAGCTGCCGCATGGAGAACAGTTCGACCGCGAGCCCGGCGCCGGGCCGGGCGCCGGCGGCGAGCAGTTTGTCGGCCTGGATCGTCACCAGGGCGGCCAGCGCCGGCACGCACGCGATCGCCACCGCCGGATAGTGCCGCTGCGGCGTCGCGTGAAAGCTCTGCGCCGTGATCTCCAGGCCGATGAAGACGAGGATCGGGAGGATCGCCGGCTCGGGGATCACCTGATAGAGATAGGCGAAGCTGCCGGTGAGGCCGGCCGCACCGATGAAAAACGCCGTGGCCAGCGTGTACGCCGCCCGGCCGCCCATCGCCTTGTAGGCGGGATGACCGATGTAGGGCGTGGTCTGGATCACCCCGCCGCAGGCGCCCGCGATGATCGTGGCGATCCCCTCGACGCCGATGATCGTCCCGGTGTCGTATTCGTCGCCCGCCGCGGCGGCGCTCTCCGTGCAGTCGATGCCGCCGACCACGGTGCCGAGCGCGAACGGGATCACGATCGGCAGGTACTTGAGCGTGTCGGTCCACGCCTCCAGCCAGTGGAGCGAGAGCGCCGTCAGCCACTCGGTCGGCCAGAGGGCCAACGCGGGATCGAAGGCGGCATGGGTCTCGGCGGCCGGGAGCCAACCAAATCGGGCGGCCACGAACTGGATCGTTCCGCCCACGAGCAGGGCTGCCAGGGCCCCCGGGATGCGGAACGGAAACGGAATCCGGGCGGTCAGTGTCGCCAGCGTGATGCCGAGCGCGACGAGGCCGATCAGCGGTGAGCCGAAGACCTTCAGCACCGGCAGGAACGTGATCAGCGCCAGGGCGATCGCCGTCAGGCTGCCGAGCAGGCCGGCGCGGGGCACGAGTCGTCGGACCGGGCCGGCGATGAAGCTGCAGCCCACCTTGAAGAGACCGCTGATGAAGATGGCACACATGCCGACGTGCCAGGCGTGCCGCGCCGCGGCCTCGCGGTCGAGACCACGGCCCAGCGACTCGACGAAGGCCGGCCCCAGCACGAAGAACACCATGCCGAAGGTGCTGGGAGTGTCGAGGCCCAGCGGCATGGCAGTGATGTCGCTCCGCCCGGTCCGGCGGGCCAGGCGAAAGGCCATCCAGGTGAAGATCAGGTCGCCCACCACCACGCCCACGGCCGTGCCCGGCACCAGGTGGGAGAGGGCGAACTGGATCGGGTAGTCGAAGACGGCCGCCAGCAGCGACACCGTCAGGACGAGGTCGGCGAGATTGTCGAGCGAGAGCCCGAAAAAGGCGTTCAGGTCGCCGGGGGTGGCCCAGCGGTAGGGGGTCTGGCGTTCCATGCGTGCGGACGGGAATGTCAGGGCCGCCGGCGAAAAAGTCAAATCCCGCCGCCCGTCGCGGCCCCTCGCTATACTCTCTGCGGTCTTTTTTTGGGCTCTTTCGAACCTTTTGCCGCCGGCGGGCGTACCACAGATGGATCTGCACGACTCCCGCAGCGGTTCCCGGATGGACGGTCTGCCCATCCCCCCGACGGGGCAGGGCGGCCTTTCCGACGAGGAACTGCTGCGTCGAAGCCGCGTGGAGGACGACGCGGCTGCGTTCGAGTCGCTCGTCCATCGGTACGAGAACGAGTTGTTCAGTTACCTCCGCCGGTATCTCGGCAGCGCCGAGATGGCGGAGGATGTGTTTCAGGCGACGTTTCTCCAGGTTCATCTGAAGAAGGAGCACTTCGAAGAAGGCCGCCGGTTTCGGCCCTGGCTCTACACGATCGCGACGAACCAGGCCATCGATGCGCAGCGGCGCAACCGCCGCCATCGGATGGTCAGCCTCGACAACCGCACGGGCGGCGAGGACGACGTCGGTTCGCTCGTGGAGATGCTGGCGGGCAGGGGGCGGACGGCCGACGAACAGATGGAGGACGAGGAAGCCCGGGAATGGGTGCGGTCGGCGGTCGAGGAACTTCCCGAATCGCTGAAGAGCGCCCTGCTGCTCGTCTACAACCAGGGTATGAAATACCGCGAGGCCGCGGACGTGCTCGGCATTCCGGTGGGAACCGTGAAGAGCCGGCTGCACGCCGCCCTCCTGAAACTGAACGAGTCGTGGCAGCAGAGCGGTCGAGGAACACCGAGTTAGCCTAATTTCTGCGAGTGTGAGCCATGCGTGAAGACTTGGTCGGCTATCTGTTTGGAGCCCTCGACGATGCCGAATCGCGGCGGGTGGAAGCCGCCCTGGCGGATCCGCGGCTCGGCCCGGACCTCCGCCGCGACCTCGACGCGCTCCGCATGGCGGTGAAGCCGCTGGGCCGCGACAGCGGCCCGATCATGCCGCCCGCCGGTCTGGCGTCACGCACGATGCGGTTCATCGCCGCGCAATCGGCAGTGGAGACCCGCGGCGGGATGCCGCCCGTGACTCCCGCGCCGCGGGGCCTCACGCCGCACGAGTCGGAATGGCGAGGTGCCGGCCCGCGGGTCTGGCTCGATCGAGCGATCATGGCCGCCACGGCCCTCGCCGCGTGCGTCTTGGTGGCGCCCCTGCTGCTCGACTCGATCGCGGAATCCCGCACCCGCCGCGCGGAGCGGAATCTGCAGCGGCTGTCGGGTTCGCTGCAGGGCTTCGCGGCGGCGCACCGAACGTATCCCACGCCCCCCGACGATGGCCCGCTCGCGCGGGCCGGCCTCTACGCGCCCACGCTGGTGTCGGAGCAGCGCTTGGTGGCGGACGACGGCACGGTCCTCTGTCCCGACAGCGAGTTGTCGCGGCAGGGCGGCTTCCGCGTGCCGACCCTGGAGGAACTGAAGGCGGCCATCGGGACGCCCCGCTTCGATGAGTTGGTGCGGACGATGGGGGGCGATTATGGCTACACGCTGGGGCATCGCGATGCCGCGGGCATGCTTCAGCCGAACCTCGATCAGCACCGCCGCCATCATCCGATCATGGCCGATGCCCCCGATCACACGGACGAGCGGAGCGACAACCACCCCGACGGCATCCACCACGTGCTCTTCGAGGACGGACATGTGAAGACGCTCAGGCACGACGTCCTGCATCGCGACGACGATCATCTCTACCGCAACCACGAGGGCGAGGTTGCCGCCGGCATCGATCCGGAAGACGCCGTCATCGGCGACTCGCACGACCGGCCCTGACCCGGGCCGCGCGGTTGGAGGAAATCCCCGCCGCGACCGGCCCGTGCGATCGGCCGACCGGCCGCTCAGCCCGCCGCGATGGAGTCTTTCGCGGCCTGTGCCACCGCCTCGGCCGTGATCCCGAAGTGCTTGTAGAGGGCCGGGGCGGGGCCCGAGGCGCCGAAGCTCCGCATGCCGACGAAGCGACCCCGGGAACCGAGCCAGCGTTCCCAGCCGAAGCCGCACGCGGCCTCGCAGGCGACCCGGGCGGTGATGGCCGCCGGGAGCACCTGCTCCCGATAGGCAGCGTCCTGCTCCTCGAACAGATCCCAGCACGGCATGCTCACCACGCGGGCGTGAACGCCGGCGGCAGCAAGCTGCGCCGCCGCCTCGAGGCAGATCGGCACCTCGCTGCCGGTGCCGATGAGGATGCAGTCGGGCCTGCCGTTGGCCGCTTCCTTGAGGATGTAGGCACCCTGAGCGACGCCGGCCGCGGACCCCATCCCGGCGCGGTCGAGCGTCGGGATGTTCTGCCGGGAGAGCACGATCACCGCGGGGCGATCGGAGCGCCGCATGACCGTGCGGTAGGTCTCGGCCACCTCGTTGGCATCACCGGGCCGGAAGACCGAGATTCCCGGCACCGCGCGGGCGCTGGCGAGTTGCTCGATCGGCTGGTGGGTGGGTCCGTCCTCGCCGAGGCCGATCGAGTCGTGCGTGAGGATGTAGATCACGCCGAGATCGCCGAGCGCGGAAAGACGGAGCGACGGCTTGAGGTAGTCGAGGAACACGAAGAACGTGGCACAGTACGGCCGCAGGCCCGAGAGCGCCATGCCGTTGCATGCGGCGGCCATGCCGTGCTCGCGGATGCCGAAGTGCATGTTGCGGCTGCCGTAGGAGCCGGGGCCGAAGTCGCCCGCGCCGGCGATGAGCGTCATCGTCGAGGGGGCGAGGTCGGCTGATCCGCCGATGAACCACGGCACCGCGGCGCTGATCGCCTGGAGCACCTTGCCGCTCGAGACGCGGGTGGCGAGCCCCTTCGGGTCGGCGGGAAAGCAGGGGATCGCCTGCTCCCAGCCCTTCGGCAGCCGGCCATCGAGGAAGTCGGCCAGTTCGCCGGCGAGCGCCGCGTGGGCTTTCGAGTAGTCGGCCACCGCCTTCTGCCAGGCCTCGTGGGCCTGCGCACCGCGGGCGCCCAGGGTCTTGGTGAAGTGCTCCGGAACCTCCGCGGGCACGTGGAACGAGCCTTCCGTCGGCCACCCGTAGGCCTGCTTCGCCCCCGTGATCTCGTCGGGGCCAAGCGGCGCGCCGTGCGACTCGTGTGACCCGGCCTTCTTCGGCGCGCCGTAGCCGATGACGCTCTTGACCACGATGAGGGTCGGCCGCTCGCGTTCGGCCTTGAAGGCCTGCAGCGCCGTCTTCAGAGCCGCCGTGTCGTTCGCGTCGGCGACGTGCTCGATCCGCCAGCCGAGCCCCTCGAACCGCTGCGCCACGTTCTCCGTGAAGGCGAGGTGGGTCTCGCCTTCGATCGTGATCGAGTTGTCGTCGTAGATCCAGCAGAGATTCGCCAGCTTCAGGTGGCCCGCGATCGAGGCGGCCTCGGCGGCCACGCCTTCCATCAGATCGCCGTCGCTGCAGAGCACGTAGGTGTCGTAGTCGAAGAGCACGTGCCCCGGCACGTTGTAGTGGGCCGCGAGCCACTTCGACGCGATCGCCATGCCGACGGAATTCCCACATCCCTGCCCGAGCGGCCCGGTGGTCGTCTCGATGCCGGCCGTCATGTGGTGCTCGGGATGGCCCGCGCAGACGCTGTCGAGTTGCCGGAACCGTTTGATGTCGTCGAGCGACACGGCCGGCTGGTGGTGCGTCGCGTCGGACGGGCCGCCGCGGCGAATCCCCGCCAGATGGATGAGCGAATAGAGGAGCATCGAGGCGTGGCCGCACGACAGCACGAAGCGGTCGCGATTGGGCCACGCGGGGTCGGTCGGGTCGTACCGCAGGAAGTCCTTCCAGACCGTGAACGCGACCGGCGCGAGCGCCATCGGCGTGCCGGGATGGCCGCTCTTGGCAGCCTCGACGGCGTCCATCGAGAGGGTGCGGATGGTGTCGATCGCGAGGCGGTCGAGGTCGGCGTGGGCGGCGCGCGCGGGGGCCGCGGAAGTGGCGGACATGAGTGCTCCTTGGGCGTTTCCGTGACGCGGGGAGTGTAAAAGCCGCGGTGAAGCGCCGTCAACGACGGCCACCCGCGCCCGCACGTCCACGACGGATCGGGTTGCATTGCGGCGCGGCTCCGCGTCTTCGCGTCACGGTGCCAGGAAGTGGCGATATTCGTCGTCGAGTTCGGCGTACGTCCGGCGGCAGAGGCGGGAGAGGGTTTCGGGATCGGCGGTGCCGGAGTAGACGCGGGACAGATACTCCACGAAGGCTTCGCGGTAGCGGCCGCTCCGGCCGTTCATGAGGAATTCAGCGATGCCGGCGATCTCGCCGTAGAGCTGCGGCAGCCGGGCGTTCGCCTGAAACGCCTTGCGGCCCAGACCGGTAAGTTCCTCGAACGGGACGTGGAAGCCTTCCTCGACGAGCAACTGCCGCGCGGCCGGCACCCGGCCGGCGTCCCGACCGCCGACCGTCCAGCCGAACGCCGTGGGTTGGATCGACTCCATGTAGCACGCCGCCGCCTCGATCGCCCAAAAACCGCACTCCTCGCCCGCCAGGGCCGCCGCCTTGCGGATCACCGGGCTCGTCTCGAAGAACAACTGATGCGTCGCCTCGTGGTACACGGTGGCGTCGGCGGGAGGCTCGTCGAAGAACCAGACGGTCTTCGTGGGGGGCCAATAGAGGCCGTTCGTGCGGTTGATCGCGGGCTCCAGTTTCTCCAGTTCCGCGACGTACTGCCGGCGGTCGGCGCAGAGCACCGCAGCGAACGGATCGTGCGGCAGGATGCGGCGGCGACCCCGGAGCCGCTTCTCGAGTTCGGCCGGCTCCACGCCGAAGCCGCCGAACACCTGCCGCCAGACGGCGTCGGCCGTCTCCAGCCGAGCGGCGAGCCGGGCTGCGGATTCGAGCGGCGCGGTGGCGAGAATCTCCCAGTGGTCGGAGTCGAAGTGGCGGCCGCGATCGACCGCGAGAGCCCGCCCGGCGTCTTCCTGCGCGGTGAGCCAGCGGCCGCGGTCATACCGCTCCCCTGCCTGGTAGCGGGCGAGCCGCCCCTGCGGGAGCCAGCCGAACGCGGCATCGTACGCATCCCCCTTGTCGAGCCTGCGGGCCGCTTCCGGCCGGATCCAGGCATCGCCCCGGCGGGTCCAGCCGAGGGCCTCGCGGCTGCGCTCGTGGCCGGGATCATCGCGGAGCACGCGATAGAGCAGCCGCACCACGTCGCAGGACCGCTGCGGGAGCGGCGGCTTGTCGGGGTCGGCCCGGGCGGCTTCGTCGCGGGTCGGCACCCGGTCATGCGCCCGCGCCGCGGCGACCGCGTGCTCGAAAACGCCAGCCGCGCGGGCCTTCCGGGCGGCGACGAAGTCGTTCCAGATGGCGGTCTCGGCCTCCTTCTCGATCCACTCGGGCGGGTCGAGCCGGTCCGGAATCGCCACGGCGAACTGCCGGTCGGTCTCCTCGGGCAACTGCCACTGAGCGACAACCTCGGCCAGTTTGGCCGCGCCGTCAGCCTCCGCCCGGCGGGCCAGATCCCGTGCCGCCGCCGCAAACTCCTCGTCGAGCCGGGCGAGCGTCTTGGCGGGAGGGGCATCGCGACCGGCGGCCGGCGCGGCGCACCAAACCGCCGTCGCGCAGACGACGGCCGCGCAGCCCACGAGCCTCCGCCCGGCCCGCCTGCCACGCGCGGTCAGGCTGGCCGCCAAACCGCCGGGCCGCACGGAAGTGGAGGCACGTGCCGCTGCCACCGCCCGTCAGACCTCCTCGGCGAAGGCCGAGTCGAACTGCCGCCGGCTGGGCGCGAAGTCGAGAGTCTTGACAAACTTGGCCGCCTCGGCTGCTCCGTGCTCGCGATCCATGCCGCAATCCTCCCACTCGACCGAGAGCGGACCTTCGTAGCCCGCCTGGTTGAGCGCGCGGATGATCTCCTCGAAATCGACCCCGCCGCGGCCCGGCGAGCGGAAATCCCAGCCGCGTCGCGGGTCGCCAAAGTTGATGTGGCTCCCGAGGATGCCCGTCCTGCCGTTGAGGGTGACGATCGCGTCCTTCACGTGGACGTGGTAGATCCGATCGTGGAAGGTGCGGATGAACTCGACCGAACTCACGCCCTGCCAATGCAGGTGGCTGGGATCGAAGTTGAAGCCGAATTCCTCGCGCCGGCCGAGCGCGTCGAGGGCCCGCTGCGCCGTGAAGATGTCGAAGGCGATCTCGGTGGGATGCACCTCGAGCGCGAACCGCACGCCGCACTCGGCGAATACGTCGAGGATGGGATTCCAGCGATCGGCGAATTCCTGGAAGCCCGCCGCGATCATCGACTCGGTCACCGGTGGAAACGAATAGAGCAGGTGCCAGATCGACGACCCGGTGAAGCCGTTGACCACCGACACGCCCAGCTTCTGGGCCGCCCGCGCCGTCTTCTTCATCTCCTCCGCGGCCCGCTTGTTGACGCCGTCCGGCTTGCCGTCTCCCCAGACGTGCGGCGGCAGGATCGACTTGTGCCGCTCGTCGATCCGGTCGCAGACCGCCTGGCCGACGAGGTGGCTCGAGATGGCGTAGACGGAGAGGTCGTGCCGCTCGAGCGCGTCGCGCTTCGCGGCGCAGTAGCCGCTCTCCTCGAGCGCCCGAGTGACGTCGAAGTGGTCGCCCCAACAGGCCAGTTCGAGGCCCTGGTAGCCGAAGTCGCGGGCCTTGCGGGCGAGGTCTTCGAGCGGCAGGTCGGCCCACTGGCCGGTGAACAGCGTGACAGGACGGGGCATGGGGTGGCTCCTCGAAACGGGTGATGGGAGAAGGGTGGGGCGATTCTGCCAGATTTATGGCAGCGAGCCAATCAGCCCGCGCGGCCCCGGCCGGGACCGCTCTTTCCCCGCACCGCCCGCCGGCGCCCGGCGCGTGCCGCCGTCTGTTATGCCCGCACCACGCGGCGCAGCAGCCACCAGCCCCAGATCGCGATCAGCAGGTTGCCGAGCCAGACGGCGATCGGCGGCACCGCGCCGTCCTTCGCCTGATCGACGCCGATCATGAACACGGGGTAGTAGACGACGAGGATCGGCAGGAAGCAGAGGAAGAAGCTCGTGAGAAAGTCGGCGTTGCGCATCCGGATCGCCATCGGCGCGCCGACGAGCGCGAAGCAGAGGCAGCTGAAGCCGTTGGCCCAGCGACGCCACGGCTCGACGACGATGCGATTGAGCGTGCGCTGCTCGTGCCGGAGTTGTTGCCGCTCCCCCTCGACGGCGAGAGGGACCGTCCACTCCATGCGGCCGGCGAGCATCCCCATCGCCGCCTTGCCGGCGGCCATCTGCTCGATCTGGTCGATCTTCGCGGTCTGCGCCGTGCGGGCTTCGGCGAACTGGGCCATGGCGATTTCCGACGGGCTCTTCGTGGACGCGCTCTTCCGGCTCACCGCATCGAGCGGCACCTCGCGCACGATCGTGTCGGGAAACGAGGCCTTCACGTCCCCCATGTGCAGCGTGCCGTCGCGAAACGTGACGATCAGGGCGTTCTTGGCGGGGTCGGCCCGGAGTTCGGCCTCGCTGGCCGAGACGGTCGCCGGCTTGTTGGACCCGCCCGAATTGAAGGAGAGCGTGGGGCGGATCAGCTTCTTGCCGTCCACCGCCTTGACGTTGATCGAGAGCTGCGCGGTGCTGTAGGAGCGATGCTGGCGAAGCCGGCCGTAGATGATCTGCTCGACGCTGTTGACGACCACGCGCCGCACGCCATCGCGGCCCCACGAGACGGCCACGTCATTGAGCCAGACCGACACGAAGCTCACCACGAGCGCCAGGCCGAGCGCGGGCCAGATCGCCGCCAGCGGCGTGACCCCCGCCGCCTTCAGGGCCGTGATCTCGTTCGCGGCCGACATGCGACCGAACACGCTGGCCACCGCGAAGAGCATCGTGCCGGGCACGGCGAACCGCATCGCCTCGGGGAGCACGTAGGGCACGAGCATCAGGATCTGCACGAGGCCCAGGCCCTGCTGCTGCGCCTCCCGCACGAGCCCCACGATGAGCATGAACAGCGTGAGCGCGGCAAGCACCACCAGGAACACCTGCAGGAGTTCCGACAGCACGTAGCGGGTGAGGATCTTCATGGCGGCGGGGAGTGTAGCGGCCGCTCACGGTTCCAAGGCAGATCGATTTGAGTCGCGAAAAGGGCCGGCTCCGGAGGGGTCGCCGGCCCGCGTGGCCTCGACGGACCTCGTGTAGACGGCGATCGCAGCGGCCACTTCGTGCACCGCCGCCCGGACGTCGTGCGCGGCCAGTTTCTCCCGCGCCCGACCCACGCCTGCGACCGCCTGCGACCGCCCGGCGCCGTCGAGGCCCTCCGCGGAGGAGACGATGCTCTGGAGCACGCCCTCGATCAACGGTTGGCCCGGCGTGCAGTCGTAGGATCGGTAGGGGCCTTCGCCGAGTTTTTTGCCCGCCGGCAGCACCCGCGTCCCAGAGGACGGCGGCACGAGGAAGCCCAGGATCGCCGCCAGGAGCGAGCCGAGGAACGCCAGGGCGGCGAACGCCGACAGCGCGAAGGCGACGCCGCCGCGGAGCGTGCCTGAGTCGCCGACCCGACCGGCGACGAAACTGGCCGACACGAGGGCCACGAAGAGGCTCGCGGCCGCGATGCCCAGCATCCGCCACGGCAGTCGGTTGTCCACCTGGCTGGTGGCCCCCTCGGTCAGTTGCCACGGCTCCCCGCCCGCCGAGGCGCGGGTCACTTCCTGTTCTCCCGCGCGGGCCACGATCACCGTGACGTTGTCGGGCGCGCCCCGGATCAAGGCTAGGCCGACGAGCGCCTCGGCCGCCTCCCGTGGTCGGAGGCCGGCCGCGAACAGGCCGATCTCCTCGTCCGTCACCTGCCCGGAGAGCCCGTCGCTACAGAGCACGAAGACATCGTCGGCCCGGACCGAGAACGGCCCCTCCAGATCGACCTTGATCTGGGCATGCGGGCCCATCGATCGCGTGATGACGTTCTTCGGCGCGTCGCGGAGCACCTGCTCGTGCTTGATCTCGCCAGCCGCACGAAGATCCTCGAGTTCCCAGGCGAGGGAATGATCGCGGGAGAGTTGCTCGATCCGACCGCCCCGCACGCGGTAGGCCCGGCTGTCGCCGACATGGCCGACGAGTGCGCCGCGGGGAACGATCACCAGCACGGTGCAGGTCGTGCCCATCCCCTTGAGATCGACCGAACTCTGCCCCTTGGCGTGAATCTCCGCGTTGGCTTGTTCGATGCTCGTGCGGAGCGCCAGCGGCGGCGACCGCGCCGCGAGCTTGCCATAGACCAGGGGCACCTGTTCGGCGGCGATGGCGCTGGCCATCTCTCCGGCGGCGTGGGCCCCCATCCCGTCGGCAACCACGAACAGCCAGCCGACCTTGGCATACTGATCGGCGTTCCACGGCGCGAGGACGGCCTTGGAGTCCTGATTGTTGGACCGCCGCCGCCCGATGTCGGTGCGGTCGCAGTAGTCGAGAGTGGAGGCGCTTCCCACGCGTTGGTTGCCTTGCAGGGGCGGCTTCGGATGCCGACGGGATCCCCAAAAGTCTATCTTTCCGTGGGAAAAGTCATCCATCACCCCGCCGGCCGCCGCGGAGCCGGCCACTGTGGGGCGTCGGGGCGATCCGGCGGCGGTGCGGCAGACTGCGTAAATTCCGCTGCTCTGGCCGCGCCGAGGCCGAAGGCCTATCGTCCGCCCCATGCTTCGCCACACCCCCATCGTCGTCGCGGCATTCGCCGCTTTGGCCGCGGCGGTCTCGGCCGGCTGCGTCCAGCGGCGGATGACGATCCGCAGCAACCCGCCCGGCGCGCTCGTCTACGTGGACGACTACCAGGTCGGCACCACGCCGGTCTCGCACGATTTCGTCTATTACGGAACGCGGAAGATCCGCCTCGTGAAAGACGGCTTCGAGACGCTCACCGTCCGCCAGCCCTTCCCGGTTCCGTGGTACGAGTACTTCCCCCTCGATTTCGTCAGCGAGAACCTGGTGCCGTGGGAGATCCGGGACGAGCGCGTGGTGGATCTCGCGATGCAGCCGGCGGCCGCGCTGCCCCCCGAACTCGTCGTGGCCCGCGCGGAACAGGCGCGGCTGGCGGCCGGCAGCCTGCCCGCGGCCCTTCCGCAGCCGACGCCGGTCCAGCCGATTCCCGCACCGCCTCCGGTCGCGCCGCAGCAACTGCCGCCGCCGCAGGGGCTCGTCTTGCCGCCGCCCGCGCCGCAGACGCTGCCGCCGCCCATGCCGCCCGTGCAGAATGCACCTTCCCAGGGCATCCCGAGCCTCGGCATGCCATAATCGGCGTCATGCCCTCCCGACCCACCGCCGCGGCGCCTTCCCGCGCCGCACTCGACGCGCTCAAACTCGACCGGCTGCGGGCGATGCTCCGCACGGTTCTGCCGGGGAACCGCTTCTATGCGGCCAAGCTCGGACGGGTGAAGAATGCCGGCGACATCGCGTCGCTCGACGAACTCGCCGCCTGGCCGTTCACCTTCAAGGAAGAACTCGTCGAGGCGGCGACGGCGACCGGTCGGCCGGCGAACCTGTCGTGGGCGGACGACCGGTATGTGCGGTTTCATCAGACGAGCGGCACCCACGGCCGGCCCCTCCCGGTCTTCGACACGGCCGACGACTGGGCCTGGTGGATGGAATGCTGGCGGCTGATCCTGGAACGCGGCGGCGTGGGCCGCGGCGACCGGGTGCTGGTGGCCTCCTCCTTCGGCCCCTATGCCGGCTTCTGGAGCGGCTTCGAAGGGGCGCTCGCCGCGGGCGCCATGGCGATTCCCACCGGCGGCATGGCCAGCCTCGCGCGGCTCGAGCTGGCGCGGAGCCTGGGGGCGACGGTGCTGGTCGCCACGCCGAGCTACGCGCTGCACCTGGCGGAGGTCGCCGCCGACGCGAAGATCGACACGGCATCGCTGCCGATCCGGCTGGTGATCGTGGCGGGCGAACCGGGGGGATCGGTGCCGGCGGTGCGGGCCCGGCTGGCAGAGGCCTGGGCGGCCGACGTGCTCGATCACGCCGGGGCGACCGAGGTGGGGCCGTGGGGCGTGGGCGATCTGCACGGCCCCGGGCTCGATGTCGTCGAGCCCGGGTTTCATGCCGAGTTTCTGGCGCTCGAGACCGGCGGTCCGGCCCGCGTCGGGGAGTTGTCCGAACTGGTGCTCACCACGCTCGGCCGCACCGGAGCGCCCGTGATCCGCTACCGGACCGGCGATCTCGTGCGGCCCACATGGGCCGCCGCCGCCGACGTGGCTGCCGGCGCGTGCCCGTGGGTTCGCCTCGAGGGGGGGATCCTGGGCCGCGTGGACGACATGCTCGTGGTGCGCGGCGTCAACATCTTTCCCGGCGCGATCGACGACATCGTTCGCGGCTTCCCGGAGGTCGTCGAATATCGGCTGACGGTCACGACCCGCGGGAGCCTCGACGAACTGTCGTTGGCGATCGAGGATCGACTGGCTGCGCCGGAGCGCGTGGCCCGCGAGCTGCAGGTGCGGCTGGGGCTTCGCGTGGAGGTGGAAACCGTACCCATTGGCAGCCTGCCGCGCTTCGAGGGCAAGGGCCGCCGCATCGTGGACCGGCGCACGGCCGGACGGAGCGAAGCATGAGCCAGCCGATACCCACCGGCATCAGCCGCTGCGCGGATCCCCGGAGTGCCGGAGCGATCGAGATCGCCTGGAGCGACGGCTCGCGCGGCACCTACACCCCCCGGCTCCTCCGCGATGCATGCCCCTGCGCGACGTGCCGGGAGCGGCGGGCGGAGCCGGCGCCGCCGCCGCTGCTGCCCGTGCTGAAGCCGGAAGAGGTGGCGCCGCTGGCGATCACCGGCATGCGGCCGGTGGGGCAATACGCCTATGCGATCGAGTTTTCCTACGGCCACTCGAGCGGCATCTACACGCTCGAGTACCTCCGCGAACTCGGCGGCGCGTAGCCGCCCGTGGGGCAACGTCAGCCCTGTTCGGCACGGGGAAAGCCCGGCGCGGCCACGTGTCGGAGGCGAGTGATCGACCGAGTGAAGCCTTGGCCTTCACTCCGGTCGATTCTCCAGCCCGCATGCGGCGGCGTTGATCACCGCGGCGATCCGAGCGGCGTCGTGGCAGGCGTCCTCGCTCGCGCCCAGGTGCAGGAGGCTCGCTTCGTGGTTCTTGATGCAGAGCTCGCAGCCGGCCAGCGCGGCGCAGCCCAGGCTCATCAACTCAAAGTCGAGCTTGGAGGTCGCCGGCTGCGCCATCCGCCCCATGCGGAGCCGCGGCGGCCGGGCCTCGTAGCTCTCCTTGCCCAGCATGTGGCGAAACCGGTAGTAGACCGTGTTCATCGCCATCAGGCCCGCCGCCGCGATCGCATCGGAGATCACGGGGGCCGCCGGCTCGCCCAGGCCGGCCCGAAGGTCGGATTCGAGGGCGTCGGCGAGTCGCCGGCACTTCAGAAAGCGGGCCGCCGCCAGGGCCACCCCCAGGGCCTGCGCCGGCTGCAGGTTCTCGCCGCCCAGCACGCTCGAGAGATTCAGGCGGATGTCCTTGAGGTCGTCGGGCAGCGTGTCTCGCACGGCGTCGAGGGTGGGAGTGGCGATGGTCATGGGCGCGGCCTCCGGGGTGGTGCAGGCGATGGCGATGGAGCCCGGGAATTGTAGCCGTTCATTGAAGCGAGGTCGGGTGAGATGCTAGCCTTGGGCAGTTTTGCCCACACCCGACCGAATCCCGATCTCCATGCCCCGCCGCGACGACATCCACACGATTCTGCTGATTGGTTCCGGCCCGATCGTCATCGGGCAGGCCTGCGAATTCGACTACTCCGGCACGCAGGCCTGCAAGGCGCTCCGCGAGGATGGCTACCGGGTCGTGCTCGTCAATTCGAATCCGGCCACGATCATGACCGATCCGGGCACGGCCGACCGCACCTACATCGAGCCGCTCACTTGGCAGATGCTCGAGAAGGTGATCGAGGTGGAGAAGCCCGACGCGGTGCTCCCCACGCTCGGCGGCCAGACGGCGCTCAACCTCGCCATGGAACTGGAGCGGCACGGCGTGCTCGCGAAGCACGGCGTGGAGATGATCGGCGCGAAGGCCGACGCGATCCGCCGGGGCGAGGATCGCGAAATCTTCAAGGCCACGATGCAGAAGATCGGCCTCGACACCTGCCGCGGCAGGATCGTGCGGTCGCTGGCGGAGGCCCGCGAGGTGCTCGCCGAAACCGGTCTGCCCGCCGTGATCCGGCCGAGCTTCACGCTCGGGGGGTCGGGGTCGGGCGTCGCCTACAACCGCGAGGAGTTCGACCAGAAGGTGCAGCGGGGGCTCGACCTCTCGCCGGTCGGCGAGGTGCTGGTCGAGGAGTCGATCCTCGGCTGGAAGGAATACGAGATGGAGGTGATGCGCGACGCGGACGACAACGCCGTCGTGATCTGCTCGATCGAGAATTTCGACCCCTGCGGCGTGCACACCGGCGACTCGATCACGGTGGCGCCGGCGATGACGCTCACCGACCGCCAGTACCAGCGGATGCG
>JBEIQP010000135.1:0-6673 GCA_040376455.1 Planctomycetaceae bacterium | reverse complement strand
TCGGCAGGGACGTCATTTCTTGAGGGCCAGGCACCCGCAGATCAGATCGTGGAGCGTCTGTTTGCGGTCGGTGAACAGCGGCAGCAGGAAGCCAATGCCGCAGGTCAGGCCGGAGACTATCTTGGCGAAGAACCGACCGATCGCCCGCCCGGTGGTGATCCGCCGACCCTCCATGTCGGTCACCTTGATGCCCAGGATCTGCTTGCCCCACGTTCCCTGCTTGGCGGATGTCTCGTAGCCGACGAAGTAGGCCATCGTGACCGCGAGGCCGAGCAGCGAGCCGATCGCGTTGCCGGCCGCCAGCATGCCGTCGTCGCCCCCCGCTGCGATGCCGAACAGGATGAGCAGGCCGAACTGCAGGATCATGCTGATCAGGCCGATGAAGATGGCGTCGAGCAGGTAGGCGCCGACGCGGGGGAGAAAGTCGGCGTAGACGATCGCTTGGGACGCATCGACGGCCAGATCGCCCGCGATCGACGCCTGGTAGGGATTCCACTCCCCGGCGTTCCGGGACGGCAGATCGAGCGGAGGCAGCGTGCCGCCGGGCATCGCGGGGAGGAGTCCCTTCACCTCCGTGCAAGGCACCCACGATTCCAACCCCTGCTTCCAGAGCAGGTCGCTGGTCACCAATTGGCCGGCCGCCGCCATCTGCTTGAGTTGTTCGGTCGAATAGGGGCCCGCCTTCTGGCCGTTGCGTCCCACATACCACTGCTCTGCCATCAGGACCTCCACGTGCGTGCGTTGGATGGGAAGCCCCTACTCTACTCCCCCACCACACGGGCATGAAGCCCGGCTGCGGGGGGCGCCAATCCAGGGAGCGGCCCGCAGCGGCAACCTCGTCTGCACGGCCGACCGAATCTCGTCCGCCCACGGCGACCGGACGATCCTCGCCGACTTCGCGACCGGGTCCGTTCGGGGCAATCAATCATTCGTGGGAACGGTCTCATCGTCGCCACAGCAGTTGCAGCGACAAAGCCGGGCCGGCGCCGAACTCCACCACGTCGGTCCGGCCCGACGAGAAGTTCGTGCCCTGGAAGAGTTCCCGATCGAAGAGCCACGAGGCGAGGGCTTCCACCGTGAAGCCTCCGCCGAGCGTCCGCTCGAGCCCCACGGCCGCCCGCTGGTCGAACACATAGAACCGCTCGGCGTCGCTGAGCCGCTCGGCCAGGAAGTAGATCTGCGTGTCGGTGCGGTAGAAGGCGAGCAGCGCCCAATCGTCGCCCAGCCGGCGGCGGGCCTCCACCGCCACGTTGACGAGCGGGAAGTACGCCGCCGAGAGCGTCCACTTCTCGTCGGGCCGCCACTCGATCGACGCGGGTACGCCAAGCTTGGCCTCGAATGCATCGCTCGGCCGCCACGCATAGGCCAACCCGGGCAGCGGATAGGGGAGTTGCGCTGTCGGTGAGTAGAAGAGGCTGAGGTTCCACTCGTCGCGTTCGTTGGCCGCTGGCGTGTTCCAGAATCCGATCGCCATCAGTGTGAGATCGCGTCCGGCCGCGAAGGGGCGGTCGCTCGCCGAACCAAACAGGAACGTGCCCCCGAGCGTGCCACCGCGGGCAAGCGGCCGGATGTGGGTGAGCCCGGTCTCGACGAGCCAGAGTTGGTCGGGCACGGGCTGATTCGAGTCGGGCAGGATCGCGTCGGTGGAGAGTTCCAGCCGGCCGAACTTGCCGATGCCGATCCAGAGCGGCTCGCCCTCCTTCGGCGGCACGAGTGGCGCGGCGACGCGGGCGAACTGGGCGTTCATCCCGAGGTCGCCCGGCTGCCGCACAACGGGCGTGGGGGCCGCCCAGAAGCCGCCGATCGACACCGGCGCCGCCGCGCCGAACGGCCCTCCCCCGCGCCGCGGTGGTCTGGTGCCCGCCTGCGGATCGGCATCGGCGATCGGTTCGCTCGCGAAGGTGTCTTCCTCGAGGTTGAACTCCACCGGGGGCAGGAGCGCGATCCGCTCCGGCGGAGGCGGCCCCGGGTCGGCTGGAGGTGGAGCCCCATCGGCTTCTGTCGCAGCCAGCGCGCCGCCCATCAGCACCGCGGTGACCGCAGTCCAGACGCTGGTCATGAGCCGGTAGCGCGGTCGTGCCACGGGAGCATCCTCGGGGCCCGTCGTCGGCGACGGCAGGGCGGAGGAGGGTAGCGAGAGAGCGACCGCGTCACAATCGGAACCCCGCGGCCTCACGGCGAACGTGCCGGCTCGCACCTGCCGGCCGGCAGGTGTCAGTCGAGCGTGACGACCTCGCCGCCCGCCCGGGTCGCGAGCTGCCCCAGGATCTGGACCGACGTCTCCTCGGTCACGAGCCGCACCGCGCCGTCGGCCATGGCGACGTTCGCACCACCGGGGTGGAAGGCGTAGATCAACCAGCCCCACTCGTTGGAGCCGTTGACCCTCATCAGCGACGTCGGGATCGCGCCCGACGTCGGGCCGGACGTGCACCAGCCGGTGATCCTCTCGCCGAAGCCGTAGGGATTGTCGTTCGTCGCCCAGGCGCCGCCCTGCGCCCGCGCGCAGCCGGCGCCCGCGGCGTTGTCCGCGTTGGCGACGAACCGCGTCCGTTCGCGCCACACGTCCTCGCGGCCCGCGCCTTCCGCGAGGAGGATCGTCTTCGAGAGGCCGTCGGTGATCCTGGCCAGCGTGCTGCGCGGCCGCACGGCGGTCGCGCCGCAGTTGGACCACGCCTCGGTCGCCCCGGGACCGGCGGCCACGGTGCCGGCCGGCAGCGCCGCGGCCGTGTTGAAGTTCGTGCCGGTGCCAGCGACCAGGAAGTAATCGGTGCACGCGCCGGTCTTGCGCGGGGTGTCGATCTTGTCCTGAATCCGATTGGCCATCGGCGACGTCGGGCACTGCAGCAACGGCAGGTGGGTCCGCGCGAGGCTGCGGTTGCCGGTCACCGGCGTGTCGAGCACGCCCGCCGTGCCTCCGCTGGGAGCGGTGCCGTCCGCGTTCACCCACCAGTCCTGCGAGAGGTTGTAGCTCGCGAGCAGGTTCGCCTCCTCGACGTAGGGCAACACGTCGGGGGCCCAACTCCGCTGGGCCATCCGGCTTTCATTGTTGGGGGCCGCCGTGCAGTTGCTCGTCCGCTTCAGCGCGGGCAGGATCTTCCGGGCGCTTTCGTAGTTGTGAAACGCGAGTGCGACCTGCCGGAGATTGCTCGCGCAGAGCGAGCGGCGGGCCGACTCGCGGGCGGATTGCACCGCGGGCAGGAGCATGCCGACCAGCGTCGCGATGATCGCGATCACCACCAGCAGCTCGACCAGCGTGAAGCCAGGGACGGTGCCGAGACGATCGTCGAGGCCGCGGTCGGCATCGGGCCGGGCCCGGGGGGGAACGGAGGCGTCGTCACGGCTGGACATCGGCAGGCGAACGTGATCGGGGGGGCGGGGCGATTGGCACGCGAGGCGGCTCGCACGTCGATCGAAGATAGCCGCCGACCGCCGCTCTGACGCGGTGAATCCGCCCCCTCCGCCGGTGAATTTTTCACCGGCGCCGCCGGGGAGCCCGCCGAGCGGCCGGTCGCCGTCAGCGGTTGGTCATGTCGCACGAGACGCCGCCGGCGGCCGGCACGTAGCAGGCCCGCGCGTAGTCCATCACCATGCGGTGCGCGCTGAACCGCCAGGCGAGTGAACTGATCGAGTTCATCATCATCTTGATCCACTCGCGGGGCAGTCCGTCGCTGTCGCGGTCGTAGAAGAGCGGGATCACCTCCCGCTCGAGCACCTTGAACAGCGCCTCGCCGTCGCGGGCATCCGTGATGTCGTCGTTGAAGTGCGTCTCGCCGCGGCCGATGGCGAAGCCGTTGCGGCCGTCGAACGCCTCCGCCCACCACCCGTCGAGAATCGAGCAGTTGAGGCCGCCGTTGAGCACCACCTTCTGGCCGCTCGTGCCGGAGGCTTCGAGCGGTCGGCGGGGGTTGTTGAGCCACACGTCCACGCCCTGGACCAAGTGGCGGGCGACGTTGATGTCGTAGTCCTCCACGAACACCACCCGGCCCGCGAACCGGTTGTCGTTGCGGAGGTTGGCGATCTTGCGGATCAGCGCCTTGCCGGGCTCGTCGGCGGGATGGGCCTTGCCGGCGTAGATCACCTGGATCGGCCGGTCGCGGTCGCTGATCAGGGCATGCAGCCGATCGAGATCGGCCAGCACGAGGTCGGCCCGCTTGTAGGTGGCGAACCGGCGGGCGAAGCCGATCGTGAGGATGTTGGGATCGAGCACGCTGCGGGCCATCTCCACCGCCTCGTCGCACTCGCCCCGGCGCCGACACTGCCGCGAGAGCCGCCGGCGCACGAACTGCAGGAGCAGGTTCTTGAGCGCGTAGTGCGTTTCCCAGAGTTCGCCGGGATCGACCTCGTGGATCTTCTGCCAGACGTCGGGCTCGCCCATCCGTCGGAACCAGTTGGCGGGGAAGATCCGGTCGTAGAGCTGCAGCATTTGCCAGGAGAGCCAACTCGGCACGTGCACGCCGTTGGTGATGTGGCCGATCGGAACCTCCTCCTCGACGCGGTACGGCCAGAGGCTCGCCCACATCCGGCGGCTCACGTGGCCGTGCAGCGCGCTGACGGCGTTGGCCCGGCGCGACATCTTCAGCCCGAGCACCGTCATGCAGAACGGCTCGGCGTGATTGTGGGGCTCCACGCGGCCGAGCCCCATCAACTGGTCGTGGGAGATGCCGAGGGCGTCGCGGGTCGGGCCCAGATGCTCCTCGATCTGGCCGCTGTCGAAGCGGTCGTGGCCGGCGGGCACCGGCGTGTGCGTCGTAAACACCGTCTGCCGGGCGACCCGCCGCACCGCGTCGTCGAACGGATAGCCGTCGCGCTCCATCCGGCCGCGGACCGCCTCGAGCGTGGCGAAGACCGAGTGGCCCTCGTTGAGGTGATAGACGCCCGGCACGATCCCCATGGCACGGATCGCCTTCACGCCGCCGATGCCGAGGATCAGTTCCTGCCGAATCCGCACCCGTGAGTCGCCGCCGTAGAGCCGGCTCGTCAGTTCGCGGTCGTCGGGCGAGTTGCCATCCACGTCGGAGTCGAGCAGGTAGAGGCTCACCCGGCCCACCGCCATCTTCCAGACCTTGGCGTGGAGCGGTCCGCTGCGGGTGTCGATCTGGACGACGACCGGCTTGCCATCGACGTCGAGCGCCGGCTCGATCGGCAGCGCCTCGACCCGCGACTGCAGGTATTCCTCGTGCTGGTAGCCATCGACGTCGAGTTGCTGCCGGAAATACCCCTGGTCGTAGAACAGGCCCACGGCGATCAGCGGGATGCCGAGGCCGCTGGCGCTTTTGACGTGGTCGCCGGCCAGCACGCCCAGGCCGCCCGAGTAGATCGGCACCGATTCATGGATGCCGAATTCGGCCGAAAAATAGACCACCGGCTTCGAGCCGAGCACGCCCGCGTGCACGTCGCTCCAGGTGGACTCCGCGGCGAGGTATTCCTTCAGCCGGCGGTAGGCCTGGTTGATCCGGCTGTAGAGGACGAGTTCCGCCGCCCGGGCCTCGAGCCGCTCCGGCGTGAACTCCGCCAGCAGCGCGATCGGGTTGTGGTCGAGTTGCCGCCAGCGGATCGGATCGAGTTCCCGGAACAGGTTGGTCACTTCCGGGTGCCAACTCCACCACAGGTTCCGCGCCAGGGCCATGCACTTGTCGTACAGGTTCTGCGGCGACAGTTCGTCGAGCCGCGGGGGCAGCACGGGGGCCGCCGGCACGCCGTTGGCGGACGAGGGCTTGGCGGCGCTCCTGACGGTCAGATCTTCGGCCTGGCTCATGAATGGGCTCCGAACATGATGTGGAGAACGGGCGACACGACGCCTGCCAGAAGGCCCGCAGTATACCCGCCCGGTCCCCGGGATCGACCCCCGCAGCCGGAGCGCATAATGGCCCGCATGTTCTCCGCTTCATGCGATCACCCCGACACGACGGCCCTCGCGGACGCCTGCGACGAGATCGCCGCGCTCGCGGAGCGGACCTGCGTCGAGGGGCCGTGGCGCAGCGGGGCGTTCGCGGTGCTGGCCCGCCGCGGGGTGCTGGCCGGCTTCATACCCCGCGCGTGCGGCGGCAGCGGCGCGGGCGAGGTCGCGATCCTCGAAGCAATCGCGGCGCTCGCCGAGCGGTGCCTGACCACGGCGCTCGCGCTCACGCAGTGGGCGAGTGCCGTCCGCATCATCGCGGGGGGGCCTGCGGACGTGCGGGAGGCCCGGCTGCCGGCGCTTGCCGCCGGCGCGGCGTTCACGACGGTGGGAATCTCACAGCTGACGACGAGCCGGCAGCACGTCGGCGGGCCGACACTCGCGGCCGTCTCCGCGGATGGCCGCTGGCGGCTCGACGGTCTCTGTCCGTGGGTCACCGGCGCCGATTCCAGCGACACGATCGTGACCGGTGCCGCGACCCCGGACGGCGGCCAGATGTTCTTCATCGTGCCGACCGACGCCGCGGGCCTCGCGATCGATCCGCCGCTGCGGATGCTGGCGCTCTCCGGCAGCCGCACGTCGGCCGTCCGATTTCAGGGCGTCGTTCCCGCGGCAGCCATTCGCCCCGCCGGCCCCGGCGGCCCGCGCACGGGCGGCCTCGCGACCACGGCGACCGCGCTCGGCGCGACGCGTGCATCGCTCGCGCTGGTTCGCCGCGAGGCGGCGGCGCGAGCCGACCTCGAACCGATCGCCGCCGGGCTCGACGCGGAAGCGGCC
>JBEIQP010000193.1:0-3448 GCA_040376455.1 Planctomycetaceae bacterium | reverse complement strand
CGATGATCGCGATGACCACCAGCAATTCGACGAGGGTGAACCCCCGCCGCTTCGAGCTCAACGTGGAACGTGTCATGAAAGAACCCTCCGCCCTTGCGGGCATGAAAAAATGAAGAAAATGAATTCCTAACAATTGACACACACAAAAAGCCAGGGAACAAGCCACCGGAACGAATGGAAAAAATTTTCCGCTGGTAAAGCCCTGACCCACTTAAGAATATCGGCCATCCCCCCCAACGGTCAACGGTTTTTGCCCATGGCTGCCAGCCCCTCCGATCCGGAAGCCGCCCGGGCGTTTGCCATCCGCGTCGTCGAACGGCTCCGGACGGCCGGATACGAGACGTACTGGGCCGGCGGCTGCGTCCGGGACGAGCTGCTGGGGCGAATCCCGGCCGATTACGACGTCGCGACCGCCGCCTCCCCGGACACCGTCCGGGCGGTGTTTGGGAAGGGCCGAACCCTGGCCGTCGGGGCCGCGTTTGGCGTCATCACCGTGCTGGGCCCCCGGGGCGCCGGCCAGGTGGAGGTGGCCACGTTCCGGGCCGACGCCCCCTACACCGATGGCCGACACCCCGCCGGCGTCACATTCTGCTCCGCCCGCGAAGATGCCCAACGCCGCGACTTCACGATCAACGGCCTGTTTCTCGACCCGCTGACCGGCGACGTCCAGGACTTCGTCGCTGGCCGGACCGACCTAGCGGCGGGGATCGTCCGCGCCATCGGCGTGCCGGCCATGCGTTTCGGCGAGGACCACCTGCGGATGCTGCGTGCGATCCGGTTCGCCGCGTTCTTCGGATTCGCCCTGGAAGAGGAGACGCGGTCCGCCATCGAGCGGATGACGCACCTCGTCGCCACGGTCAGCCCCGAGCGGATCGCCGCCGAACTCCGGGGCATGGTGTCGCGAACGGGCCGCCGCCGGGCGCTCGAACTGCTGCTCGACACCGGCCTGGCCGGCGAGGTGCTCGTCGAAGTCGCCCCCGGCCCCGGCGCGGCGGACGACCGACGCGAACGCTACCTCGAAGCGGCGCGGATCATCGACGCCCTCGACGAACCCAGCCTGCCTCAGGCGCTGGCCGCGCTCGCCGAGGGATGCGACCCCGGCGTGACCGGACTGGTCGCCACGCGGCTGCGACTCTCCAATCAGGAGTCCAAGACGGCCGCCTGGCTCCACGACGCCCTCGCCGACGTGGGCCGCGCGACCGCCGCCGACCTGCGGCAGGCACCATGGTCGTCCGTGCAGCCGTGGCTCGCGCACCCGAGCGGCCCCCTGCTCGCCGACCTGCTGCGGGCCCGCGCGGTCTGCGGCCGGGGCGACGCCGAGGCCGCCGCCTGGTTCACGGCCCACGCCGCGCGGCCCCGGAGCGAACTCGACCCGGCGCCATTGGTCACGGGCGACGAACTGCTCGCGGCGGGCGTGCCCGCAGGCCGACCGATCGGCGCGGCGCTCGCCCGCATCCGCCGGCTCCAGCTCGACGGAGCGATCGCGACGCGGGCGGAGGCGCTCGCGGAAGCCCGAACCCCACGCGACGCGGGCTGCTGAGCGCGACCGACCAGGAACCGCTCCTACGACGGCGGCTCCATCGGCTCGGGCAGGTCGGCAAGACTTTCGAGCTTGAAGGCGTCGAGAAACTTCGCCGTCGTCCGATAGGAGGGCTCACCATCCCCGTCTGCCCGCCGCAACTCGAGCAGGCCGCGCCGGACCAGTTGCCGCAGCGTGGCCGGACGGGCGTCGCACCCGAGTTCCACCAGACGATCGCGGCCCACGGGCTGGTTCCACGCCACCACCGCCAGCACCTCGAGGCTCTCGGCATCGAGGCGGATCAGCCGAGTGCGGTTCTCGAGCACCGTCCCGAACCGGGCGAACTCCGGCCGCAGCCGCATCACCCAGCCGGAATCCCGCGACACCACCTCGTAGGGACACGCGTTGGCCCGGTAGCGCTGCGCCAATTCGGCGGCGAGTTCGTCGATCTCCTGCGGGCGGACGCCCCGCATCAGCCCCGCAACCGTCCTACTGCTCAAGGCCGCCCCGCCGGGCAGCCCGACGAAGAGGAGCGCCTCGAGAATCGACAGCGGACTGACACGGCACGACGCGTCGCCGTCCTTCGCGGCCGCGCCGTCGTCGAGATCCGGGGACGCATCGACCTCCACCACGTCGCCGGCCGACGCCGGCGCCGACGCCGCATACGGGTCGCCCGTCCCCATCATCGCGGCGAACGCCTGCGCGAGCCGGTCGATCGACAGGCCGCCATCCGCCGGCGGCGTGCCGAAGCCGGCCGCTGCGGCGGGCTCGGACGCTGGTGTGTCGCGCTTCTGCCTTGCCATGCACGGCCTCGGGAGCGGGTGCGGCGTCGCGTGCCGGCGCTCAGCCCCAGCGCTTCGCGACGTGCGCCTTCATGAACGCCAGCGAGTCGGCTGCCAACTGGTCCTCGGAGGGGAACATCTTCCGCCAAATCTTCGTGGCCGCGACGATCCCCGGCAGGGCGAGGCCGAAGGCCTCCACCACCATCCAGCCGTCGTAGCCCGCGCTCTTGAGCGCGTCGAACGACTCGTCCCAGTGCACGTGCCCCGTGCCGGGAATGCTCCGGTCGTTCTCCGAGATGTGCACCAGCACCGTCCACGGCGCCGCCGCGTGGATCGCGGCGGTGAGGTTCTTCTCCTCGATGTTCGCGTGGAACGTGTCGTACATCATCCGCACGTTGGGGTGATCGACCGCCTGCACGAACTTCACCGTCTGCTCCACGCTCGTCAGGAAGTAGTTCTCGAAGCGGTTCAGGTATTCCGTCGCGATCGTCACCCCCGCCTGGGCCGCGTGCTGCGCCACCTGCCGCATCGTATCGACACCCCACTTGAACTCGTCCTCCGTCGGCCCCTTGCCGGTGAACTCGCCGATCGCCGAGTGGGTCGGGCCGCAGAGCACCTTCACGCCCGCCGCGTGACAGCAGTCGAGCGTCCGCTTCATCGCATCGACCGCGGCGGCCCGCACGCCGGCCGACGGACTGATCGGGTTGTCCCCCGCGTTGCGGACCGTGACCGCCGTCCGCTCCAGCCCCAGGGCGTCGAGCCGCTGGCCCCACTGCCGATGCAGCGGTTCGTTGAGTTCGAAGACCGGCATTTCCACGCCGTCGTAGCCGAGAGCCTTGATCTTCTCGACGACGGGCACCATGCCGTCGTGCATGCGGTCGGTCCAGAGCAGGAGATTGAGTCCGTATTTCATCCGCTGGGTTCCAGAAGGGGCCGAGGGGGCGGGATCGCGAACCCCGATTCAATCACGAACGGGCCGTTCCAGGCAAGACAACCCCGGTCTATCGCTTGGCGGTCCGCGGCTTCCGTGGCTTCGGCCGCTTCAGCCGCCGGCCGTCCTTCGTCGCCGGCACGCTCTTGAGCGGCTCGGGGGCGCCGTCGAGCGGGTCGCCGACGGCGATGCCCGCGAGCCGCTGGCCGATGCGGT
>JBEIQP010000114.1:0-8436 GCA_040376455.1 Planctomycetaceae bacterium | reverse complement strand
GCACGCTTGACGCCTCCGCCACCTCGCGGTGGCTTCGGCTTCGGAAATGGCCGCCTTCCGGGCGGCCGCTCAAACTCGAGCGAGGGGCTGCCCGTGCCCCACGAGCCGGGCTCGGCGGCCAGCGCAGCCAGGATGGCGAAGCGCAGCCGCCGTGCAGTGAGCGCAGGGCATGATGCCCGGAGCGAACGTCCGGCGACGGGGCACGGGCAGACCCGCCACCGCCATCCATGGCCCCCGCTGGTTGGAAACCCGCGGGCCGTTTGATGACAATGGGCGACTGGCACCGCGCCAGGCCGCCCCACGACGACGAGATGACCACCCTATGTTCGATTGGCTGGGAGGATTCGCGCCCGGACGACGCCCGGCCATCACGGCCGCGACGTGGCGGGTCGTCGAGCAGATCGACGCCCTCGCCCCCGCGATGGAGGCGCTCGACGACGTCGCCCTCAAACGACTCGGCCGCGCCCTCTCCTACCGGGCCAAGTCGGGCGAGCCGGCCGGTTCGCTCCTGATCGACAGCTTCGCCGCCACCCGCGACGCCGGCCGCCGCCGACTCGGGATGCGCCACTACGACGTCCAACTGCTTGCCGGCGTGGCCCTCGTGCACGGGGCGATCGTCGAGATGCAGACCGGCGAGGGCAAGACGCTCGTCGCCACGCTGCCGCTCGTGCTCTACGCCTTCGCCGGCAAGGGCGCCCATCTGGCCACCGTCAACGATTACCTGGCCCGCCGCGACGCCGAATGGATGACGCCGATCTACGAGGCGCTCGGGCTCTCGGTGGGCATCGTGGAGTCGCAGATGGATTTCGACCAGCGCCGCAAGGCCTACGCGGCCGACGTCACCTACGGCACCGCCAAGGAGTTTGGCTTCGACTTTCTCAAGGACCGGCTGCTGAACCGGGAGATCTCCGAGGGACGCGGCGACCTGGGAGCCACCCTCACCGGCAAGGCATCCGGCGCCGCGGCCAAGCTCCTGCAGCGGCCCTACTGGTTTGCGCTCGTGGACGAGGCCGACAACGTGCTCATCGACGAGGCCCGCACGCCCCTCATCATCGCGTCGCCGCCGGGGGAAGCGCAGGCGGTCGAACAGGCCCTCTTCCGGTTCGCCGCCTGGGCCGCCGAAACCCTCGATCGCGACGACGACTTCGAACAGGACGTGCAGAAGCAGACCTGCGAACTGCTCGGTCGGGGGCGGAGCCGCGTGCGGGCGCTCGAGCGGCCTCCGGAGCTCGACGCCACCAGCCTGCTGGCGATCTACGAGGCCGTCGAGCGGGCCCTGCGGGCGCGGCAATTCTTCACCCGCGACCGGCAGTACGTCGTCCGCGACGGCAAGATCGTGATCATCGACGAGTTCACCGGCCGGGCCGCGGAAGGACGAACCTGGCGGGACGGCCTCCACCAGGCCGTGGAGGCCAAGGAGGCGATCGAGGCCACCGTGCCTTCGGGCCACGCGGCGCGGATCACGATCCAGGATCTCTTCGCCCGCTGGCCGCACCTCGCGGGCATGACCGGCACGATCGCCACCAGCGCCCGCGAACTCGCCCGCACCTACGACGTCGCGGTGGCCGTCGTTCCCACCAATAAGCCCGCGATCCGCCAGCGGCTCCCGGCCTTCGTCTGCGACACCTACGCCGAAAAGCTCGCCCGCATCGTCGCCGAGGTCGGGGAACAGCACGCGCTCGGTCGTCCGGTGCTGATCGGCACGCGCTCGATCGACAAGTCGGAGGACCTCTCCCGGCTGCTCGCGGCCGCCGGCCTGCGCCACACGGTGCTCAACGCGCGCCACATCGAGAAGGAAGCCGAGATCGTCGCGCAGGCCGGACAGCACGGGCAGATCACCGTCTCGACGAACATGGCCGGCCGGGGCACCGACATCAAGCTCGGCGCGGGAGTCTTCGCGCTCGGCGGCCTCCATGTGATCTGCACCGAATTGCACGACTCGGCGCGGATCGACCGCCAGCTCGTCGGCCGCTGCGGGCGGCAGGGCGACCCGGGCACCTGGCGGCAGTACCTGGCGCTCGACGACGAAATCCTGATCGCGGGCTACGGCCCGAAACGCGCCGCGCGGATCGTCGCCGCGCTGCGGCGGCGGCTCGGGGGCAACCCGGAGCGGCTGGTGGCCGTCTTCAAACGGGCCCAACAGCGGGTCGAATCCCGGCACGTGCGGCAGCGTCGGCTGCTCGAGTACGTGGAGCGGCAACGGGCCGAGGCCCACATCCAGATGAGCCAGGATCCGTATCTCGACGCCGCGAGCTGACGGCGGGCCGACCGGTCGGTGCAGCCCTCTCGGCAGCGGAGTTGACGCGAACCCGATCGCCATGTGAGCCTGTTACGCGAGGTGACACCGATGCCCGCTGCCTGGATCGCTCTCGTCGTCGCGGTGCTGCTGTCAACCGCCGCCCGCGGCCAGGATGCCGGCGGCGAGACGCCGCCCTCCGACAAGCCGATCGTGCAGGAGCCGGTCGTCGTGGCCGCGGATCCCGTCGCGGAATCGGATCCGGCCACCCCGCCTCCGGTGCCGGAGCGGGTGCCGGCCGCCGATGGCACGCAATCCGTCGTCGTGCCCCCGACCGTCCCGGTGACGCCGCCCGACGCCGCGGCCGCCGTTCCCCCGCCGCCGGCGAGCCAGCCTCCCGTCCCGCCGCCGGCGAGTCCCGCCACCGATCTCCTCGCGCGGGCGCTCGAACCGCTGGCCAACCGGCCGGCCGCACCGCTGGCGGCCGATCCCGACGGGCAGCTCTACGCGCGGCCGCTCCCGCTGCTCGAGGCGCTCGATCGGTCGGGCGATCGGGCCCGCAGGCTCTGGATCACGCAGGCCTACTGGAAGGTGTCGGGATGCCATGCAATGGTCCGCTGGTCCACCGAGGCGATCGAGCGCCTGGAATTGATCGCCCCCGGCAGCGACCCGCACGACCGCGCGACGCTCGACGTGGCCTCCGCCGCCGCGCGGGCCGACCTGGCCGATGCCCGGGCCCAATTGGGCGCCGCCCAGCAGGAGCTCGTCGATCTCGCCCGGCTGCCGGCCACCGAGCCGTTGCCCTGGCCGGTCGATCGTCCGCTGGCGGGCCCCTACCAGACCCACTTCGAGGCGATCTTCGCCAACCGGACCGCCACGGGCCGCGTGCGGGCCATCGCGCGAACCCTTCCCGCCCGGCACCAGGCGCTCGAGTCGCGGGCGGCCGCCGTGCTGGCCGCCGAGAAGGCGATGACGATGGCCGAGGCCGACCACGCGAAGGGGAACCGGCCGATCGAGGCCGTGATCGCCGCCCATGCCGCGCTCGTCGGCCAGCAGCGGGAGTTTCTCCAGGCGACCAAGGCCTACAACACCGACATCGCCGAATACGCGATGGCGGTGGGTGACCTCTCGATGCCCGACGCGCAGTATGCGTCGATGCTGATCGGCCAGCCGATCCAGTGGCGGCCGCAGCCCGCGCCGCCGGCGTCTCCCGGCCCGCCGCCGGCGGCGCCGTGATACCATCGCCGTCATGATCGCGTCGCCCGAAACATCTGCCACGCCGCTCGCCATCGGCCCGGTCGTCGTCGATCCGCCGATCCTCCAGGCGCCGATGGCGGGATACACCAACTTCGCCTACCGACAGGTGGTCCGCGAGTTCGGCGGCGCCGGCCTGCTGGCCACCGAGATGATCGCCGCGCGGAGCGCAATGTGGCTGGAGTCCAACCGCGGCGAGCACCCGGACCGGCTCTGGGGCGTGCGCGACGAGCCGCGACCGCTCGCCGTGCAGATGTGGGACAACGACCCCGACAACCTCGCGCAGGTGGGCCGCCGACTGGCGAAGGACTTCCAGGTCAGTGTCGTGGACCTGAACTTCGGCTGCCCCGTGCGCCAGGTGACCGAGAAGGCGCACAGCGGCTCGTGGCTGCTGCGGGATCCCGACCGCGTGGGCACGATCGTGCGGCGGGTCGTGGAGGCCTGCGACGGCGTGCCGGTGACGGCGAAGATCCGGCTCGGCTGCTCCGATGGCTGCCGAACCGCCATCGAGGTGGCGCAGCGGATCGAGGAGGCGGGGGCGAGTTGCCTCACGGTCCACGGACGCGTCGCCGCGCAGTTCTTCAAGGGGACGGCCGACTGGGACGCGATCGCCGCCGTCAAGCGGAGCGTGTCGCGACTGCCGGTGGTGGGCAACGGTGACATCGATTCCGCCGAGACCGCGGTCAGCCGCCTGCGGTCGAGCGGCGTGGACGGCGTGATGATCGCCCGCGAGGCGGTCGCGCGGCCGTGGATCTTCGCGCAGGCGGCGGCGCTCCTGCGGGGCGAGGTGCCGCCCCCCGATCCGTCGCTCGACGAGCAGCGGGAGATCGTGCTGCACCACTACGATCTCGTCTGCCGGCGGTTCGGCGTGGAACGGGGCACGCTGCTCATGCGGAAGTTCGCCTGCGCCTACGCGCAGGGGCTGCCCGGCGCCCGCGATTTCCGTGGGCGGGTCTCCCGCGTCACCACCCGCGAGGAGTTCATGGAGGTCATGGGCACGTCCTTCCCGCGGGTGTCCACCGCCCCCGCACCCGAGAGCGAGCCACGTTGAGCCGCCGCGTCGGCCAATTCCCACACTTTTGACAATCTCGGTTGTCTAAAATCCGCCGTCGCTTAAGATTGCTGCAGAAAACCCCCCGGACAGCCCCCTCGATGCCCCCGCAAAACCGCCAGCCTGAAACGCGGACCACCGACGCCACGGTGATCGAGTTGCTGCGCGTCCATGCGTCGCTCGGCATCGGGGATCTGGCGGCCGCCCTCGGCGTCACGGCCACGGCCGTCCGCCAACGGGTGGAACGGCTCATGCGGGCCGGCCTGATCGAGCGCACGACCGTGCCGCGGCCCCGGGGCCGTCCGTCGCACGCCTACAGCCTCACCACGGCGGGCCAGCGGTCCGGCGGCGACAACTTCCGCGACCTGGCTTTCGTGCTGTGGCGGGAAATCCGGGCGGTGAGGGAAGCGTCGGTGCGGCAGGGCCTGCTCTCCAGGATCGGATCGGCGATGGCCGACATCTACCGGGATCGCGTGCAGGGCGACACGCCCGGCGATCGCCTGCGGAGCGTGGCCGAGATCATGCGGGAGCGCAGCATCTCCTGCGAGGTCGAGGGCCACCCGGAGCCCGGTCGGGCAACCGGCGACCTGTCTGTCCTGACGAGTTACTCCTGCCCGTTTCCCGACCTCGCGGAACAGGATCGGGCGATCTGCGCCGCCGAGCGGTTCATGTTGCAGGATCTGGTCGGCTCATCCGTCGCCCTCTCGGAATGCCGACTCGACGGAGCCTCCTGCTGCCGATTCACCGCCTCCGGCGCGGCCGGGGCCGAAGCGGCTGCGGGGACTTGAAACCAAACGGTTCGGAGCATCGAATGCCGAGCGCTTTCGCACATCACACACGCCACTCGAGCAGATGGGAGCCCGTTGCATGACACAGCCTTCGCTGACGACCAAGCCCTGGATCGAGGGCCGGTTCGAGGAGAATCTCGTCCTCACGACGGTCGAGCAAGCCATCAACTGGGCCCGGCAATCGAGCATCTGGCCGATGACCTTCGGGCTCGCGTGCTGCGCGATCGAGATGATGGCCGCGGGCGCCAGTCGCTATGACATGGACCGCTTCGGGGCCGGCGCGTTTCGGGCCACGCCGCGGCAGGCCGACCTCATGATCGTGGCCGGCACCGTCACCTACAAGATGGCCAGCCGCGTCCGGCGGCTCTACAACCTGATGCCCGATCCGAAGTACGTCATCGCGATGGGCGCCTGCACCACCGGCGGCGGCCCGTACTTCAAGTGGGGCTATCACGTCGTCAAGGGCGTCGATCTCGTCGTGCCCGTGGACGTCTACGTGCCGGGCTGCCCGCCGCGGCCGGAGAGCCTGCTCGAGGGCCTGATGCGGATCCAGGACAAGATCCTCGGCCAGCGGATCGCCAAGCAAAAGGGGGCCGCGGGCAAGATCGCCGACGAGCTCCCCGTGCCGCACCACTCCGGCTACGTCGCCCCCGCCGTCGCGTCGAGCGAACTCGTCTACGACCACCAGAAGGTCCAGGCCTGAACGTCCCCGCCACCATCCGCCACCCACACCACTCCGCCATCGCTGCCATGAAGGAAACAATCGTCATCTCGGGCCTGCACGTCTCGGTCGAGGGCCAGGAGATCCTCAAGGGGGTCGATCTGGAGATCGGCCGCGGGGAGATCCACGCCTTGATGGGGCCGAACGGCTCCGGCAAGAGCACGCTGGGCTACGCGATCATGGGACATCCGTCCTACGAGGTGACGGCTGGTTCGATCGAACTGGTCGAAGCGGACGGCCGCCGGCACGACCTGCTGGCGATGGAGCCCGACCAGCGGGCCCGGGCCGGCGTGTTCCTCGCCTTCCAGAGGCCGATGTCGATTCCGGGCGTCCGCCTCGCCGATTTCCTCCGGCATGCGGTGACCAACGTCCGCAATCCCGACCGCAAGGAAGGGCAGGAATTGATCCCGATGCGGGACTTCCGCTCCGAACTGAAGACGAAGATGTCGGAACTGTCGATGGATTCGGAGTTTGCCCGCCGCTACGTGAACGACGGGTTTTCCGGGGGCGAGATGAAGCGGGCGGAGATCCTCCAACTCGCCATGCTCCGCCCCAGGTTCGCGATCCTCGACGAGACCGACAGCGGACTCGACGCCGATGCCGTCCGGCTCGCGAGCCAGAGCATCGCGCGGATCGGCGGCGCCGGTCAGGGCGACATGGGCATCCTCATCATCACCCATCACGAGCAGCTGCTGGAACACAACATCCCGATCCGCACGCACGTGATGCTCGGCGGCCGGATCGTCGAGTCGGGCGGCGCCGAACTGGCCGCCGAACTGCACAAGAAGGGCTACGAGCGGATCCGCGCCGCCTACCCCGAGGCGGCCGCGGCTGAGAAGGCGATGGATGAGCTGAAGGCGGCGGGGCGGACGGCGACCGAGCCGGTGACGGCGTAACGCCCTTTCAGGCCCGAAACACAGGAGCAGGCATCATGGCGACAGGCCTCGACGAATCGTCAACGCTCGGACTTGGCGAGATCAACAAGTACGACTTCCGCACCGACAGCCCGGCCGTCTTCAAGGCCCGCAAGGGGCTCGACGCCGAGATCGTCTGCCAGATCTCGGAGATGAAGCGCGAGCCGGCCTGGATGCGGGACTTTCGCCTGAAGTCGCTGGAGATCTTCCACTCCAAGCCGATGCCCCGATGGGGCGGCACGATCGGCGTCGATTTCCAGGACATCTACTACTACCTCAAGCCCGCCGAGCAGCAGGGCAAGACGTGGGAGGAGGTGCCCGACGCAATCAAGAAGACGTTCGACCGGCTCGGCATCCCCGAGGCCGAGCGGAAGTTCCTCGCCGGCGTGAAGGCGCAGTTCGAAAGCGAGGTGGTCTACGGGTCGCTCCAGGAGGATCTCGCCAAGAAGGGCGTGATCTTCACCGACACCGACACCGCCGTCCGCGAGCATCCCGACCTGCTGCGCGAGTACTTCGGAAAGATCATTCCCCCCACCGACAACAAGTTCGCCGCCCTCAACTCGGCGGTCTGGTCGGGGGGGTCGGTGATCTACGTGCCGAAGGGTGTGAAGATCGAGTTTCCCCTGCAGGCCTATTTCCGCATCAACGCCGAGAGCATGGGGCAGTTCGAGCGGACGCTGATCATCGTGGACGAGGGAGCCCAGGTGCACTACGTGGAGGGCTGCACGGCCCCGATGTATTCCACCGAGAGCCTCCATTCCGCCGTCGTCGAGATCGTCGTCAAGCGGGGCGGTCGCTGCCGCTACACGACGATCCAAAACTGGGCGAACAACATCTACAACCTCGTCACAAAGCGGGCGATGGCGTACGGCGACTCGATGATGGAGTGGATCGACGGCAACCTCGGCAGCCATCTGACGATGAAGTATCCGGCCGTCTACATGATGGAGCCGGGAGCGCGGGGCGAGATTCTCTCGATCGCATTCGCGTCGGCCGGCCAGCATCAGGACGCCGGCGCCAAGCTGGTCCACGCCGCTCCCCACACGAGCGGCCGGATCGTCTCGAAGAGCATCTCGAAGAACGGCGGGCGGGCCAGCTATCGCGGCCTCGTCAAGGTGGAGCCGGGCGCGCGGAAGAGCCGGTCGAGCGTCGTGTGCGACGCGCTCATCCTCGACGACAAGAGCCGCAGCGACACCTACCCCTACATCGAGATCGAGGAGCAGGACGTCTCGATCGGCCACGAGGCGAGCGTCTCGAAGATCGGGGAGGAGCAGCTCTTCTACCTGATGAGCCGCGGCCTCTCCGAGGCGGAGGCGAGCACGATGATCGTGGGTGGGTTCATCGAGCCGCTCGTGAAAGAGCTGCCGATGGAATACGCCGTCGAGATGAACCGGCTGATCGAACTGCAGATGGAAGGCTCGGTGGGGTGAAGAACCGATCATGACCGCAGCCACCGCAGCCGCCCCCACCTC
>JBEIQP010000191.1:0-3555 GCA_040376455.1 Planctomycetaceae bacterium | reverse complement strand
CAGCGTGGTGCGGAAGAACGTGCGGCCGTTGTTCTGGCCGTCGAGGTCGTAGCCCACCTCCGCGCCGGTCACGAACAGGTGGCCGCCGCCGGCCACGAACTGCTCGACGAGCGTCTGTTTGGTGGCGTCGAACGTGCGTCCGGCGGTCGATTCCGTGCCCAGAATCCAGACCACCGCGTCGTAGGTGGCCAGCGACACCGCGCCCTGTATCACCGCCTCGTTGCTCGCGGCATCGACGCGGACGCCGGGCCGGGCCGCCTGGATCGCCGCCTGGACCACCCCCGCATAGTCGCGGCTGTTGTTGTAGCGGGCCCAGACGCGTTCGGTGGTGGTGCCGCTGGTGAGAAAGGTGAGCTTGAAGTTTTGGCTCTTGTCGAGCCGGTCGAACCCGTTGACCACGAGCACCTGCCGCGAACCGACGGCGGGCAGCACGGTGACGACCTCCGACGGCAGCGATTCGCCGCCGGCGTTGGTGGCCGCCACGCGGAACTGGTATGGCTTCGTCGGGTCGAGGCCCGTGAGCGTGAGCGACCGGACAGAGCCGCCGGCCACCGCTGTGCCCCCGTCGAAGCCGAGACCGTCGGTCGAGCCGTAGACGCGGAAGCCGGTCGCCGGACTGCCAAACACGCCCGCCGTGCCGCCGGAGGAACTCGGGCCCGGCACCCACGAGATCGTTGCCCGGCCATCCGTCGTGCAGGTCACCGAGACCTGCGTCGGCGAGGAAGGAAGCGTCACGTTGGCCGGCGCCGTGGTGGTGCCCGGATAGGCGATCAGGTGCTCGAGTGTGCCCTCGTAGGTGCTCCGCGCCATCTGGTCGCGGGCGCGGGGGTCGCGGAGCAGCGCGTTGTCGGGCGTGTTGTCGTGGAAGGCCACCTCGATGATCGAGGAGTCGAACTCTCCGAGGGCCCGGAGGTTGGAGATCTCGCCGTAGTCGCCGGCGGCGGCGTAGGTCGTCCGCGTGCTCCAGTCGTAGTCGAACTGGCCGTCGAGCGCCCGCATGTCGACGTTGATCTGGCGGCCGAGGGCGGTGGCCAGTGCGTTCTGGTTGGGCGTGGGATTGGTGGAACTCAAAAGCCCGATCGCCCCGCGGCCGGTGGCGGTGGCCGGGTCGCCGGTGGTGGCATTGGAGTGGAAGGCGACGTAGACGCTCGTGCCATAGGGGTTGGTGTCGGCGTTCATGTCCTCGGCCATCCGCGCCGGCGCGGAGACGTTGCTGGTGCCGAGGAGCGTCGAGGGGCTCGTGAAGGTGGTGGACTGCCCGATCCCCCGCCACAGCCAGTGGAGCGCGTTCTCGTCTTCGCGGGGATAGCCGGAGACGCTCCCCGTGCCGATGCCGTTGGGGCCCGAGGGCAGGTCTCCCATGCCGTTGCCGAAACGGATCGCGTCGGCGATCACGACCGATCCGCCGGCGGTCGATGAGTTGCTCACCGTGACCGAGCCGTCCGCCGGCGAGCGGCCCGCGGCGAAGTGGTAGGTGCCCAGATAGACCCAGCCGTTGCCGACCTTGCGGTGGTCGATGCGAACCTGCGTGCTGCCTCCGGTGTGATTCACGCGATAGAGCTGGTCGGTGCGGTTGGAACTCGTCGAGGCCCAGGCGTAGACCGGATAAAAGCCGGCGGCCGGGATCGTGGGGGCGTAGGTCGCGGTGGCGGTTTCGCCAGTCGCGGTCACGTTTGCATACCGATACTTGGCCGTGTCGGCCACGGCGCCGTAGTCGTCGTCGTACCAGCGGGTGCCGGAGGTGCTCGTGGACCACAGCCCGCTCCAGACCACGTCACTGGAGTCGTTGTCGAGCACCACTTCGTTCGGCTGCCGGCCGAGGGGCCGCAGCGGCACGACCGTGGCCCCGGCGCGGAACAGGTAGTCGGCGTAGAACGTGAACTGGTCCTGGTTGCCGAAGTCCTCGACCATCGAGAGCGTGTTGCCGCGGTCGGTCGCATAGCGGTTCAAGGTGTCGCTCCACTGCCAGCCATGGCCGGCCGACGCGAACACGATCTTGCCGCTGAGCGCGCCGGCTGGTTGGCTGCCCGTGGCGGCGAGGCCGGGGGCGACGGCGAGCGCGATTCGAGGCTCGAGCCGCTCGTGGGCGAGCGGCCGGCGCGTGGCCTGCGAATCCCGCGGTCGGCTTCGGGCTGCACGGTGCTTGGGCATGGCGAACGCCAGGTCGGCCACGAACGGAGGCCGGAAGCGGGGACGTCGGCGAACACCGGCGGTTCTCCCCAAGAAAAGTATCGGAACGCCCCTGCCCCAACGCAAGGAAAAAGGCGACACTGTCGCCGCCGTCGGCGGTTGCGGCGACCTTGGGAGACAGGCGGATGGTGCTCACGGGCCTCGACATTCTCGCGCAGGAGGGTTTTGCTCGGCTGCGCGGCCGACCGTTGGGGCTGGTGACCCATGCGGCTGCCGTAGACCGACGCGTGCGGCTGGCTTCCGACCTGCTCGCCGCCGCGGAGGGGGTCGAACTGGTCGCCGTGTTCGGCCCCGAGCATGGCCTGCACGGGCAAGCCCAGGATCTGGAGTCGGTGACGGACGCGGAGACATCGGCGCCGGCGCGACGGACCTACAGCCTCTACGGCGACACCGCCGCCAGCCTCCGGCCGACGGCGGCGCAGCTGGCGGGCATTGAAACGCTCGTCATCGACCTCGTGGACATTGGGAGCCGCTACTACACATTTCAGGCGACGATGAAGTACTGCCTCGAGGCCGCCGCACTGCTGGGCGTCGGCGTGGTCGTGCTCGATCGGCCCAATCCACTCGGCGGCCGTGTCGTCGAGGGGCCGGGGGTCAGGCCGGGTTACGAGAGCTTCATCGGCGCCCACGACATCGCGATCCGTCACGGGCTCACGATCGGCGAACTCGCCACGCTCTACGCCGCCGAACTCGGCCTCGAGTCGGCGGCCCTCGACATCGTCCGCTGCGAGGCCTGGCGGCGGGGCATGTGGTTCGAGGACTGTGGCCTGCCGTGGGTCCTGCCCTCGCCGAACATGCCGACGGTGGACACGGCGGTGGTCTATCCGGGCCAGTGCCTGCTCGAGGGGACAAACCTCAGCGAGGGACGCGGCACCACCAGGCCGTTCGAGATCTGCGGCGCGCCGTGGATCGACGGTGAGTCGCTGGCCCGTCGGCTAGCCGCATTCGATCTGCCGGGCGTCGTCTTCCGGCCGCTGACCTTCCGGCCGACGTTTCACAAGCATGCCGGCATCGATTGTGGCGGCGTGCAGATGCACGTGACCGACCGCGATGCCTTCCAGCCGGCTCGGGCCGGGCTGGCGCTGCTGATCGAGCTGCGGCGGCAGGATCCGGAGCGCTTCGCCTGGCGGACCGAGCCCTACGAGTTCGTCGCCGATCCGATTGCCATCGACCTGCTCTTCGGCTCGGACCGTGAGCGGCTGGCGATCGAGGCCGGCGTGGACTGGCGGGAGATCGCCGCCGCCTGGGAGCCGGAGGAGCGGGCGTTCAACGACCGCCGCCGCGCCGCCCTCCTCTACGGCTAAGCGGATTCCGGCGTGCCCGCTTCGCCCTCAGGAAGCCCAATCGCGTAAGCGATGGGGGCCT
>JBEIQP010000104.1:0-9103 GCA_040376455.1 Planctomycetaceae bacterium | reverse complement strand
GTGGTTCCGGCAACATCAACGCGGCGTTGACGGTGCTGAAGTCCGGCGGCAAGGCGACGTTCCTGGTAACGGGTCTGCTGGCGTCCGGCGCAACCGGGAGCCTGGTCAACACGGCGACGGTGACGAGTCAGTACGACACGGCGGACGACACGGTGACGGATCTGATCACGAAGGTGGTCGATCTGACGCTGGACAAGACGACGACGAGCGCGGTGGTGGCCGGCCAGACGGTGACGTACACGATCGTGGTCGAGAACTTGGGCCCGAGCGACGTGACCGACGCGGTGGTGACCGATCCGTTCGCGGGAGTCTTGAGCGGGGTGACGTGGACGGCGAGCTACACGGCCGGGTCGAGCGGTCCGCTGGGTGGTTCCGGCAACATCAACGCGGCGTTGACGGTGCTGAAGTCCGGCGGCAAGGCGACGTTCCTGGTAACGGGCCTGCTGGCGTCCGGCGCAACCGGGAGCCTGGTGAACACGGCGACGGTGACGAGCCAGTTCGACACGGCGGACGACACGGTGACGGATCTGATCGTGACGGTGGCGAACCTGCAGATCGGGAAGACGGACAGCGCCACGACGGTGGCGGCCGGCGGCGGCACGATCCAGACCTATACGATCAAGGTGAGCAATACGGGTGATTCGGACGCGCAAAACGTGGTCGTGGTCGATACGTGGCCGGTGGGTTTCGTGCCCGTTCCAGGCTCCTTTCAGCCGAGCCAGGGCTCGATCCTGCCCGCGGCACCGACCGGCAATTTCACCTGGTTCGTCGGCACGCTCGCGTCGGGTGCGACGGCGACGTTGACTGCGAAGTACACGGTGCCCTCGAGCACGCCTTTGGGGCCGTATACCAACACGGTGGTAGTGAGCAGTCCTTCCGATCCTGGCTCTCCCCACACGGCGAGCGTCGTGACGGTGGTGGACGCGATCATTCCGTCCGCAGGTGAGCCCGTGCTGGTGCTCGGCACCGATGACGGTTGCAACGTGAACCCCGTCGTCCGCACGCTCGACAAGTTCGGCGAAGTCACGCAGTTCATCAACTACACGAACGGCTTGTACGAAAAGAGCTTCATCGGCAGCGTCCGGGTCACGACCGGGGACGTGACCGGCGACGGAATCGCCGACATCGTCGTGGCGCCCGGCCGGAACCGGGTGGGGCAAATCAGGGTGTTTGTCGCCAGCGGTTCGGGCGCATCGACGACCTACACCTACGATTCACGGTTCAACACGCTCCCCTTCGGACCGACGTATCGGGGCGGAGTCGAGGTGGCGGTGGGCGACGTCAACGGCGACGGCATCGGGGACATCGTCGCGGGGCAGTCCACTGGCGCCGGTCTCGTGCGGGCCTTCCTCGTCAACACGACCCCCGGCGGTGATCCCGTGGCGAACGTCCCCTACCGCTCGTTCCGCGGCTTCGCGCCGCCGTACGCGGGCGGGGTGATGGTCGCCGCGGCGGACCTGACGGGCGACGGCTTCGCCGAGATCATCGTCGGCAGCAATGCCGGCATGCGGGCGAAGGTGAAGGTGTTCGACGTCGTCTCCACGCCGAAGGTGATCCGCACCATCCTGCCGTTCGCGTCCACCTTCACCGGCGGCGTGACGCTGTCGATCGGCCGCTACGCGACCAATGCCGTTCCCGACGACGGCGTCGACGACATCTTCGTCGGTGCGGGCGTCAACGGGCAGTCGTTGGTGGCGGTTTACAGCGGGGCGACCGGCGCCAAACTCGGCCCGACGCTGTCGGCATTCTCGTCGTTCGCGAAGACCAACGCCCGCGTGTTTGCAGCCGCCCTCGACCTGACCGGCGACGGCGTGGTGGACAAGATCTACGGCGTGAAGGGCCTCAACGGCGGCGGCGGAGCGAAAGGCGTCCGGCAGTACGACCGCGTGACGGGCATCACCTCCACGCTGACTAGCCTGCCCAGCCTCGCTCCGCCGCTCCGCATCGCCCCGATCGTGCGGCCGATCCTCCCGGCGGCCGCCATCAGGCGGTGAGCCGGCCGCCTACCAGCGGGCCTCCAGGCCGAGGTTGGCGCCGTTGAGGAACATGCCGCCGCTCGAGGCCAGCCGGGTGCCCGAGAGGTCGGTGTTCGAGAAGTCGAACTGGTTCGGCGCCAGAGCCAGCCCGGTGATCCACACCGTGTTGTAGCCGATGCGGAGGCCCCAGACATCGGTGAGGCGGTAGACCAGCGACACGTTCAGGTCGCCGATGAAGCCGACTTCGCTGCCGGTGGACGAGAGGCCGGGCCGCTGCTGGTAATCGAGGTAGTCGATGAGCGGATCCTGGATCTGCTTCTGCGAGTTCCCAAGCAGGCCCGCCTTGGCCCAGCCCTCGAGCGCCCAACGTTGCCACGTCAGCCGCGCCCGGCTGCCGATCTGCCCGCCGAACATGTTGTTGCGGGTGCGGACGTCGTACGGCACCGCCCGGACGGTGTCATCCACGACGCAACAGTTGAGATCGATGGCCGCCTGCTCCTCGACGCCCACGTAGCGAAATCCAGCCAGCCAATCGAGCGTCAGCCAGGCCCCTGAGTGGTTGCGCCATTCGGTCGATGTGAGGAACAGGTTCGCCTCGGCGCTGTTGACGACGGAGTTGTACTTGAGCGTCGCGGTTTCACCGTCGGCCGTGAGCTCGCTGCCGATCGGCTGCGGCATCTGGATAAAGTCGGGAGGGGTGGCCGAGATGAACTGCGACGCCGATTGCCCGTAGACGCCGAAGTAGCCGATCTCCCAGCCGCCGTTGTTCGGATCGCGCTGTCCGTAGAACGCCCGCACACCCTCGCTCCAGGGGAACTGCAGGTCCTTGGCGGACAGCAGGGTCGCGCCGTCGCCCGTCGAGACGATCAGCGGCTGGTTCGTGGCCTGATTGTCCCGGCCCCAGAAGAGGGCGTCCGTCAGCGCGTAGGACGTCCACATCGGTGCCGGGAAGGCCCCGACGTTCCGGAACGCGACTTCGGTCACGTCGAAGTCGGGAGTGAACGACGGCGGAGCAGGAAACGCCGCCGGTTCCTGCGCCCGGGCGACCGACGCGGCCCCGGAAGCCCAGAAAGCCACTGCCGCCGCGAGCCACACCGTCCGCAACACCTTTGCCGATGCCGAAGCACCATCTGCCGCTACCATGGAAGCAACTCCTTCTCCGAATGCTTGGACCCCACACCCCCACTGCCGGACACGCCCACCACCCGAAGGTGGGGTTCCGCACAGGCTACTTCGGCCGTTCCGGGCCGCATCGTGAGCCGGGCTCGAGGCCGTTCGCTTTGCGTCAGAGACGGGGGATGGTTCAATCGGGGTGACCTTGCCGGCTGCGGACAGGCTTCCCAGGTCTTCAGGTTTGACCAGTTTCCGACGATGGGCTGCATCTACGAATACGACGTGCTCGTGATCGGGGCTGGCCATGCCGGCGTGGAGGCGGCCTGCGCGGCGGCTCGACTCGGCGGCCGCACGGCGCTGCTGACGACCAACTGCGACACCGTCGGCCAGATGAGCTGCAATCCCGCGATCGGCGGCGTGGGCAAGGCCCAACTCGTGCGGGAGGTCGATGCCCTGGGCGGCGTGATGGCGCGGGCGATCGACGCGACCGGCATCCAGTTCCGCGTGCTCAACCGGTCCAAGGGGCCGGCGATGCACGGGCCCCGTGCGCAGGCGGACAAACGGCTCTATCAGATGGAAGCCAAGCGCATCGTCGAGGAGACCGCGAACCTCGATCTGCGCCAGGAGACCGTCGAGGATCTGATCGTCGAGCCCTGCACGACGGCCGGGGCCGACGCCCCGTGGCGGATCACCGGCGTCCGCGTGCGCGGCGACGCCGTGTATCGCGCGGCGGCCGTCGTGCTCACGACGGGCACGTTTCTGCAGGCGGTGATGCACACGGGCGAGGCCCAGACGACGGGCGGCAGGGCGGGGGAAGGCACGACCTCGGGCGTGAGCCGGGCCCTCGAACGGCTGGGCCTGCGGATCGAGCGATTCAAGACCGGCACTCCGTGCCGGCTGTCGGCCCGCACGATCGACTTCTCGCGGCTCGACGAGCAACCGGGTGACGCCGATCCCCAGCCCTTCTCGTTCCTCACGGACAGGATCGAGCAGGAGCAGATGGCCTGCTGGATCACGCGGACCACGGGGGAGATCCACGACCTGATCCGGGCGAACCTGCACCGGGCGCCGATGTTCACCGGCCAGATCGAATCCCGCGGTCCGCGGTATTGCCCGAGCATCGAGGACAAGGTGGTCCGGTTCGCCGACAAGGAGAGCCACCAGTTGTTTCTGGAGCCCGAGGGCCGCCAGACCCAGGAGATCTACGTCAACGGCATCTCCACGAGCCTGCCGCGGGACGTGCAGGATGCGATGATCCGCCTGGTGCCGGGGCTCGAGCGGGCGGTGATCATGCGGTATGGCTACGCCGTTGAATACGACTACGCTCCTCCCGACCAGCTCACGCCCGCGCTCGAGAGCAAGCGGGTCCACGGCCTGTTTTTCGCCGGGCAGATCAACGGCACGACGGGGTACGAGGAGGCCGCCGCCCAGGGGCTGTTGGCCGGGGCCAACGCGGCCCTCGCGCGGGCCGGCCGGGAGCCGCTCGTCTTGCAGCGGGAGGATTCCTACATCGGCGTCCTCGTGGACGACCTCGTGACGCGGGGCGTGGACGAGCCGTATCGAATGTTCACGAGCCGGGCCGAGCACCGGCTCGCCCTGCGGCACGACAACGCCGACCGGCGGCTTACGCCGGTGGCGGCGGCCCTGGGGCTCGCCGAATCCGACCGCGTCGCCAGGCTCGCCGCGAAGGAGGCGGAAATCGAGGCCACGCTCGCGACCCTCGCCGGCCATCGGGTCAACGGCGTGACGCTCGCCGATCTTCTCAAGCGGCCGGAGGTGGGCTGGTCGGAGTGCGTGGCGGCCCTGCCGGCGCTCGCGGGCGTGTCGCGCGCCGCCGCCGTGCAGATCGAGAACGACATCCGCTACGCGGGCTACCTCGCGCTCGAACGAGACCGGATCGAGCGGCAGCGCACGCTCGCGCAGCGACCGATCCCCGACGGCTTCGACTTCGGCAGCGTCCGCCACCTGCGGGCCGAGGCCCGCGAGCAACTCGACCGGATCCGGCCGCGAACCCTCGGGCAGGCGGGCCGCGTCAGCGGCATCACGCCGGCCGATCTGGCGCTCGTGCTGCTCCACCTGGAGGGAGCGAAGTGAGCGCGGCTCCGGAGTTCGTGGCATGATGCATCGAGCCTTTTCCGCGGTCGGGAGTGCCCCTGCCATGTCTCCGGACGTTCGCTGCGCTCCGGCATCCATGCCTGCGCTTGCTCCCATAGCCCGGCGACACGGCAGGGGCACCCTCTCCGTCACACTTTCATTGCTGGACTTGTGGCAGGCGGCGGCATGAAGGTCGTCCACATCACGGCTGGGGCAGGGGGGCGGCTCTGCGGATCGTGCCTGCACGATAATGCGCTGGTGCGGGCGCTCCGCGGGCGCGGCTGCGATGCGATCCTCGTGCCGGCCTACGTGCCCACGACCACCGACGAGGAGAACATCGCCGAGCGGCGGATCGTGATGGGGGGCGTGAACGTCTGGCTGCAGGAGCACATGCCGCTGTTTCGACACACGCCGCGGTTCCTCGACGCCGTGTTCGATGCCCGGCCGCTGCTGGAGTGGCTGTCGAGCCGCACCGGCGGCGCCCGGGCCGCCGACCTCGGCCCGCTCACGGTCTCGACGCTCCAGGGCGAGGCGGGCCGGCAGCGGAAGGAGGTGGCGAAACTCGCCGGCTGGCTGGCGGCGGAGGTGCGGCCGGACGTCGTTCATCTCTCCAACGCGCTGCTCATCGGCCTCGCCCGGGCGATCCGCCAGGCCACGGGCGCCCGGATCGTGTGCACGCTCTCCGGTGAGGACATCTTCATCGACCAGATCCCGGAGCCGCATCGCGGTCGGATCTGGCGGTTGCTGCACGAGCGGGCGGCAGACGTGGATCGGTTCGTGGCCCTGAACCGGTTTTATGCCGGCTTCATGGCCGAGCGGATCGGGCTGGAGGCGGAGCGGCTCGAGGTGATCCCGCACGGCCTCGACCGCGCGGCGTTACCGGTGCTGCCACCAGATCTCGTGGCCCGCCGGACGACCCGGGGCGGCCGGCTCGTGGTGGGCTATCTCGCCCGCGCCTGTGCCGAAAAGGGGCTCGACATGCTCGTGCGGGCGTTGCCGATCCTGGCCGACCGGCACGACGTGGAGGTCGTGGCCGCGGGAGCGACGGTGGCTGCAGAACGCGGCTACATCGCCGAGTGCGAGGGCCTGGCGACGAGCCTGGGTGTGGGAGACCGCTACCGCTGGCTTGGGCAGGTGGACCGCCCGGGCAAACTCGCTTTGCTAGCGTCGATCGATGTGTTCGCGATGCCGACGGTGCACCCCGAGGCCAAGGGGCTACCGGTGATCGAGGCCATGGCGGCGGGCGTGCCGGTGGTCGCTCCCGATCACGGCACGTTCCCCGAACTATTCGGTGGTGGCGACGACACCCAAGCCGCCGGCCTGCTCCATCGCCCTGGTGATCCCGCCGACCTGGCCCGCGCGATCGGCGAACTGCTCACCGCCCCCGTTCGCGCCGCCGCCCTCGGCGGCCACGGCCATGCCCTCGCCCGTGAGCGTCACTCCGCCGATTCCATGGCCGCCGCCCACATGCGGCTCTACGCCGGCCTGTAGCCGCGGCCACGGCCGCCCGGAGGTGCGACCGTCTGCCCGGCTGGTCGCACCTTGGCTGCGACCACGCCGGGCCAAGCCTGCCGGGGCCATGGATGGCCCGGCAGGCGCACCATTCAGAAGATCCCCAACTGGTCCCGCGCCGACTCCGTCATCCGGTCGGGCGTCCAGGGGGGATCCATCACGATCCGCACCTCGACGGCCGACACGTCCGTTCGTGTGCCGACGACACGCTTCGTGTCGGCGATCAATTGCGGCCCGGCCGGGCAGGCCGGGCTCGTCATCGTCATGTCGATCGACACCCGCTGCTTCTCGGGGGCGTCGGCATCGGGGCCGTGGGTGACGCCGTAGATGAGGCCCAGATCGACGATGTTTACGAACAGTTCGGGGTCTTTCACTTCCTTGAGCATCTCGCGAACCACGTCCTCGCTGAGCGGCTGGGAGGCGAGGGAGTCCGCCGCCGGCGCCGGCGCGGTCGTCGTCGCCGGCGTGTGGAGCGGGGCGGAGGTCGAACCGGTCGGCTGCGGACCGGGGGCCGTCGCCGGCACGGCGGCCGTCGCATGCGCCGCCGGGCCGTCGGCTCCCGGCCCGCTGCGGAGGCGGACCCAGACGCCGCCGTGTTCCACCTTCACCTCATGGGCCCGCGTGGGACGCACAGCCGGCATCGTGAGCGCCGCCCCGGTGCGGATGTCGAACTTCGCACCGTGACGGGGGCAGGCGATCTTGTAGTCGCGGAGTTCGCCGTCCGCAAGCGGGCCGCCGTCGTGCGTGCAGACGTCGTCGATCGCGTAGAACGCGCCGGCGACGTGGAACAGGGCGACCATGTCGCCGTCAACCTCCACGAGCGTCTTGCCGGGATCGGGCACCTCGGCGACATCGGCCACTCTCACGAAGTCGGGCATCGGTTGGATCCTCGCGCGGTCGGTGCGGTGCCGGAAGGCATCCGGCACGTCTGTCTCATCCAGGGAGGGGATTGCGGTCGATGGGGGAGCGAGCGGTTTCAGGAGACGCGGCGGATCCGCTGCCCGATGGCGCGGGCGAGCGCCTCCCGCACCTGCGGGATGGTGATCCGGTCGAACACCTGCTGGAAGAAGCCGGCGACGACCAGCCGGGCAGCCTCATCGGCCGACAGGCCGCGGGCCTGCGCGTAGAAGATCTGCTCAGCGTCCACCCGACCGCTCGTGGCCCCGTGCGTGCAGCGGACGTCGTCGGCCTCGATCTCCAGGCCGGGAATCGAGTCGGCCCGAGCCTCGTTCGAGAGCATGAGGTTGTCGTTGCGCTGGTAGCCGTCCGTCTTCTGGGCGGCCTTGTCCACCTTGATCATGCCCCGCCAGACGAGACGGCTCCGGTCCTGGAGCGCGCCCTTGTAGAGCAGGTCGCTCCTGCAGGAGGCCGCCTCGTGGTGCTGCAGCGTGTTGTAGACCAGTTGCTGCCGGCCCTCGGTGAACATCACGCCGTTGACCTGCGCGTTGGCGCCGGGGCCAGCGAGCGCGACGTCTTGGGCCACCTGCGAGAGGCGGCTCCCCAGCGCGCCGAGCGTCCACTGCAGCCGCCCGCCGGCCTGCACCGTGGCCTTCTGCCTGGCGAAGTGCCAGACGCCGGTGTTCCAGTTTTGCAGGTTGACCATCCGCAGGAAGGCGTTCGGACCGACGACGATCTCGGTGCCGCCGTTGTGGAAGCCGCCCGGGGTGCCGGCCGCGCCGCCGCCGGCCGTCTCGGTCAGCACGGTCGCCTCCGCGCCCTCGCCGAGCACGACCAAGACGTGCGAGGCATCGACGCCTCCCTCGCCCAGGGCCGAAATGAGGTGGAGCGGCGCCGCGATCCGCACCCGGGGAGGCACGTAGAGGACGGCGCTCGCGGCGTGGAAGGCGGCGTGATGGGCGGCGAACCAGTCGCAGCCCGATTCGATGACGCGGAACCAGTGCGGCCGGAAGATGTCGGGATGCTCGGCGAGCAACCGCTCCGCCGATCCGAAGAGCACGCCCTGCGCGGCGACCGCGGGGTCGAGTTCGTCCCGGACCACGTGCCCCTCGAAGGCGGCAAAGCGGCCGGCGAGCGTCGAATCGGCCGGCTTGGAGGCGGGCAATCCGTTCCCGAACGGGTCCGCGGACCATTCGCCGGACACGATCGCCGCGGCCAGAAGTCCCTCGGGGGCGGCCGTTTCGGGGGGCCGCGCGGTCCGCAGCGCCCAGGCATTCGGCTTGAAGAGACGGATGTCGGTCCGCATCCAGTTCTCATCGCGCCGGTCGGGCAACGACAGCGACTCGAGCCGGTCGAAGGCTGCCCGCCGCAGCGCCGCAGCCCAGTCGGGCTGCCGGCTCGCGGCGAGGAGATGATCGAGGGCGGTCCGGTCGAACGAGGTGGGGGCGGCTGCGGTGGCTGCGGTCATGATCGGTTCTTCACCCCACCGAGCCTTCCATCTGCAGTTCGAT
>JBEIQP010000192.1:0-3480 GCA_040376455.1 Planctomycetaceae bacterium | reverse complement strand
TGGGGAAGGCTTCTTCGCGGTAGTCGTTGAAGAAGAAGGTCACGTGCGGGAACTTCTCGGTCTCCGCGGTGCGGAACTGCGGGATGCCCTGCCTGGCGACCCACTCGCCGAGGATGTTCACCATCTTGGCGGGCTTGTCGAAGATGACGTTGGGGCAGAGGCCCTTCTCGTAGTTGGTGAGCGTGGCGTAGAAGATGTCGAGGAGCTTCGCGCGGGGGAAGCCCTTGAACTCCGGGTCGATGAAGGCGCGGGTGATCTCGCGCGGCCGGTCGCCGCGGAAGTTGAAGAACAGCACCGAGTCGCCGTCCTGGATGAAGGCCGTGCCCTTGATGCGGGTGGCCGGGACGAACTCGTCGCCGACGGTGTTGGCGTCGGTCGGCTTGTCGTAATAGGCCTGCACGGCTGCGGCGGCCGAAGCGGCTTCCGGGGCGGGGCCGCCGGTGAGGGCGTCGTAGGCGGTCTTCACGCGTTCCCAGCGGTTGTCGCGATCCATGGCCCAGAAGCGGCCGGTGACGCTGGCGATCGTGCCGACGCCGATCTTCGCCAGTTCGGCTTCGAGCTGCTCGAGATAGCCGAGGCCGGACGTCGGCGGGCTGTCGCGGCCGTCCATGAAGGCATGGACGAAGACCTTGGTGAGGCCTTCTTCCTTCAGCAGGCGGAGGAGGGCGTAGAGGTGGGGCAGGGTGGAATGGACGCCGGCTGCGGAGCAGAGGCCCATCAGGTGGACCGCGCCGCCGGTGGCCTTGACGTTCTCGACGAGGCCGCGGAAGGCCTTGATCTGGCGCATGGCAGCCGGGTCGGTCAGGCCTTTGTCGATGCGGACGATCTCCTGATCGACGATGCGCCCGGCGCCGATGTTCTGGTGGCCGACTTCGGAGTTGCCCATGATGCCGACCGGCAGGCCGACATCGAGGCCGTGGGCCAGGATCTCGGTGCGGGGCCAGTCCGTGGTCAGGCTGCGGGAGACCGGGATGTTCGCCAGCTTCACGGCGTTGAACGTGTCGTGCTTGGGATTGTGGTTCTCACCCCAGCCATCGCGGATCACCAGAAGTACGGGTTTCATGGAAGGCACACGGGAACGAGGGAGGGGGGCGGGGAGACGAACGACACTCTATATCCGGGGACAGGGGCAGGAATAGGGACGGGTTTCGATGCCGCGGGGCAGACGCGGGGGGGCGCGGCCGGAACGTGGCTCCTCGCCTGCCGCGTCACGCCGTGCCCGCGTCACGCCGACGGCCGACGCCCGCACATGACCCGCCGGGGCGGCCGCGGTCAGCCCGGCGGCCGGAAGGCGACGAGCCGGTCGGGATTCGTCTCCAGTCGCGGCGGATTCGGCTGGCCTGTGTGGATCAGGTCCACGCAGTAGGGGATCGCGGGAAAGACGGCGTCGAGGCACTGGCGGATGCTCTTCGGCCGGCCCGGCAGGTTGACGACGAGCGCCAGGTCGCAGACGCCCGCCGTCTGGCGCGAGAGGATCGCCGTCGGCACGTACTGCAGCGACACCTGCCGCATCCGTTCGCCGAAGCCGGGCAGCATCCGCGTGCAGACGCGCTCGGTGGCCTCGGGGGTCACGTCCCGCGGCGCGGGGCCGGTGCCCCCCGTCGTGACGATCAGGCAGCAACCCTCGGCGGCGAGCGCCTGAATCGCGGCCGCGATCGCCTCCACGTCGTCCGGCACGATCCGCTCGCGCGGCTCCCACGCGGAGGCGAGCACCTCGGCCAGATAGCCGCGGATCGCCGGCCCGCCCTCGTCGGCGTACTCGCCGCGGCTGGCCCGGTCGGAGACGGTGAGGATGCCGATCAGCGGGTGCATGGAGCGGAGGCTCGCGGGGAACCGGTCGGGCGGCGGCCGCCGGAGTCAGATCACGCCGCGGGCTTCGAGCAGCCGCACGAGCGCATCGACGCACGTGGCGACCGTCCACTCGTGGGTCGGCAGCACGAGGTCCGGCGCCACGGGGGGCTCGTACGGCGCCGAGACGCCCGGGAAGTTGGCGAGCTCGCCGGCGTCGGCGCGGGGGTACTGGCCGTCGGTGTCGCGGGTGCGACAGACCTCGACGGGGGCCGACAGGTGCACGACGAGGAACCGGTCGCGGCCCACGCGGTCGGCGGCCTTCTGGCGCACCTCCTCGTCCGGGGCCACGAAGGCGCCGATGCAGACGATGCCCGCCTCGTTGAAGAGCCTGGCCACCTCCACGCTCCGCCGGAGGTTCTCGCTCCGCTCGGCGGCACTGAAGCCGAGGTCGCGGCTGATTCCCAGCCGCATCGTCTGGCCGTCGAGCACGGTCACGGCCCGCCCCATGTCGAACAACCGCCGCTCCAGGGCCCGCGCGAGCGTCGTCTTGCCGGCGCCGGTGAGCCCCGTGAGCAGGATCGTGGCCGGCTTCTGGCCGAACCGGGCCTCGCGCTCCTCGGCGGTGACGTCGCTGGCCGCCTCGTGCAGATGCCCCGCGGCGGGCTCGTCGTCCCAGTGGGCAACGCCCCCGGCCTCCGGCTCCCGATCGAGGATCATGCCGGCGGCCACCGTGGCGTTGGTGAGCCGGTCGATCATGATGAAGCCGCCCGTGGCCCGATTCCGCCGGTAGGCGTCGTAGGCGATGGGGCTCGTGAGCGTGATCCCGCAGCGGCCGATCTCGTTGAGGCCGAGCGTCGGGGCCGGCTGGCGGTGAAGCGTGTTGACGTCCACCCGGTAGCGCAGCGTGCTCACCGCGCCGGCCGCCACCTTGCTGGTCTGCTTGAAGAGGTACTGCCGGCCCGGCACGAGCGGCTCCTCCGCCATCCAGACGACCATCGCGTCGAAGCGGTGGTCCACCTTCGGCACGTTGCCGGGCCGCACGAGCATGTCGCCGCGGCTGGAGTCGATCTCGTCCTCGAGCGTGAGCGTCACCGACTGCGGGGCGAACGCCTCCTCGAGCTCGCCGTCGAACGTCACGATCGACTTCACGCGGCTCTTCTTCCGCGACGGCAGCGACACGATCTCGTCGCCGCGCCGGATGATGCCCGAGGCGATGGTGCCCGAGAAGCCGCGGAAGTCCAGGTTGGGCCGGACCACGAGCTGCACCGGGAACCGGAAGTCCTCCATGTTGCGGTCGGAGCCGATGTAGACCGTCTCCAGCAGCGGCATCAGCGGCGCGCCCGAATACCAGGGCATGTTCGGGCTGTGGGCGACGACGTTGTCCCCCTTGAGGGCCGAGATCGGCATGAAGTGGACGTCGGGCAGCTCGAGCCGGGAGGCGAAGTCGATGTAGTCGGCCTTGATCTTCTCGAACACCCGTTCGTCGTAGCCGACGATGTCCATCTTGTTGACGGCCACGACGATGTGCTTGATGCCGAGCAGCGAGACGATGAACGAATGCCGCTTCGTCTGCGTGAGCACGCCATGCCGGGCGTCGATGAGGATGATCGCGAGGTCGGCCGTCGAGGCGCCCGTCGCCATGTTGCGGGTGTACTGCTCGTGGCCGGGGGTGTCGGCGATGATGAACTT
>JBEIQP010000096.1:0-10094 GCA_040376455.1 Planctomycetaceae bacterium | reverse complement strand
TGCCGGCTGCGCGGGCGGTAGAGGCGGCACTCCCGGTGCCTCCCGGCATCGGGCCGCCCCCCTTGTTTTGAACCCGCTCCGGGGCCGAAGTAGGGTTGGAGCGGCGGGCGACGTGCCGTTGCCGCCTCCGTCCCCGGAAACATGGTCATGCCACGCTCTCGTTCCCGGCGAATCCCAACGCTTGCGGCGGTGCTCCTCGTTGCCGGCGGTGCCCCGGCCACCCACGGCGAACCCTACAACCCCTACGCCGTCTCCGAGGAATCGCTCGCGCCCGTCGCACCGGACGGCACGATCCAGTGGGGCACCTTCTTCAAGTCGGCGCAACTGCAGCGGAGCTACGAGCGACTCTGGAATCTGGGCGCCTGCCGCGGCACCAACAAGGCGATCACGGTGCCGGTGGAGAGCAACAAGCTGGTCATCGACCGGCTGCCCGAGGCCGAGTACCGGGGCGTCGTGCAGGGCGCGTCCGGGGCCGTCGCCGGCGGGGTCGTGGCCTTTGCCGAGAACGGCGCCGCGGCGGCCCACGACGCATTGCTGTTCGCTCAATTGCACCCGGCGGGAGTGTCGAAGGTCTCCGTGATCGGGGAGGCGCCGGCGGCAATCCTCAGGCCGGGCATGGTGGTGCGGCTGCGGGCCGCGGTGGACGATCGCGGCCGCTGCGACCAGCCCGTGACGGCGTTCGAGATCGTGACGCCGCCGGACGGCTTCAAGCCGGACGAGGTTCGCCCGGGGCGGATCGAGCGGATCGTCGGCACGGTGACATCTGTCCGCGGCAAGACGATGCAGGTGCGGGTCGATGCGGGCAAGGTCAGGCGGCTGACCTTCACGGTCGCCGAGGATGCGGTCGCCACCCTCGAGGCCGCCTCGCTCGACCTCGTGGGGCCCGGCGATACCGTGACGGTGACGGGCCGGCTCTGGAGCGGGGCGGGATGCGCCGGAGCGGGAACGATCTTCGCCTCGGCCGTGACGGTCACCAAGCCGTCCCTGCCTCCGCGGGCGAAACCCCGCGAGGTGGCTGCAGGAACTGGCGGGTCGTCGGCTCGCCCCGTAGAGTGACATCGGGCACTCGCGCGGGCCGCGTCGGATCGACTCATGGCAGCTTCGAATTCGTGGCACGTCATCGACAGCGATCGCACTCCCGTCGCCCGCGTGGCGGCGCGGACGTTGCGGAAGCGGCTCGAAGCGGTCTGGGCGGAGCTGCGTGCTTCCTGCGGCGAGCGGCAGCATCCCGAGGCGGTTCACCGGCTGCGGGTCGCGACGAGGCGCACGTTGGCCGCCATCGATGCGTTTCAGGATCTGCTTCCCGCGCATCGAACCGCCTGGTTCCGCAAGCAGCTGCGGCGGTTGCGGCGGGCGGCCGGCGACGCCCGCGACCTCGACGTGCTGACCGATCGCCTGCGGATGCAGCCCGCCGCCGGATCGCGTCCGCCGGATCGCAGGGAGCCGGGGCTCCGCGCCCGTGAGCGGCTGGTGGCGATGCTCTCGAGGCAACGGGTCGAGTCCCGGCATCCGATCCGGGAGATCCACGCGCGGCTGGTTGCCGCGGACTGGCCCGGACGGGTGGAGCGGCTGCTCGACGGCATCGCATGCGGCCGGGGACGGCGGTCGTTCGGCGCGTATGCCCGCCGCCGGTTGAAGCCGCTCATCGAGCGGTTCTTCGCCGAGGCGGATCGCAGGCTCCGGGATGACGAGGAGATCCATCAGGTGCGGATCGAGGGGAAGAAGCTCCGCTACGCCCTCGAGATCTTCGCCGGCGTCTACCCGCCGCGTGCGCGGGCCCGCTGCCAGGAGTCGCTGGAGCGTCTCCAGGAGATGCTCGGCGAATTCACCGACCACGCGGCGGCGGCGGACCGCCTGGACCGCTGGTCCTCCAGGGGCGGGTCGCATGCCGATCGTTCCACCCTGGCGCAGCTGCGACGGCAGGAGGCCGACCTCGCGAAGAAGGCCCGGAAGAACTTCAGCAAGTGGTGGAATCCGACGCGGCGGCGGGCGCTGCGGCGGACGTTCGAGCGGTCGTTGCGGCGGGAGTCGGCATGAAACGGCCCACGTCCCGCCCCCCCGCGGCCCCGGCCCGTGGCCCGGGAATCATGCCGTGGGTGGCGGCGGCCCTCGTCGCCGTGCTCGGAACCGCCTGGCTCTTGTCTCGGCCCGCGGCGCGACCATCGGTCCGGCCCGCCTTTGCGCCGACCACGGCCGCGATGGGTCGGCCGGACGGCGCCGCCCCGCCCGGCATGGTCTGGATTCCGGGAGGCGAGTTCTCCAGGGGCTGCGCCGATCCGCGGGGGATGCCGTTCGGCGGTCGCGATCCGATGAGCGACGCGCGACCGATTCATCGCGTGCGGCTCGATGGCTTCTGGATGGATGCGACGGAGGTGACCAACGCGCAGTTCGCGGCCTTCGTCAAGGCGACGGGATACCTCACCATCGCGGAGCGGCCGCCGCGGGCCGAGGACTACCCGAACGCGCCCCCGGAAAATCTCGTCGCCGGCTCGATCGTGTTCAGCCCGCCGTCCGGACCGGTGCCGCTCGACAACCATTACGCGTGGTGGAGTTATGTGAGGGGGGCCGACTGGCGTCATCCGCTCGGCCCCGACAGTTCGATCGTCGGCCGCGATGACGAACCGGTCGTCCACGTCGCCTACGCCGACGCCGAGGCCTATGCGAGGTGGGCCGGCAAACGGCTGCCCACCGAGGCTGAATGGGAGTGCGCGGCCCGGGGCGGGCTCTCGGGAGCGGCCTATCCCTGGGGCAATGACTTCCTGCCCGGCGGCGCGTGGATGGCCAATACCTGGCAGGGAGCGTTTCCCGGCGGCGACACCGGGGCGGACGGGTTTGCCGGGATCGCGCCCGTCAAGCGGTATCCCGCCAACGGCTACGGCCTCCACGACATGTCGGGCAACGTCTGGGAGTGGTGTTCCGACTGGTATCGCCCCGACACATACGCCGTCGTTGGCGGGCCGGACGGCCGGGCGATCGCCGTCAATCCGGCGGGGCCGGCCGACAGTTTCGATCCGCTGGAACCGGAGCAGCCCAAGCGGGTTCACCGCGGGGGCTCGTTCCTCTGCACCGACCTCTACTGCTCCCGGTACATCGTCGGCACCCGGGGCAAGGGAGAGGTGTCGTCGGGCTCCAACCACCTGGGCTTTCGGTGCGTCAAGGATCAGTGACGGGGCCGAAGCCGGCGCCCGTTTTCCGGGGCCGGCTCGGGGCTGCCCACACCCCGTCGCCGGTCGTTCGCTGCGGCCCTCCGGGCCTGCGCTCACTGGGGGCTGCCTGCGCTCCGCCATCCAGGGCTGCGCTTGTCAGCCACGCCGGCTCCCGGGGCATGAGCAGCCCCTCGCTGAATCCTTCTCTGGCGGACGCGTTTTTCGACTGCCGGCTGGCAGATTGTGGAACAACTCTGCCCGAGCAGGGATGCGCTGGCCATCGACCCAGGAAACCCTTGGCGTTTCCTGCGGTCGATCACGTGGAAAAAGGCCATGGATGGCTTTTTCCGCGGACAACTAGCGACTCATCAGTCGCCGCAGGCCAGCGAGGGTTCGCGTGTTGGCGATGTCGGATGCTTCGAGGCCCGCGCGGCGGGCCTGCAGGATGCCGCACCGCATCACGTCGAGGCCCTGCGTCGAGTGGGCGTCGGTCGAGATCACCAGCGTGACCCCCGCCTTCTTCGCCGCGGCCGCATGCCGATCGTCGAGGTCGAGCCGCCACGGATTGGCGTTGATCTCCAGGAAGGTGCCGGTCCGCGCCGCGGCCTCGATCACCGCCTCGATATCGACGTCGTAGGGAGGCCGGCGGTTGATGAGCCGGCCGGTCGGGTGGCCGATCGCGCTGACGTGGGGATTCTCGATCGCCTCCACGATCCGCGCGGTGATCCGCTCGCGGGGCTGGTTCTGGCCGTAGTGCAGGCTCGCCACCACCCAGTCGGCCTGCTCCAGCACCGTGTCGGGCAGGTCGAGCCCCCCCTTCTCGAGCATGTCCACCTCGATCCCCTTGAGCACCACGATCGGCGGCGGCCCCTCCTTCGCGAGCGACTCGTTGAGCCGGTCGATCTCACCCCACTGCTTCAGCAGCCGCTTGGCGTCGAGCCCCCGGGCCATCGTGACCCGCTGCCCGTGATCGGTGATCGCGATGTAGGAGAGCCCCCGCGCGATCGCGGCCCGGACCATCTCGGCGAGCGTGTCCTCGCCGTCCGTCGCGGTCGTGTGCATGTGGAGGTCACCGCGGATGTCCTCGAGCGACACGAGCCGCGGCAGTTCGCCCCGTTCCGCCAGCCGAATCTCGTCCCCGCCCTCGCGAAGCTCCGGGGGAATCCAGGGGAGGCCGACCGCTTCGTAGACCTCCGCCTCGGTCGCACCGGCGATGCTTCGGCCCTTCGCCTGCCCGGCCGCCTCGTCCGCGGCCGCGGCCAATGGATGGACGCCGTATTCGTTGATCGTGAGCCCGCGGTCGCGGGCCCGCGACCGCAGGCGGACGTTGTGCTCCTTGGAGCCGGTGAAGTACTGGAGCGCCGCGCCGAACGAGCGGTGGTCCACCGCGCGAAGATCGATCTGCACGTCGCGGGGACCGCGCACGCTCGTCTTCGTGTCGCCCCGCAGCAGCACGGCCGACGTCTCCTTCCAGCGGAGGAGATGGTCCATGACCGCGGCGGCGTCGGTCGTATCGACGACGACATCGAGGTCGCCCACCGTTTCCCGGCCGCGGCGCCAACTGCCGGCCCCCTCGACCTGCCGCGCGGCGGGGCACTCGCGCATCCACGCGATCAGTTCCTGGACGATCGCGTCGGCCTCCTCCCAGAGGAGCCGCGCGTGCTCGGGACTCTTGGCGAAGGCGATGTTGGCGAGGATGGCCGCCTGCGTCTTGGGGCCGAATCCCTTGACGGCCTCCACCCGGCCGTCCTTGCAGGCCTGCTCGAGCGCGTCGAGCGAGTCGATGCCCAGGTGATCGACGAGCGCCTTGACCTTCTTGGGACCGAGCCCCGGCACCCGCATCAATTCGAAGACGACCGCCGGCACCTGCCGCTGGAGTTCCTCGAGCATCGGCAACGTGCCGGTGTCGAGCAGCGACTCGATCTTGCCGGCGAGATCCGCACCAATGCCCTCGAGGTCGGTGAGCGACCGGTCGGCGGCGCTGCGCACGGAGGCCAGCGATTCCACCATGCCTCCGATCATGCGGGCGGCGTTGCGGTAGGCCCGCACCCGAAAGACGTTGCCCCCCTGGTACTCGAGCAGATCGGCGACGTGATCGAAGACGGCGGCGATGTCGGCGTTGGTCATGGGAGGATCGGCGCCGTTCCCTCGCGTGCCGCGGCCGGCGGAACGCGGCCTGACGTCATTGCTGTAACCGGGCGGGCAGGGCGGCGGTCGGGTAGGCGGGAGCGAACATCGCGGGCCGTCCACCGACCGCGGCGGGCTGCCACGAGGTGGTGTGGCTCGTCGGTTCCAGCAGGCGGGGGAAGGCGCCGGTCGCGGCACCCGGACCCTGGCCGGGCACGACGGGCATGCCGTTGGTGCCCGTGGCCGCCGGAGCACCCGATGCGGCCGGCGGAGCCGGTGTGGCCGGGGCCGCGGGCAGAGCGGGGGCAGCCGGGGCGGCGGGTTGCGGCGGAGCCACGGCCTGACCGGCGCCGTTGCCCGTCCGCGGCAACTCGGGGATCGGCTTCAGCGGCGGGGCGTTGTAGGCCGGAGCCTGCACGGGCCGCTGGGCCGTCGCGGGATCGATCGCCGGAGCGGCCTGTTGGTAGGGCTGCGTGTAGGCGGGAGCGGCGGGCTGCTGACCGGCGGCCGGTGCCGGCTGGGCGTAGGTCGTCGCCGGCTGGTTGTAGGCCGTGGCCGGCTGGTTGTACATCGGGGCCTGCTGACCGGCGGCCGTGGCCGGTTGGGTGTAGATCGGGGCAGCCTGGCCGTAGGCCGTGGTGGGTTGGACGTAGACCGGGGCGCCGGTCGGCGGCGCGATCGGCCGCTGCACCGGGGCCGGCTGGAACGTCGGCGGCGCCGTGCCCGCGGGCAGGGTCGGGGCATTGATGCTCGTCGAGCCCGGCACGATCGTGTTCGAGACGTCGGAGCCGGCGGCGCCCCAGGCCTGGGGCGTCGTGGTGATCGGTGCCGTGAACGGGCTGACCACGCCCGCGGGAGGCGCGGCCACCGGGCCGGGGGCGATCGGCGCGACACCGGGCGCCCCATAGGTCGCGGGCGCTCCGTAGTAGCCGGGCGCGGCGGCATAGCCGGGCTGCATCTGCACGTACTTCGTGCTCGTCACCGCGCGGTACTGCGTGACCGGAACGTTCACGGCCTGCTGCATGTACTGGGTGACGGGCTGCATGCACTCGCGCGGGCATCCGGTGCAGGGGTCGATCTCGCAGGAAGGCTTGTAGGAGGTGACCGGCACCGACTTGTACTCGGTGCGATAGGTCGTTTCCGGCACGTAGCTCGTCTGCTGCACCGGCACCATCACGGGCGGCGGCGGCGCGGCGATCGGCGCGGCGACTGGCGCCATCACCGGGGCGACCGCGTAGGCAGGCGGCCGACGCACGCCCGCGCCGCAGCCGGCGAACAGGTCGGCCAGGCAGCACTGAGCGACGCCGACTCGGGGCATCGCGGCGGTGGAACCAGCCGCCAACAGCAGGACGGCAATTGCTCGACGCGTCATCATCGCAGTCTCCTCGCACTCGCGCCGTCGGTGCATCGGGATGTTCCGGTGCGATCAACGGCTCCTCCAGCCTAGGTTGCGCCCGGGGGATGCTGCGGAGGAAAAATGCCACGACGGTTCATGAATTTCGCGCGGCGTGCCGGAGCAATCGGAACCGTGCGTGCGACCGTCACAACCAGACCCACGACGGGTCCGTCAGGGCCGCCAGATGCGGGGAACAGACCGCCGGCGTCACGGGCCACGCCGCCGATCCCCGTCGCCGATCAACCGGCGGTCGGCTCGCGGACGCGCCGCTCGAAGCGGTCGTAGAGATCGTAGAGCGACTCCCGCAGGTTGCCGTCGTGGCGGGCGAAGGCCTCCACCACGTCGCCGCGGGAAACCCGGCCGCCGTGATCGGGCAGCCGGGCGACGATCGCCGCGAGCAGTCCGGGCGTCGTCTCGCATCGCCACAAGGCCGGCATCCCCGTGGCGCGGTGGCTGGTGACGAGCAGCAGGCACGCGCGGATCCGGGCCGCTGCGCGCGCCACCGCGGCCAGGCCCGGCCCGAGCCGCTCCCAGCTGTCGATGCAGACGAGCGATCCGGCCGGAGCCCGCACGATCGCGGTCAGGGCCGCCCATGCGTCGCGGCGCGAACGCAACCGCACGACGGCGACCGGCGTGCCGGCGGAGCCGGCCGCGTCCGCGAGCGCCGTCAGCAGTGTGGTTTTGCCGCGGCCGTGCGGGCCCTCGATGGCGGCCGCCCGCAGCCCGCGCAGCCGCCGCACGAGACGCGGGAGATCGAGCGGCGTGCCGCCATGGTCGAGCGGCGCGACCGCCCCCGGCTTCGTGTGGCGCGTCGCGAACGGGTTGGCCGGGATTCGGCTCGGACGCGTCGCGTCGCCCCTGTCGATGGCCGTGCTCACGGGGACCTCGCCGGTGGGACGCGGGTCGGCGGAATCCGGCCGACGTCGAAGACGTGCTCCGACACGAAGTCGCGCGAGGCCTGGAAGAAGATGCGCACGCGCACGCACCAGCGCAGCTTGACGATCACGCCCTCGTAGGACAGCGGACTCGACGGCAGGCGGGCGGCGAATTCGCCGCCGTTCGACGTCGGCGGCAGCCTCGCGGGATCGGTGACCCGCTCGAAGAAATGAACCCCGAGGTCCTCCTCCCCCTTGCCCTCGGTGTACCAGGCGATGGAATGCTCGACGGCCTGCGTCCGTTCGCCGTCGAGCCCTTCGATCCGGTAGCGCACCGTGATGGCGTCCTGCGGCTCGTAGCGCCGGTCCGGGTGATCGAACTGGACGGTGACCCGGGGCGAGGCGCGACCGGTGTCCGAGGGCTGGCTCATGAACCGGCCTCCCCGCCCGCCCGTGCCCCGGTCGCGGGCGCCGGAAAGACGATCAACGGAAAAACGCGGGTGAACGCGGGCCACCGCGCGGGCCGGCCGCGGACCACGATCATCCAGCGGATCGAGTTGTGCTCCGAGGCGAACGAGTGCATCGCATCCGGCGGGATGGTGATCGTGGCATGGGCCTCGAACCGGGTGCCGGGAACGAGCTGAACGCCGCGCCACGACTGGACGGGCTGCCGCGCCACCACGACCTTCTCGCTGCGCGTGTCGGTGCCCTGCCGGAATGTCGCCTGCTCCTCCAATTCGAGGGTCATCTCCAGGTCGCGGAACGTGCCCGCGCCCCCTTGGGCGAGCAGCACGTCGTAGCGTTGCCCGGGCCGCAGGGGATGGTCCGAAATCTCCAGCTGCGTGGTTCCCGACGCGGTCGCCAGCACGAGCCCGCGAATGAAGAGCCCGATCCCCGCGATCCCGACCACCGCGAACGGGATCAGCAGCGCGAGCAACAGCCAGTCCCTCCGGCCCCCCATCAGATCGAGCCCGGCACCGACCGCGAGCACGGCGAGCACCGCGTTCCAGAGGAGGGCGAACAGGCCGAACCCCAGCAGCGTCCAGCTTTCCGGGCTCTCGATCGGCAGTCGGTAGCGGAGGATCGTGCCGGGCGAATTGACCATGTCCTCGCAGGCGGGCACGGCCGGATGATCGGGCGCGTGGCGGGGGACGCGGCTCAGCGGGTCGAGCATGTCGTTGAGGCCCGCGGCGGCGGCCTGAGACTCCTCCGACCGTCCCCAGCGGCGGACGGCCCGCAGCAGCCCCGATCCGCCAAACGCCACGAGCGCTCCCGGCAACAAGAGGGCCAGCAGCCACATCCACCAGTTGTAGCCCCGCTCCAGCACCACCACCGCCGGATTCGACGGGTCGTACCAGCCGGGAAGGGTCTCGCCGAGTTGCCAGGTCGCGAGCCGTCCGAGGGCGAGGTCGCGGTCGGTCGCAGCGGTGGCCGAAGGCGGCCTGCTCCACGCCTCGTGGCTCAGCCCGTCGGCCTCGTAGCGGACGCGGAGGCGGGGCTGCCACGTCGCGGCGGTCGATCCGGAGCGATCCTGGACCGCGGTGCGGGCCAGGCCCTTGCCGACGATCGTGCACGGAGTGGCGACGAAATCATGGTTGATCCGCCACTCGGGGACGGCGACGCCCGAGACGAGGAGCCCACCGAACACGAGGCCGGCGAGCAGAAGCGCCCCGTGAAACGCCCCGTCGCCGAACGAGCCCCAGGCTTGAGATCCCGTTCGGCGATGGCCGCGTTTCTTGCCAAAAAACCGCGGCAGCCTCACGCACAGTCTCCTTGCAGACCGCCGCCGTCGGCTAGCTGATGTGGGCCACCGCTTCCGGCTGCCCGTCGGCCCCTTCGTCGGTCGGACGGCTGTTCCGGAAGAACCCGATCTTTTCCAGTGACTTGTAGACCTCTTCGAGCGTCTTTTCGCCGAAATTGGAGATCGAGAGGAGGTCGGCCCGCGTGCAGTTGAGCAGGTCGTGCACCGTGAAGATGCCCCGCTCTTCGAGGCAGTTGGTCGTGCGGACCGAGAGGCCGATTTCCGCGGTGCTCATCTCGAGTTTTTCCGCCATTTCGTCCGATTGCGTGAGATTCTTGTATGGAATGCGTGGCATGGGGTCCCTCCCGTGCGAATCGATCTGGAATGCCGTCGGCCCGCCGCGACCGTCGCGCCCGGCTTCGCCGAGGCCCGAATATACTCCAATGACGCGAAATTCGCCTACCGTCTCCCCCGCTGCGGAAGCGGAATTTGCGCCGTCCCCCGCTTCTTCCCCCCTTATCCGGCGCAACGGGCATTCTTCGTGATGAACCTGTCCCTCGCATCGCTCAATGAATCCCAGCGGCGCGCCGCCACGCATGTCGAGGGTCCGCTGCTGGTGCTGGCAGGGCCCGGCAGCGGAAAGACCCGCGTGGTGACCCACCGGGTCGCCCACCTGATCTCCTCCGGAGTGCCCGCCGGACAGATCGTGGCGCTCTCCTTCACCAACAAGGCGGCCGACGAGATGCGGCGACGGGTGACGGAGCTCGCGGGCCCCCAGCCGGTCGAGATGGGGACCTTTCACCGGTTCG
>JBEIQP010000013.1:0-36466 GCA_040376455.1 Planctomycetaceae bacterium | reverse complement strand
CCGCCGCCGCCCGTCGCGGCGGCCTTCGCCTTCCGCGCCTTGAGCTTCGTCACCATGTAGCCCATCGAGCGGATCGTCGCCTGGGCTTCGGCCTCCGACGCCGCGTCCACCGTGTCGCGGATCTCTTTCCCCGTCGCGGCGTCGATCGCTTCAAACTGGAATGTCGGCATCGATCAGGCCTCCAGGATCGTCTCGCGGATCACTTCCTCGGCCGTCGTCGCGCCGCCGAAGACTCCCTCCAACCCCGAGTCGCGCAGCGTCACCATGCCCGCCCGACGGGCCGCATCGCGGAGATCCTCCGTCGAGGCATTCCGCATGATCATGTCGCGGAGTTCGTCGTTCATGATGAGCAGTTCGAAAAGCCCGAGCCGCCCCTTGTAGCCGGTGCGGTTGCACCTCTCGCAGCCGCGGCCACGGTAGAACTTTTTGCCCACCGCCTGGTCGGTCGTGAGCTCCAGGTCGGCGAGCACGTCGGCCCCCGGAACCACCTCCTCCCGACAGTTCGCGCAGATGCGACGCACGAGCCGCTGCGCGAGGATCGCCTCCACGGTGGCGGTGATCAGGAAGGGCGGCACGCCCATGTCGCGGAGCCGGGTCACCGTGGAAGGAGCGTCGTTCGTGTGGAGCGTGGAAAACACCATGTGGCCGGTGAGCGATGCCTGCACCGCGATCTCCGCCGTCTCGACGTCGCGAATCTCGCCCACCAGGATGCGGTCGGGATCCTGCCGGAGGATCGACCGCAGGATGTTGGCGAACGTGTTGCCGATCTCCGCGTCGATCGGCACCTGGATGATGCCGTCGATGTCGTACTCGACCGGATCCTCGGTCGTGATCAGCTTGTCCTCGACGTGGTTGAGCTCGGAAAGGGCCGAATAGAGGGTCGTCGTCTTGCCCGACCCGGTGGGGCCGGTGACGAGCACGATCCCGTTGGGCCGCATGATCACCTCGCGGAACTTCCGCAGCATCGCCGCCTCCATCCCGACCTTCTCGAGGTCGAGCGACACGACGCCGCGGTCGAGCACCCGCATCACCACGCTCTCGCCGAACAGCGTGGGCAACACGCTCACGCGGAGGTCCACCGGATGGCCGCCCACCGTCAGCTCGATCCGACCGTCCTGCGGCATTCGCCGCTCGGCGATGTCGAGGTTGGCCATGACCTTGATCCGCGTCGTGATCGCGAAGGCCAGATGCCTCGGGGGCGGCACCATTTCCTGCAGCACGCCGTCGGCCTTGAGCCGGATGCGAAACTCCGTCTCGAACGGCTCGAAGTGGATGTCGCTGGCGCCGTCGCGGATCGCGAGGAGCAGCACCATGTTGAGTAGTTTGCGAACCGGGGCGCTCTCCGCGAGGGCCTCGACGCTCGTCAGGTCGGTCACGCCATCGCGGCCGGCGGCGGCCGCCGCCGCCGCCAGTTCGTCGTCGGCCTCCAGGTCGTCCACGAGCGACTCGACGCTCTCGGTCTGCGAGGAGTAGAGCTTCTCGATCGCCTTCTGGATCTCCGGCTCCGTGGCCACGCAGATGTGAATGTCGTAGCCGAGGAAGGTGCGGAGCTCGTCCGCCACCTGGATGTTCTGGGGATCCGCCGAGGCGACGGTGAGCCGGTTGCCGGAGAGCTCCAGCGGGATCACCCGGTAGAGCTGGGCCATCGGCTCGCTGATCAGCTTGGCCACGTCCGGCGGGATCTGCCGATCGTAGAGCGTGACGAAGGTCGTGCTCCACTGCTCGGCGAGCGCCTCGCCCAACTGCTCGTCGGTGTAGAACCCGAGCGACACGCCGAGCTTGCCGAGCAGGCCGCCGCGCATGGGCTGCTCTTCCAGCATCGTCGCGAGCTGCTGCTCGTCGATGAGGCCGAGGTCGATCAAGATTTGTCCGATGCGCTTGAGAGCCATGTGCGTGGGCGCCGGGGAACCCCCCGGCTACTTCTCCATGTCCCGGGCCGCCTTCCGGGCGACCGTCTCCTCGTCGTCGAAGATTCCCTGCTTCGCGTTGGTGATCCGGCGGGCGAGTTCATCGACGTTCTGCGCCTTGGCGAGCACGTCCTCCTCGGCCACCTTCTTCTCGCTCCAGAGGCGGAACAGGTTGTCGTCGAGCAACTGCATGCCGAGTTTGGCGCCGGTCTGGATCGCGGAGTTGATCCGGAACGTCTTGTTTTCGCGGATCAGGTTGCCGATGGCCGGCGTGCAGACGAGCACCTCGTAGGCGGCACAGCGGCCGCCGCCGATCTTCGGCAGCAGCGTCTGCGAGACCACGCCGAGGATCGCCGTGGAGAGCTGCGTGCGAACCTGCTCCTGCTGGTTCGTCGGAAACGCGTCGATGATCCGGTTGACCGTGCCTTGGGCCCCGGTCGTGTGCAGCGTGCCGAACACCACGTGGCCCGTCTCGGCGGCCGAGATCGCCGCCTCGATCGTCTCCAAATCGCGCAACTCGCCCACGAGGATCACGTCGGGATCCTGCCGCAGCGCCCGCCGCAGCGCCTCCGAGAACGTCGGCACGTCGGTGCCGATCTCGCGCTGATTGACCGTGCTCTTCTTCGAGTAGTGATAAAACTCGATCGGGTCCTCGATCGTGATGATGTGGTGGTCGTAGTTGTGGTTGATGAAGTCGATCAGGGCGGCGAGCGTGGTGCTCTTGCCGGATCCGGTCGGTCCGGTGACGAGAAACAGTCCGCGCGGCCGCGTCGCGAGCTTCTTGCAAACCTCCGGCACCCCCAACTGCTCGGGCGTGAGCAGCTTGTTGGGGATCTGCCGCAGCACCATCGCCACGCTGCCCCGCTGCTTGAAGACGCTGACGCGGAAGCGGGCCAGATCCTTGAACGCGAAGCCGAAGTCGCAGCCGCCCTTTTCGGCGAGTTCGGCCTGGCAGCGCTCGGGCGTGATCGCCTTCATCAGGCCGTTGGTGTCGTCGGCGGTCAGCACCTTCGTGGCCTGCGGCTTCATGTGGCCGTCGATGCGAAACACGGGCGGCAGACCGGTCGTGATGTGGATGTCGCTCACGCCCCCCTTCACGGCGGCGGTCAGCAACTTGTCGATCTGGATCGTGCCGCCGGCCGCCTTGGGCATGGCGTAGGGGGAGCCACCGTCGCCCGCCGCCGGGCCGTCGGCCGGGCCGTCATCCTGGAGATCCAGTTCCAGCGGCTGATCGTCGGCGGCACCCGCGCCGCCGTCTCCGGCGGCATCGGGCGCGGGCCGGAGCACCAGCACCTTCGTGCCCTGCACGTCCAACAGCGAGCCTTCGCACGCACCCAGCGCCGTCGAGAACGAGAAGCGGGCGAGGTCGGCCCCGGCCGGCACGACCGCCGCCGCCAGCGCCGCCACCTCGTCGGCCGAGAAGGCCCGCGTCTTCAAGGGCCGCAACTGGCCGTTGATCCGCAGCATCGGCGGCGCCCCGCCGGAGAGCCGCATTTCGGTGCCGCCGTTGTCGGTGGCCACCCTCAGCAGCTTCTCGACCTGGGCCAGCATCGGGGATGCCGTGCTCATGAACGCCCTCCTCCGCAGCGGGCTGCGGGCGCGCAGGCGACCGAAAACAGGCGCGACAGGCGGGATGGCCCGAGCACGGCGGCGGCTTTCGCTGACGAGCGGATCGGGCCCCTGACGCCCACCGCCGTCCTACCAACCATTATGCGCGTCATCGGACGAAAAGTCTCCCTGGCCCCAGAAATTTTCCGCCCGCGGGCAAAAAAGCCACCCTCTACTCCGTCCGCTTCGACACGCGGAACACCTCGTCGAGCGTGGTGATTCCCCGGAGGGCCTTGGCGATCCCGTCGTCGAACATCACCCGCATCCCCTGGCCGACGGCGGCCCGGCGGATTTCCTGGGTGGCCGCGCCCTGAAAGGCCAACTCCCGGATCTTGTTGTTCATCACCATCAGCTCGAAGATGCCGAGCCGGCCCTTGTAGCCCGACTTCTGACAGTTGGCACAGCCGCGGCCCTTCATGAACGTGGCCCCCTTGAGCATCTCCGCCGTGATGCCCGCCGCCTCGATCTGCGTGTCGAGCGGCTGGTAGGGCTGCTTGCATTTCGGACAGTTGACCCGCACGAGCCGCTGGGCCAGCACCGCGATCACGCTGGAGGCGACGAGGTACGCCGGCACGCCCATGTCGATCATCCGCGTGATGGCGCCGGGGGCGTCGTTGGTGTGGAGCGTGCTGAACACGAGGTGGCCCGTCAGCGAGGCCTGGATGCCCATCTGGGCGGTTTCCGTGTCGCGCATCTCGCCCACCAGGATCACGTTGGGCGCCTGCCGCAGCATCGCGCGGATCACGCGGGCGAAGTCGAGGCCGATCGAGTGCTTGATCTCCACCTGGTTGACGCCGGCGAGGTAATACTCGACGGGATCCTCGGCGGTGATGATCTTTGTGTCGGGCCGGTTGAGCTCGTTGAGCGACGCGTAGAGCGTGGTGGTCTTGCCCGACCCCGTCGGCCCGGTCACGAGAATGATCCCGTTCGGACGGCGGATGAGATTCTTGAACTGCCGGAAGTCGTTGTCCGAAAGGCCGAGCTGGCGGATCCCGACGCGGATGTTGTCCTTGTCGAGGATTCGCATCACGACCGACTGACCGTGATTGGTCGGCAGCACGCTGACGCGGAGGTCGTAGTCCTTGCCGTCGGCGGTGAGCTTGATGCGGCCGTCCTGCGGCCGCCGCCGCTCCGCGATGTCGAGTTTTGAGAGGATCTTGATGCGGGAGAGGATCGCCCCGAGAAGCCGCCGCGGGGGCGTGTCCCGCTCGACCAGCCGGCCGTCGATCCGGTAGCGGATCCGCACGCGGTCCTCGAACGGCTCGATGTGGATGTCGCTGGCCCGCAACTGCACGGCCTCGGTGATGACCAGGTTCACGAGCTTCACCACCGGCGCGTCCGACTGATCGTCGGGATTTTGGCCGGCCGCCTGCTCGACGGCCGTCTCGGTGAAGTCGATGGCGGTGTCGGTGAACTCCTGGAGCATCGAATCGGCGCTCTCGCCGTCGGAGAGGCCGTAGTTGCGGTTGATCGCCTCGACGATCTGCTCGCGCGGCGCCAGCGCCATCTCGACGTCGCGATTGAGGATGAACCGAAGCTTCTCCTGCGTGTCGATGTCGGTCGGATCGCAGGTGGCGATCCGCAGCGAGCCTCCCGACTCGGCCAGCGGAAAGATCGTGTTTTCGCGGGCCACGCTCTCCGGCAGGAGTTCGATCACCTCCGGGGGAACCGACACCTCCGCGAGGTTGACGAACTTCAGCCGATAGGCCTTGGCGAGCGCCTTCATCACCTTCTCGCCAGGCGCGTAGCCGAGCCGCACGACCTCGTCGTGCACTTTCTTCCCGGAGCCGCCGGCAACGCGCACGGCCTCGGCAAGCTGCTCGGCCGAGACGATGCCCTCGGAGACGAGGATGGTGGAAAACGCGTCAGGCATGGAGGCGGGCGGGGGTCAGGTGGAGGCTTCGAGGAAGGTGTCGGCGTGCTCGTAACCGGGAGCGCAGGTGCAGAGGAAGACGAGTTCGTCGGAACCCGTATTGCGGATGGTGTGCCGGGCGCCGGGAGGGATCGCGATCGCGTCGCCGGGGCCCACCGCTCGGGTGTCATGGCCCAGCGTCATGTCGGCCGTTCCCGAGAGGATGTAGTAGATCTCCTCGGTGACCGCATGGTGGTGCGGCGTGGTGGCGCAGCCCGGGGCGAGCCGGGCCTCGGCCAGGCTCTGCTTCCGGATCGCCGAATTGCGGTGCGCGAGCAGTTCGCGAATCGTCGATCCGTCGGCCGTGATGAAGGGCTTCGCGTCGCGCTGGTTGAGGACATCCATGATGCCGGATTCCACTGTCGAGGCGTGCCGGGATGGGAGCCTGCGGACGCCCTGGGCTGCCGCATCGCGGGATACCGATCGACTCCCCCGCAAGGATACCAGACCCGTCCCCATGCGCGGAGCACGTCCCGCCATGCCGGAGGCGATTCCCAGCGGCCACGGAACCTGCCCGGCGGCCCCTTGACGGCCGCGTTTGCACCGATCCAATTCGCGGATCACTGCCACGGATGGCTTTTTCCTCCTCCCGCGAGGACCCCCGAACGTGCCGCGAGCCCCTGCAGCCCCGGTCCAGGATGCCTCGGCACCGGGAGCGTGGCGGACCTGGCTGCTGATCGGCGCCACCGGGTTTGGCGGCCCGGCCGGCCAGCTCGCCATTCTGCACCGGGAGGTGGTCGAACGCCGCCAGTGGCTCGACGAAGAGGAATTCCTCGCGGCCACCCGGCTGTGCATGCTGCTGCCGGGCCCCGAGGCCCAGCAACTGGCGACCTATGCGGGCTGGCGGCGGGGCGGACTCTGGGGCGGGCTGCTGTCGGGCACGCTCTTCGTGCTGCCGGGAGCCCTGCTCGTGACGGCGCTGGCCTGGGTGCATGCGGCGGGCGAGTCGGTGCCGCTGGTGGCGGCGGCGTTTGCCGGAACGCGACCGGCCGTCGTGGCGCTCGTGGCGCTGGCGGCATGGCGAATCGGCCGCAAGTCGATCCACTCGGCAGCCGGCATGGCGATCGCAGCCGCAGCCGGGCTGGCGCTCGCGGCCGGAGTGCCGTTTCCGCTCGTGGTGGCGGTCGCCGGCGTGGTCGGCTGCCTGTTGCCCGCGGGATCGCTCGCTCCCGGCAGCCATGCCGGCCGCGACGCCGGCCGACCGCCGTTGCCGGCCAAGGCGGGCATCCGCCACGCGGCCGTCGCAGCGGCCGTCGCGGCCGTCATCTGGGGATTGGCCTACGCCACGGTCCGCGGACTGCATCTGGCGGGAGGCCGGGGGGCCGAGATCGCCGCTCTCTTCACCGAAACCACGCTCCTGTCGCTCGGCGGTGCCTATGCCGTCGTGCCCTGGGCGCTCGACGAGTCGGTCGCCCGCGGCTGGCTGGAGCCGACCGAGCGATTCGACGCCCTCGCCATGGGCGAGGCGACCCCCGGGCCGCTGATCCTCGTCGTGACCTTCATCGGATTTCTCGCCGGCTGGAAGACGGGACCGGCCGCCGCCACGGCCGGCGTGGAGGGGGCCGCGATCGCCACGCTCTTCGCCTTCATCCCGTCGTTCGCGATGGTCCTCGCGTTGGCGCCGCTCGTGCGGTCGATCCGAGCGGGCTCGCGGCTCGGCAGGGCCATGGCCGCCATCGGGGCCGCCGTGGTCGCGGCGATCGCGCTGCTGGGGCTGAAGCTCGCGGCGGCGGCCTTCATGCCGGACGGCCGCCCGGCCCCGCTGGCCGTCGCCGTGGCGGTTGCCTGCGGCGCGGCGCTGCTGCGGGGCTGGGCATCGACGCCGGTCGTCGTGGCGGCGGCGGCCGCGATCGGTGCGGCGGCGACCGCCCTCGCGGCATCCTGAGCGGCGGCCGTGCCGCGGTCGCCGCTACATCCGCAGCAGGTGGAGGACGGCCGGCGGAATCGGACGGGTCTCCCACGCGGCCCGGTCGGGCAGGGCCGCGGCATCGAACGCCGTGTCGGCCTCCACGACCAGCGTGCTGCCCGGAGGCGCCGCACCCCGCACCACCTCGATGAGGGCGATGAGTTCCGGCCGCCGCGCATGCCCGTCGTGGAAGAAATCCCACGGCGGGGAGATGAAGACGACCCACGGCGCCGCAACGGGCAGGTCGGGCAACCGCTTCGCCCAGAGCAGCACGTCGCCCGAACGCACGTCCACGCGGTCGGTGACACCGAGTTCGCGGGCCGACTTCCGCAACGCATCGGCCGTGGGAAAGTGTCGTTCCACGAAGACGGCCCGCGCCGCCCCGCGGCTGATCGCTTCGAAGCCCAGCGCTCCCGTGCCGGCGAACAGGTCGATCGCCACGGCGCCGCGGACCGTCGTGCCGAGCAGGTCGAAGAGCGTCTCCCGAACGCGATCCTTCATCGGTCGCGTGCGGCCGGTGGGAACGAATGCGAGCCGGCGGCCCCGCAACTCGCCGCCGACGATCCGCGGGCTGTGTGTTTCCTCGTCGCCGCCGCCCCCCGATCCCCGCGGCGGTGTGGCGGCGGAGCGATTCGGAGACGTGGGACGCCTGTCGGAGCGGTCGGGGCGGGCCATCGAGCGAGCGATCCCGTGAGGTGTGGAAAACTGCTATCGTACCGGGAACACGAAGGAGGATCCGATGGTTTTGTCGCACGTTTCCGTTCGCCCGACCGCCCCGATCCGCCGGCGGCGCCGGCTGGCCACCGCGGTGGCCGCGGCCGCCGTCGTCCTCGCCGCCCTGCTGCCGGAAGACGCCTCCGCCCGCCAGCCGTCCGGCGTACCGGATCCGGCCGCCGTGAAGGCCGAGTTCGAGGCCGCCTCGCAGGAGATGAAGGAACTCGTGGGCGAACTCACCGTGCTGCAGGCGCAGTACCAGCAGCCCAAGGCCGACAAGGCGGCGATCGCAGCCCAGTTCGAAGCGGCGAAGCCGAAGGCGCAGGCCGCCGGCGACCGCCTCGAGAAGGCCGCCTTCGCTCTCGCAATGATCGATCCGACCAACAAGGACGCCCTGGAGATCAGCGGTGCCATCATCGCCGCGGCGCTCCAGGGCGACGACCCGCGCGACGCCTTGGCGCTCGCCGACCAACTCGACAAGGCCGGCGCGGCCGACGGCACCGTGCGGATGATGGGGGCGACCGCGGCGATGATCCTCTCCGATCTCGACAAGGCGGCCGAGTGGCTGAAGAAGGCGGCGGCGGCCGGCGCCGCGAAGCCCCGGATCGCCGATCTCGAGGCGGCGATCGAGCGCGAGCGGCCCAAGGTGGCCGCGGAACTGGCGAAGCAAAAGGCCGAGGCCGAGGCGGACGACCTGCCCCGCGTGAAGCTCACGACCTCCGCCGGCCCCGTGGTCGTCGAGCTGTTCGAAAACGAGGCCCCCAACACGGTGGCCAACTTCGTCAGCCTCGTCGAAAAGGGCTTCTACAACGGCACGCCCTTCCATCGCGTGATCGGCGGCTTCATGGCCCAGGGGGGCGACCCGACCGGCTCCGGCGGGGGCGGGCCGGGCTACGCGATCGCCTGCGAGTGCGACGGTCCGGGGGCGCGGAAGCACTTCCTGGGCACGCTCTCGATGGCCCACGCCGGCAAGAATACCGGCGGGTCGCAGTTCTTTCTGACCTTCCGGCCGACGGAGCACCTCGACGGAAAGCACACGGTTTTCGGCCGCGTCATCGAGGGCTTCGACGTGCTCCCGAAACTGGCGCGGACGCAGGATCCCGAGGGGCGGCCCACCGGCGCGGAGCCGGATACAATCGTCAAGGCGGAGATGGTTCGGAAACGGAATCATCCGTACGAGCCGCAGACGCTCCCCGACCCGCGGAAGAAATAGCCTACCGCCCCGGAGATGCCTCAATGCGCGGGAACGTTCCGGCCGGCATCGCGACCTGCCTGGCCATCGCGGCCTGGTGGGGCTGTTCGCTGCTCGCCGCCGCGCCGCCCCAGGAGGAAGCCAAAGCCATGACCGACGTCGAATCGACCCAGCCGACCGGCGAGCCGGCGAACCCCGCGGTGCAGGGCCGTCTGGCCGACGACGAGATCCCGAAGACCGACGCCGAATGGCGGAAGCGGCTCACGCAACTCGAGTTCGACGTGACCCGCAAGAAGGGCACCGAACGGGCCTTCACCGGCCGCTACACCGACACCAAGACTCCCGGCACCTACCGCTGCATCTGCTGCGGCGAACCGCTCTTCCGCTCCGACGAGAAATTCCACAGCGGCTGCGGCTGGCCGAGTTTCACGGCGCCGATCGACGGCGTGCGTGGGCAGGCGATCGCGGAGCATCGGGACACGTCGCACTTCATGGTGCGAACGGAGGTGACCTGCCGCCGCTGCGGCGCACACCTCGGCCACGTCTTCGACGACGGACCGCCGCCGACCGGCCTGCGCTACTGCATCAACTCGGCGTCGATCACGCTCGACGAGAAGAAGCCGGAAGGCCGGTAGGCCGGCCCTTCAGGCCTCCCTCCTGATGGCCGAGCAGCCAGGCGAGCAGCCCCTTCTGGACGTGCATCCGGTTGGCCGCCTCCTCCACCACCACGCTCTGCGGCCCGTCGATCACGGCGTCGGTCACTTCCTCCCCGCGGCGCGCGGGCAGGCAGTGCATGAAGAGGGCGCCCGGGCAATGCCGCATCAGGGATTCGTTCACCTGGTAGGGGGCGAGCGCGGCCAACCGCGCGGCCCGCTCCTGCTCCTGGCCCATGCTCGTCCACACGTCGGTGTAGACGACCGCGGCATCCCGCACCGCCTCGATCGGATCGGTGGTCTCGGCGATGCTGGCGTCGGGCACGATCGCACGCAGGTGGGCGCGGAAGGCCTCGTCGAACTGATAGGCCGGGGGCGCCGCCAGCACGAACCGCATGCCGAGCAGCCCGCAGACCACCGCCAACGACCGCGCCATGTTGTTGCCGTCGCCGACGAAGGCGAGGGTGAGCCCGGACACGCGGCCCACCCGCTCGCGGAGCGTGTAGATGTCGGCCAGGGCCTGACAGGGATGGCAGTAGTCGGAGAGGCCGTTGATCACCGGCACGCTCGACGACGCCGCCAGCTGCACGATCGTGTCGTGGGCCTTGGATCGGCAGACGATCGCATCGACGTATTCGCTGAGCACGCGGCCGTAATCGACGACGCTCTCGCGAGACGACGAAAAGCCCGAATCCTCCCCGAGAAACAGGCTCGAGCCGCCGAGGTGGGCCATCGCCGCCTCGAAGCTCACCCGCGTCCGCAGGCTCGGCTTCTCGAAGACCAGGGCGAGCACGCGGCCGGGCAGGAGCGCGTCGCGGCGGCCGGCCTCGTACTTGGCCTGCAGGTCGCGGGAGATCGCAAACACCGCCTCGATCTCGTGGGCGGTCAAATCCTCTGGAACGACGACGTGGCGCATGGGTGGGGTCAGCTCCGGGCGTCCTGCGGTCCGGACGACCGCGCGGCAACCTCGACGATCGCCGCGCACAGCCGGTCGCAGCCCTCGTTGACCTCGGCCTCCGTGATGTTCATCGCCGGCAGCAGGCGGATCACCCGCCCCTGCGTGCAGTTGACGAGCAGGTTGCGCTCCAGGCAGGCCTCGACCACGGCGGCGCCGTCGATCGAAAGTTCGATGCCGATCATCATGCCGATGACGCGCACGTCGCGGACCACGTCGCAGCCCGCCTGAAAGGCGGTGAGCCGCTCGCGAAACAACGCCGCGGCGTGGTCCACGTGCTCGAGCAACCGCTCCTTCTCGATCATCTCGATCGCGGCGATGCCCGCGGCGGCCGCGATCGGGTTGCCGCCGAACGTGGCGGCGTGCATGCCGGGGCGGAGGTGCTTCGCCAGTTCCACCGTGGTCAGCATGGCGCCGCCGGCGATGCCGGCGCAGAGGCTCTTGGCGAGCGTGATCACGTCGGGGGTGACGCCGAAGTGCTGGTAGCCGAACCATTTCCCGGTGCGCCCGCAGCCGCACTGCACCTCGTCGAAGACGAGCAGCAGGTCGCGCTCGTCGGCGATCCGCCGCAACCCCTGCAGGAAGCCCTCGGGCGCGGGCACCACGCCCCCCTCGCCCAGGATCGGCTCGACGAGAATCCCGCCGGTCTGGTCGTCGATGAGCTTCTCCACCGCCTCGAGGTCGCCGTGCGGTGCGTACTGAAACCCGGCCAGCATCGGGCCGAGCCCTTCGTGGTACTTCGGCTGAGCCGTCGCCGTCACGCTTCCCATCGTCCGGCCGTGAAACCCGCCGCGGAACGTGATGATCTTGTATCGCTTCCCGTCGGTCCGCAGGCGGACGAGCTTGATCGCGGCCTCGTTGGCCTCGGTGCCCGAACTGCAGAAGAAGGCCTGGCCGCCGAACGACCGTTCGGCGAGCAGGCGGGCCCACTCGCCCTGCGGCTCCGTGTACCACGTGTTGGGAACGTGAATCAGTTTGGCGACCTGCTCCTGGACCGCCTCCACCACCGGCGCGGGGCAATGGCCGAGGAGGTTGCAGCCCCAGCCGGGAAACAGGTCGAGGTATTCGCGGCCCTCGGCGTCCCAGACGCTGGAGCCGCTGCCCCTCACGAGGCAGACGGGAAACCGCCTGTAATTCGGGACGACGTACCGGCTGAACGTCTCGACGACGGCCCGCGTCTTCGCGCCCAAGGCGGGCGACGCCGAATCGATGGTGGCCATGGGAAGGGCTCCCGGGGACAGGGGGATGAAACGGGCGTCAGCGGGCGGCCGCCGCCGGGCTCGCCGCCCGGGAGAACGAGGCCACGGCGTCGTCGCGGATCAGTTCCGTGCCCACGCCGCTGGTGGTGTAGATCTCCAGCAGCAGCGAGTGGCGCAGCCGGCCGTCGATGATGTGGATCTTCTTCACGCCCTGCTCCAGCGTGTCGAGGCAGCCCTCGATCTTGGGGATCATCCCGGCGGAGATCGTGCCGTCGGCGATCAGCCGGCGGGCCTCGGAGGCGGTGAGGGAGTGGATCAGGCTTTCGGGATCGTTGACGTCGCGGAGCACGCCGGGGATGTCGCTGAGGACGACCAGCTTCTCGGCGCCGATGGCCGCGGCCACGGCGGTCGCGGCCGTGTCGGCGTTGACGTTGAGCTTCTCGCCGTCGGCGGTCAGCGCCATCGAGGGGATCACCGGCACCTGTCCGGCGTAGGTCAGGTTGTCGATCGTCAGGCGATCGACCCGCGTCACCTCCCCGACGAATCCGAGATCGACCGGTGCCCCATCGGGCCCCGCGAGGGTGAGCCGCTCGCCGAAGAGGACGTTGGTGGAGAGGAAGTTGAGCGACATCGCCCGGCCGCCGTATTCCTCGATCCGGGCCACGAGGTCATGGTTGAGCTCGGTGGCGAGCACCTTCTCGACGATCTGGAGCGTGGCCGTGTCGGTGTAGCGCCGGCCCTGCACGAACCGCGGCTCGAGGCCGGCCTTGTCCATCGCCCGGCTGATCGCCTTGCCGCCCCCATGCACGACGACGATCCGCATGCCGAGCGTGGAGAGAAAGACGATGTCGATCAGCAGATGACGAAGCGAGTCGGGGTGCTCGACGACGCTGCCGCCGAGCTTGATGACCGTGGTCGTGTCGCGGAACTTGCGGATCCAGCCGAGGGCCTCGATGAGCGTGTCGGCCTTCTGGATCGCCTTTTGCTGCGTCTTGCTGGCGGAGGGGGTGCTGGGCACGTCGCGCACGTTCCTTGCAGGGTCGGGGGGTCAAAATGGAAACCCCGAAGTCTACCATCCGCTCGGGAATGCAAAACGGCGGCCGGCGGCCGGCGGCCGGTGCATTTCCGGCTGGAAAGGCGGCTTTCCCGCCCGGGAGTCGCTCAGAAAATCACCATGAACTGGGTCTGGATCGCGGTCCCGGTGGCGCCCGCGCGGTAGGGGTAGAGGATGTTCTGCGCCGGGTTGCGGTTCATGTAGAGCGCCTCCAGCGTGAACCGTCCCTGCCGCGACCGGTTCACATACCAGTTGAAGCCGCCGCCATACTCCTGGCCCGTGCCATAGGGCCCGGTCACCGCGCTCGACCGGCCATAGATCTCGTAGGTGCGCGGGACGAAGCACCACGACACGTAGCCGAGCCCGCCGTGATCGAAGATGCTGGAGCGGTCGAACGCCCCGGTGCCGACGAATTGATCGAGTTGCCGGAAGTAATACTCGAAGTTGACCGCGACGCCGGCATACTTCCAGCCGGCATCGACCGTGGCCAGTTGGTAGCGGAATTTCTGCACCTGGCTTCCGGGGCCGAGCGCCCCCCCGAGCGCCAGCGGCGTGCCGTCGGAGAGCCGCACGATCGTGTCTTCCGGATTGCTGCCGATCAGGCTCAGCGGATAGGTCTGCGCGTAGACGCCGCTGGTGCCGAGCCGGATCGCGGGATCCTCGTGCTGCTCCATGTCGCCGTAGCCGAGGCCGAACGGCGCGAGCGGTTCCCACCAGGTGTTGCCCGCCCAGGCCATCGAGGTGCCCCGGCGAAACACGCCCGACGTGCCGCCATCGATCGCGTTCCAGGCGCCCGCCTGGTAGTGCACGGTGTCGTCGAACAGCGTCCCGATCGCGGCCGCGCCGGGGCTGTATCCCGGCCGAAAGAAGGTGTTGGCCATGCTGCGGTCCACGCCCACCGTCCAGGGCGTGGCATCGACCCACTCCCGCGACCCGGGCACGATCGTGACGCCGGCGCCGAGGGTCGCCGCGTCGCTGAACTTCCAGCCCGCCATGCCGATCGGCACCACGCCGGAGCGGATGCCGACGTCGGAGGTTCCGAAGAAGGCGAACCGGTAGACGAGCCGCTCGTCCACCACATGGCCGGACAGGGAGATCAGGAACCGGTTGAGGTTGATCGTGTTGATGTTGTTGATGGGCCGCTGTTGGCCGGTGGCGTCGGTCCACGTCGTCGCGGCCCGCGCGAACTCGAGCCAGCGGAGCTGCATGTAGCCGTCGAGCGCGACGGCGAACGGAAATTCGCCCCTGCCCGGCCTTTCCGCATAGAGCAGGAGGCCCTTGGGCGGGGCGAAGTCGGTGGCCGGGATGTACCGCGGCCGGGGAATGCCCGCGAGCCTCGCGGTGACCGCACGATCGACCTCGTCCCGGATGAACTGCTCCTGCTGCGGATCCTTGTGGGTGAGGGATTCCTCGAGGTATTGAGCGGCCTCGACGGTGGCGTCAGCGGTGGCGGGGTCGTCCGCATTGTCCGCGTGCGACGGCCCCGAAGCACACGCGCAGACCACCGCCGCGAGCAGGACGGCGAGCCGGAACGGACTCGGGAGTGGAGCGCAGAGCATGACCGAGCCGCCGAGACACGAAGACGGGAGTGAAGGCCGGGAGGCCAGGAGCCGGAATCGCGTGGATTCCAGCACCATCAGAATCGGTTCCGAACATGCCGAATCTGCAGGATTTGCGGCCTAGGAAAGATGGGCTGCCTGGGGGCGACCCAGACCGTCGGGTCGTCTTCCCAGGGCACCCCCGGAGCCGATCCCTGGGCGGGCCAGCGGACGGGGGATGGGCCTGGCCAGACCCTTGACCGGCCCAGAGAACCGGCTATTTTGTATTTGTTTTCCAAATGATGCATGGCGGCATCATTTGTTTTATTCATCAGGGATGGTGTGGTTTCGCGTTTCTGGGCCGCGTTGTGCGGGGTCCGGTGAACCTCAAGTCCCTCAAAATCTTCTGCGACATCGTCTCCCGCCGGAGTTTTTCCCGGGCGGCCGAGGACAACGGCATCTCGCAGTCGGGGGCCAGCCAAGTGGTGGGCCAGCTGGAGGCGCACCTCGGGGTTCGGCTGATCGAGCGATCCAAGCGGCCGCTCGCGCCGACCCGCGAGGGCAAGGTCTTTTTCGACGGGTGCCGGAAGTTGCTCGCGCAGTACGAGGGGCTCGAGGACGAGGTGCGGACGCTCCACGAGGATGTGGCCGGCCGGGTCCGCGTGGCGGCGATCTATTCCGTCGGCCTCCACCACATGAGCCGCTACCAGCAGGAGTTCATGAGCCAGCACCCGAAGGCGAACGTGCGGCTCGAATACCTGCATCCCGAACGCGTGCTGGAATCGGTCGAGAACGGCGAGGCCGATCTGGGCCTCGTCAGCTACCCGCGGAGCACGCGGACGATCGAGGCGGAGCCGTGGCGGGAGGAGCCGATGGTGCTCGTCTGCGCCCCCGGCCACCTCTTCGCGGGGCAGCGCGAACTGGCCCTCCGCGAAATCGACGGGTGCCCGATGGTGACCTTCGACCCCGATCTCGTCATCCGCCACGAGATCGATCGCGTGCTCGCCGCCCACGATGTCGAGCCGGACGTCGTCATGGAATTCGACAACATCGAGACGATCAAGCGGGCGATCGAAATCAACGCCGGCGTGGCGCTCCTGCCGGAGCCGACCGTGCAACGTGAGGTGGCGGCCGGCACGCTGTGCGCCGTGAAGATCGCCGACGCCGCGGCCGAACTGGTGCGGCCCCTCGGCATCATCCGGGCCCGCGGCAAGCCGCTGGCCCCGACGGTCCGCCGCTTCGTCGAACTGCTGCGCGGCCACGCCCACGACACCGACACGACCCCTTCACCCGTTTTCCCGTCCCCCACCCTTCTGCTGCAGACCTCGCAATGACGCGCGCCCACGGACTCCCTCCGGCCCAAGGCCTCTACGATCCCGCCAACGAGCACGACGCCTGCGGCGTGGGCTTCGTCGTCAACCTCCACGGCCGCAAGAGCCACCGCATCGTGCGGCAGGGCCTCGAGGTGCTGGAAAACCTCACCCATCGTGGCGCCTGCGGCTGCGATCCGCTGACGGGCGACGGCGCCGGCATCCTCATGCAGATGCCGCACGAGTTCTTCGCGGGCGTCACCCCCCAGGCGGGCATCGCGCTGCCGGCCCCCGGCGACTGGGCCGTGGGCAACGTCTTTCTGCCGCCGTCCGACGGCGACCGCGAGGCCGCCGAGGGCTTCTTCGAGAAACTCTGCCGCGAGGAGGGGCTCGAGTTCCTCGGCTGGCGAAACGTCCCCACCGACAACCGGTTCATCGGCGGCACGGCCCGGGAAGTCGAGCCGATGGTGCGGCAGGCCTTCGTCGGCCGCGGCAAGAAGGTGTCGCGCGACCACTTCGAGTGGAAGCTGTTCGTGCTCCGCAAGCGGTTCGGGATCGAGATCGGCCAACTCGGCCTCTCCGAGCAGGCCTTCGTCTACGTCTGCTCGCTGTCGTCTCGCACGCTCGTCTACAAGGGCCTGCTGCTCGCCGACCAGGTGGACAAGTATTACCCCGATCTCTCCGACGAACGGATGACCAGCGCGCTGGCGCTCGTCCACCAGCGGTACAGCACCAACACCTTCCCCACCTGGGACCTCGCGCATCCCTTCCGCTACATCGCCCACAACGGCGAGATCAACACGGTCCGCGGCAACATCAACTGGATGCACGCCCGCGAGAGCATGCTGGCGCATCCGGTCTTCGGCCCCGACCTGGAGAAGATCAAGCCGGTGATCCGCGAGGGGGGCAGCGACTCGGCCACCTTCGACAACGTGCTGGAAATGCTGGTGCTGGCGGGGCGGCCCATCGAAGAGGCCGTGAGCATGTGCATCCCCGAACCGTGGAGCGGGCACGAGAGCATGGCCGACGACCTCAAGGCCTACTACGAGTTCCAGGCCTGCCTGATGGAGCCCTGGGACGGCCCGGCGGCGATCGCCTTCACCGACGGCACGCGGATCGGCGCCACGCTCGACCGCAACGGCCTGCGGCCGGGCCGCTGGTGGCAGATGAAGGACGGCCTGGTCGTGATGGCGAGCGAGGCCGGCGTCCTGCAGCTGCCCGCGGCCGACGTGGTGCGCAAGGGGCGGCTGCGACCGGGCCGCATGTTCCTGGTCGACACGAAGGAAGGCCGGATCGTCGAGGATGACGAGATCAAGCGCAAACTCGCCACCGCGAAGCCGTGGCGGGAGTGGCTCGCCGCCAACCAGGTCCGGCTCGACGCGATCCCCGATCCGGCGGACGTCGCCGAGGTGACGAAGTCGCGGGCCGTGGAGCAGGCCGAAACGCTGCCGGCCGGCAACGGCCAGGCGGCCGCCACCGGCGCGCCGCACGCGGTCGATCCGTGGCGGGCCGCCGGCGTGGCGGGCGAGCGGTCGAGCCTGCTGGAACTGCAGCGGGCCCATGGCTACACGCTCGAGGACCTGAAGGTGATCCTCGCCCCGATGGCCACCGACGGCGCCGAGCCGATCGGCTCGATGGGCAACGACACGCCGCTGGCGGTGCTCTCCGACCGGCCGCAGTTGCTCGCCAACTACTTCAAGCAGCTCTTCGCCCAGGTCACCAACCCGCCGCTCGACGCCATCCGCGAGGAGATCATCACGTCGATGATCACCACGATCGGCTGCGAGGGAAACCTGCTCGACTCCTCCCGCGACCAGTGCCGACTCCTCCGCCTGGAGACGCCGGTGATCACCAACGCGGAGTGCGCCCGCGTGAAGGCCCTGAACCAGCCCGGCCTGGTGGCGAAGACGCTCTCGCTGCTCTTCCCCGCCGCCGACGGCGCCGCTGGGATGCGCACGCGGCTCGACGCCCTGCGGGCCGAGGCCTCGCAGGCGATTCGCGACGGGGCCACGATCCTGGTCCTCTCCGACCGGGGCGTGAGCCGCGACTGGGCGGCCCTGCCGGCGCTGCTCGCCACGTCGGGCGTGCACCACCACCTCGTCCGCGAGGGAACGCGAACCCGCTGCGGGATCGTCGTGGAGACGGGGGAGGCCCGCGAGGTGCAGCACTTCGCGCTCCTGACCGGCTACGGCGCCGGGGCGGTCAACCCCTACCTCGCCTTCGCCACGATCGACCAGATGCAGGCGGAGCGGATCGTCGCGGGCGACCTGCCGCGTGAGAAGCTCCACAAGAACTTCGTGAAGGCCGCCGGCAAGGGTCTGCTCAAGGTGATGAGCAAGATGGGCATCTCCACGCAGCAGAGCTACCGCGGCGCCCAGATCTTCGAGGCCGTCGGTCTCGAGCAGGGACTCATCGACGAGTTCTTCACGCGGACGCCCAGCCGGATCGGCGGAATCGGTCTCGAAGGGATCGCCGCAGAGGCCCTGCGCCGGCACGAGCACGCCTGGCCCCGGACGAACGTGCCGCAGGTGCTGGAGCTCGACGTGGGCGGCCGCTATGCCTGGCGGCGCAAGGGGGAGGCACACGTGCTCTCGCCCGATGTCGTCTCCAAGCTGCAACTCGCGACCCAGATCAACAGCCGGGACGAATTCCGGAAGTATCAGCAGCTGATCGACGAGCAGCAGACGAAGCTCCTCACGCTCCGTGGCCTGCTCGACTTCAAGTGGTCCGCCCAGCCGATCCCGCTCGACGAGGTGGAGCCCGCGAAGGAGATCGTGAAGCGGTTCGCCACCGGCGCGATGTCATACGGCTCGATCTCCAAGGAGGCCCACGAGACGCTGGCCGTCGCGATGAACCGGCTGGGCGGCAAGAGCAACACGGGCGAGGGGGGCGAGGATCCCGTCCGCTACCAGCCCGACGCCTCCGGCGACAGCAAGAACTCCGCGATCAAGCAGGTGGCCAGCGGCCGCTTCGGCGTGACGAGCCTCTACCTCGTCAACGCGAAAGAGCTGCAGATCAAGATGGCGCAGGGGGCCAAGCCCGGCGAGGGCGGGCAGCTCCCCGGCCACAAGGTCGATCGCGAAATCGCGCGGATTCGGCACAGCACGCCGGGCGTGGGCCTGATCTCGCCCCCGCCGCACCACGACATCTACTCGATCGAGGATCTCGCCCAACTGATCCACGACCTCAAGAACGCCAACCATCACGCGCGGATCAGCGTCAAGCTGGTGGCCGAGGTGGGCGTGGGCACCGTCGCTGCGGGCGTGTCGAAGGGGAAGGCCGACGTGGTGCTGATCTCGGGCCACGACGGCGGCACGGGCGCCAGCCCGCAGACCTCGATCATGCACTGCGGCCTGCCCTGGGAACTCGGCCTGGCCGAGGCCCACCAGGTGCTCGTGATGAACGACTTGCGCGGCCGGATCGTCGTCCAGACCGACGGCATGATCCGCACCGCCAAGGACGTGATGATCGCCACGCTCCTCGGCGCGGAGGAATACGGCATCGCGACGGCGTCGCTCGTGGTGATCGGCTGCATCATGATGCGGAAGTGCCACCTCAACACCTGCCCGGTCGGCATCGCCACGCAGGATCCGGAGCTGCGCCGGCGGTTCACCGGGCAGCCCGAGCACGTCGTGAACTTCTTCTTCATGCTTGCCGAGGAGTGCCGCGAGCTGATGGCCAAGCTCGGCTTCCGCACGATCGACGAGATGGTGGGCCGCGTGGACCGGCTCGACACCCGGGCCGCGATCGCCCACTGGAAGGCGAAGGGCCTCGACTTCTCGACGATCCTGCACCGGCCCGAGGTGCCTTCGCACGTCAAGACGCACTGCACGGAGCAGCAGGACCACGGCATCGAGGCGTCGCTCGACATGACGACGCTCCTCGACCTCTGCAAGCCGGCGCTCGAGGAGCGGAAGCCGGTGAAGCTCGACCTCCCGATCCGCAACATCAATCGCACGGTGGGGACGATCCTGTCGAGCGAGGTGACGAGGCGGCACGGCGCGGGCGGGCTCCCCGACGGAACGATCCAGATCACCTTCACCGGCACCGCCGGCCAGAGCCTGATGGCCTTCGGCGTGCCGGGCGTGACCGTCTGCGTCGAGGGCGACGTCAACGACTACTGCGGCAAGGGGCTTTCCGGCGGCCGGGTGATCGTGCGGCCGTCCCGCGAGGCCGGTTTCAAGGCCGAAGACAACGTGATCGCCGGCAACGTGGTCCTCTACGGGGCCACGAGCGGCGAATTGTTCATCCGCGGCATCTGCGGCGAGCGGTTCTGCGTCCGCAACTCCGGCGCCGAGGCGGTGGTGGAGGGAACGGGTGATCACGGCTGCGAATACATGACCGGCGGGCGCGCGGTGATCCTCGGCGAGACTGGCCGCAACTTCGCCGCCGGCATGAGCGGAGGCATCGCCTACGTGTGGGACGCTACCGGCACCTTCCGGCCGAAGGTCAACCTGGAGATGGTCGATCTCGAGCCGCTCGACGACTCCGACGTGGCATACGTGAAGGCGCGGATCGAGAAGCATGTGGCATACACCGACAGCGCGCGGGGCCGGGAGATCCTGGCCGACTGGCCGCGCCAGCGGGAGAAGTTCGTCAAGGTGATGCCGACCGATTACAAGCGGGCGCTCGCGGAATTGCGGAAGCTCGCGGAGCAGGAGCAGGACGAGGCCCGAAAGGCGGAGGAGAAGGTCCATGGGTGATGCACGCGGGTTTCTCAAATACGAGCGGAAGATTTCCGGCAGCGAGCCGGTGTCCGACCGTCTCAAGCACTACAACGAGTTCCTCACGATCCTCCCCCAGGAGGAGCTGACGAAGCAGGGTGCGCGGTGCATGGACTGCGGCGTGCCCTTCTGCCACACGGGCTGCCCGCTGGGAAACATCATTCCCGACTTCAACGACCTCGTGTACCGGGGCCAGTGGCACGAGGCGTCGCAGCGGCTTCACGCCACGAACAACTTCCCCGAGTTCACCGGCCGCGTCTGCCCCGCGCCCTGCGAGGCCGCCTGCGTGCTCGGCATCAACGAGGATCCGGTCGCGATCAAGCAGATCGAGATGGCGATCGCCGACCGCGCCTTCGACGAGGGCTGGGTGGTCTCCGAGCCGCCGGCCGAACGGACCGGCAAGCGGGTGGCGGTCGTCGGCAGCGGGCCCGCGGGCCTCGCCGCCGCGCAGCAGCTCAATCGGGCCGGGCATTTGGTCACCCTGTTCGAGCGGGCCGACCGCCCGGGCGGCCTGCTCATGTACGGCATTCCCGACTTCAAGCTCGAGAAGTGGCGGGTCGCCAGGCGCATCCGGCAGATGGAGGCGGAAGGGGTCGTCTTCCGCTGCGGCGCAAACGTGGGGCGGGACGTGCCCACGCAGCAGCTCCTCGACGAGTACGACGCCATCGTCCTCACCGGCGGCGCCACGCTCGGCCGTGACCTGCCGATCCCGGGCCGGGAGCTCGAGGGGGTGCACTACGCGATGGAGTTCCTCCCGCAGCAGAACAAGCGCAACGCCGGCGACGACGTGCAGGGGCAGATTCTGGCGGCGGGCAAGGACGTGGTCGTGATCGGCGGCGGCGACACCGGCTCCGACTGCGACGGCACGAGCAACCGCCAGGGGGCGAAGAGCCTCACGCAATTCGAACTCCTGCCGCAGCCGCCCGACCTGGGCAAGTATCCGCGTCGGCGCGAGCGACCGGCCCACACGCCCTGGCCGCACTGGCCGGTGATCCTGCGGACCAGCTCGTCGCACGAAGAGGGCTGCCGGCGGGAGTGGAGCATCCTCACGAAGGAGTTCCTCGGCGACGAGAAGGGCCGCCTCCGGGCGGTGAAGACCGTGCGGATCGAGTGGTACACCGACGCCGCCTCCGGGCAGCAGAAGTTCCGCGAACTCCCCGGCACCGAACAGGAATGGCCGTGCCAATTGGCGCTCCTGGCGATGGGGTTCATGGGGCCGGAGAAGCAGGGGCCGATCGCCGATCTGGGAATCGAACTCGATCCCCGGGGCAACGTGAAGACCTCCGCGAACTACATGACGAGCCGGCCGGGGGTCTTCGCGGCGGGCGACATGCGCCGCGGCCAGTCGCTCGTCGTCTGGGCGATCCACGAGGGCCGCGAGGCGGCCCGGGCGGTCGATCTCTGGCTGATGGGTCAGACCAACCTGCCGAGCCTCGCCGCCGGCGAGTTCGCCGCCCACGCCTGACCGCATGTCGGGCGGCCCGCGGGCTTCAGCCCCGGGCCGCCGTCGGACCGCCGGCGAACGAAGCGGCGAGTGCGTCCCAGAGCGCGATCCGCGACTCGATGCACTCCCGCGCCGTCTCCGAGGCCTCGGCCCAGCGGACGGGATCCGACCCGCAGAGCCGGGCCACGATCCGCCGGCAGACCGGCGCGTGCTTCGCGTCATCGTGGGCGATGTGCCGCTCGAGGTAGAACCGGAGCCGGCCCCAGCTGGCGGGATCCCGTTCGGCGAGCGCCGCGACGAGGTGGCGGAACATGTCGGGAATCACGTCCTCGCGGCCGTAGGTGAACGCCGCCACGATGCGATGCGTCGCCCCGGAATCGATCGTCGCGAAGGATCGACGGACGAAGTCGATGGCCGCCGGAGGCCCGCCGCACGCGGCGAGCGCCTGCGGCAGCGGCGCGCCCGAGCCGAGCAGCGCGAGGAGCCGCTCGATCGGGCCGGTGTCGGCGCCGGCCTGCCGCATGGCGTCGAGGTAGAGCTCGAAGTGGGAGGCGTAGCCCCCATCGGGCAGCTCGTCTGACTCCTCGTCGAGCACGATCTCGTTCACGAGTCGGCGGGCCTCGGGGTCGGGCGTGGGCAGCCAGGGGATGCCCGTGCAGGTGAGCCGCTGCTGCATCGCCTTCAAGAGGCTCTGAAAATCCCAGACGGCGAAGACGTGGGCCTCCATGAAACGCCGCAGCCGCTCCGGTCCATCGACGAGCGCGTAGAGGGGATGGCCGACGAGCCGGGCCCGCGCGTCGCCGACGGCGATCGCGCACGGAACCGAACCTGTGGACGGGATGGCGAGGCCGTCGTCGAGCGAGGGCCGGATCGGGCTGGCTGTGGACATGGCTGGCGGGGGTTGAAGGCGGACGGCGGAACGACCTTCCTTTATAGACGTCTCGCCGGGTGCGGCGACCCCACCCCGACGCCCCGCGGCCTCACTTGTAATCGGTCTCGTTGAGCGGCGGCAGCCCCACGAGCGTCGCGGAGGCGACATCCATGTTGGAGGTCAGCAACTGGGCGTAGACGTAGTCCCCGACCGCGTCCTTGAGGAATCCGATGTGCCCGTCGCAGAACAGGACGACCGCGCCGCCGGGGTGGGGCGAACTGGGATAGCGCGACGCCGCCGACGTCACGGTTTTCGGCGCGTTGACGACCCGGCTGACGCGGACGGCGGGCACGACGCTGATGCCCTGGTGGACGACACCCGCCGCCGTCATGGTGGTCGATGAGTAGGTTGCCGTCTGCGGGCTCGACCATTTCGCGAGCGTGGTCACGGTCGGCCCGCACCGTTCCGTGAGCAGCAGCGTGCTGCTCACGCCGTCCCCCCGGCTGATGAAGTCGAAGCCGAGCCGGCCGGCGGTCGTGTCGAGCATCACGCCGTCCCCCTTGACCGCCGTGCCGCTGCCGCAATTGCCGGCGTAGGCCAGCGGCGACGCGACCGAGCTCGGCACCGGCCGCGACGCGCAGGCGTAGAGCGAGATCAGCGAATCGACCGCGGTGCCCGATGCGTAGAGCCGAAACAGGTCGTTCCGCTCGATAAACGGCAGCAGCGTGACGGGCCAGCCGTAGGTCGCCCCGGCCGTGCCGCTGACGGAGACGTTGCGCCACCCGGGAATGAAATTCTGGCGGCTCTCGAACGAGATGAACCCCTTGCCCAACTGGAGAACATTGTTGTTGCAGCTGCCGCGGCGGCCGGCCTCCCGCGCCATCTGCACGGCGGGGAGCAGCACCCCGACCAGCGTGGCGATGATGGCGATGACGACGAGCAGTTCGACGAGCGTGAAGCCCGCCCTGGCGGTTCGTGAATGCACGCAAGCGGCTCCGGGGAACGCGGGAGGGCGTCAGGCTACTGGACGTCGCCCTCGGAAAGAACGTGGGATCTCGACACCCAAGTCTGCGCGGCCGCACTCGACAGGGCGTTGTTCGAGGTCAGGAGTTGGCCGTACACCTCGGGGGCGATCGAATCCTTGAGGAAGCCGGCGTGGCCGTCGCAGAATCCGCACACCACCCCGCCCGGATGGTTCGACGAGGGCTGGCTCTGGTAGCCGGGCGGGCCGGCCACCGTCGTGTTGATGACCTTCGTCGGCGGCGCGCCCGACATGCCGATCGCCGGAAACCCCACGAAGGTGAAGGCGGCGGGCGAGACGTACCCGGCGGGCACGTTCCAGGTTCCGAGCGACACGATCGCCGGCCCGCACTTCTCGGAGAGCAGGAGCGTGAAGGCCGTGCCGTCGGCGGTCGAGACGTCCTCCATGTTGATCCGCCCGGACGCGGTTCCCGACGTGATCGTCGTGTCGAGCATGACGCCGTCCCACTTGTTGACGTTGCTCCCCGTGCCGCAGTTTCCGGCGTAGGCGAGCGACGGCTGCGTCTGCGAGTCGGGCGGGCTCGAAGGGCAGACGAAGAGGGCGACGTAGGGCGTCGGGGTGTTGCCGGCCGCGATCGACTTGTAGATGTCGTTCCGCTCGATGAAGGGCATCAAATTGACGGGCCACGACACCACGCCGCTCGTGTTGGCTGGGTTGGGATGCTTGTTCTTCCAGCCGGCGATGTACCCGAATTGATCGCAGTGCCGCACCGAGCCGAGCGACATCTGATAGATGTTGTTCGAGCAGACCGTGCGGCGGCCTCCCTCGCGGGCGGCCTGCACGGCCGGCAGCAACAGTCCCATCAGCACGGCGATGATCGTGATCACGACCAACAGTTCGACGAGCGTGAACCCGCGGGCGGCGCGTGGCCGGGATGGCGGATGGCGGTGCATGACGAATTCCTCCCGGCGGGTCTGACCGCTCCCAGTATATGTCAGCGGGCCAGGAACGTGTGTCGGATCGTCACCTGCCGCACCTGCTTGCTCGACGGCTCGTAGCAGCGGAGCCGCACCTCGATCCCGCGCAGCGGCACCGGGTAGGGCGGCGACGTCTCCCGCTCGGCGCTGTCGTCGGGCTGCCCTTCGCCGTTCTCGTTGTCGTCGAGGCCATTGGTTCCCTCGTCGGTCAGCGTGTCGCCGTCCTCGTTGACGCCGTTGAACTCGTAGTGCCAGCTCCACGTGTCGTAGGTGCGGGGCGAGAGCGTGTGCAGGCTCGACACCATGAGCCCACCCGACTGCAGGGCCGTGGCGCCCACGGGTGGAAAGGGAGGCACGCTGGGGGCGAGTTGCCGCGCCTCCGGTGCGGCGCCGGAGCCGCCCAGATCGACGTAGGCGCCGGCCGCGCCGGCCGCACTGGCGGGGGCGTAGGCCCGATCCCCCGGATAGAGCGTCGTGGGCGAGGCGGGCTGCGCCCGGGCCGCAGGATCGAAGACGCGAACGTCGAAGGCGATCACGTTGGTGAGCACCAAGTCCTCCCCCTCGCGGGACGTGCCCTCGAACGTGGCGCCGGTGGCGCCCGTTCCCAGAAACGCGAAGGGAAACCCCGCCGTGTTGTGGAGGAACCGATTTTCCCGCTTCGTCAGGTCGCCCAGCGAGTTGGGGACGAGTTTGGTGCCGACGGTGCGAAACGACAGGTCGTACAGCGGCACCCCTCCGGACGTTCCCGAGGCGGCCGTGATCGCGTTGGTGCCCGAGAGGAACGGCTCCCGGCCCACATAGGCATCGACCAGCAACTGGCGGCGATAGAGCGTGAACATCCGCAGGTTCGCCACCGGCTGATAGGACGACAGTTTGCAGAGCCAGGCCACCTCCGCGACCGGCGACTCGATCGTCTCCGCGTCGTAGCGGCCCACGAACGGCTCGCCGGCGGACCGCGTCGTGAACAGGAGCACGTCGTCGATGTCTCCCTCGAGATTGGCGGTCGGCGTCCCGCTGCTGGAGACCGAGGTGAACGCAAACGTCAGGTCGGTCTGCGGCCCCTCGATGAGCTCGAAGTAGCCGGCGTTGGCCTCGGGATGGGCCCAGGGCTCCACCTCGACCGTCACGCCCGCCAGATCCCGCTTCAGCTGCCAGGCCGCGGTCCGCATCCGCGCGGAGAGGTCGATGATGGCCTGGCTCTGGGACAGCGACGTGCCGAACGCCCCGAACAGCGTGGCGAGGGTGGCCATCACCATCAGCGCGATGGTCATCGCCACGAGCAGTTCGGCGAGACTGAATGCGGCCCGGCGGTGCGGCCCGGAAGTGGGGATAAGGGCTGTCATGTGAAAGTCACTCGAGGAACCGCTGCAGGCGGATCGTGTCGCGGACGTTGAGATTCTCCCCCTCGCTGAAGCCGACCGGAATCGACCGGTCGATGATGGCGAACAGGCGGCGCAGGGTCGGCGGATCCCCCGACGTCGGGTCGGTCGTCTCCAGCGTGATCCAGACGGCGAAGACGTGCGAGCGGATGGTGGCCGTGTTGGCGAGCCGAATCGCGGCCGCGTGCGCGAAGAAGGGGTTTTTGTCGCGCGGGTCGAGCGTGCTCCCGGAAGTGAACCGCTGCGCGGCGAGCGGCTGGCCCGCCGTGCCGCTCAACGAGAGCAGCTGCCCCACCGATTTGGCGGCCGCGTTGCCGGAGGCGGTGAAGGGGTTGGAGGTGATCGTTCCGCTCGTCAGGGCGAGCTGGGTGCCGCTGATCAGCGTGGTCCAGATGACGGCGTCGGTCGCCGCCGACGTGCCCGAGGCGATCGTGTTGACGTTCACCCGGCCGGGCTCGCGCCACTTGGAAAAGTGGTTCGCATTCAGCCGGTCGAGACCGAGGTCGCCCAGGCGGCGGCCGGTGACGGCGAAGGTGGGGAACGTGACCTCGTTCTCCGCGAACCTCGAGGGAACGCAGGTGGCGTCGAGGATCAGGTGGCCGATCGGCATCGAGCCGGCGGAGCCGCCGACGTTGACCGTCGTGGTCCCGTTCGCCAACGACGATGTCGGGAAGGAATAGGTCCGCAACGTGCCGTCGGCGTCGGAGGCTGGCACGAGGGCCAGTTCCGCCTGACTGACGAACGGCCGGTTCGGCCAGTGGAACCAGGGCGCCGGATTGGCGGCGGTCACCGCGTAGTTGCCGAGCGTCGCGCTGCCGCTCGTCCACGTCTGCTTCCAAAACGCGGCGAGCGGCGTCGGGGGCGAGTCGGCCGGACCGGATCGCCGCCTCGTCTGCAGGGTGCCGGCGGCCGGCGCGTTGGTGAACTGGATCAGGTTGACGGGCGCCGTATCGACGACGATGTAGGGATTGTCGGCCGCGTTGATCCGCCCCGGATCGGCGAGTCGCTCCAGCGTCACGGTGCCGGTGAGGGACGTGAGCGGCAGTTGGAACGCGCCGCCTTGGGCGACGGGAAGGCTCCGCGGCCCCGAGATCGTGAACTGCGTGGGAGTGGGGGTGTGGAGGCAGATCTGGCCGCCCGCCGCCAACGGGGTCGCTGCGGTAGTCGCGCCGTACACCGCCACCGTGCCGGTCTGGACCGTCGATCCGCTGACGAGCCACTGGCCGACGCTCGAGGTGCCGGAAACCGCCCGGAACTGCACCACCTTGCCCGCGTCGAACCGCACCTGCCACAGGCTGCTGGCGGTGTTGCCGCTGCCGAGCACCTTCGCCACGTTGAGGGTTCCCGACGTGGCCAGCGCGGCATGCAGCGACTCGGTCGCTTGCGGCGTGCCACCGGTGCCGGTGCGGACCACGGCGTTCCACGGCGGTCGGAGCAGGTTGACGAACAGCTGCGACGCGTTCGTCGCCGTGTCGCGCCAGGCGGCCGTCTCCGCGACCAGCAGTTCCGGCCGTTCGACGCCCCACGCCACCGCCCGGTCGGCGTCGGTCGTCGTGGCGACGCTTCCATCGACGTTCCAGCCATTGGCCGGATTGGTGTCGTATTCAAAGCCCGTCATCGTCGCATCGCCGTCCCGGAAATCGAGGACGTTCACCGCCCACTGGGCCGCCCGCGTCTTGTCGGTCTCGCCGAGCGCGAGGGCGAGCGTGTAGAGGCCCTTGCAGTATTCGTGCTGCTGTTGCAGCGCGGAGGCCGTGGTGCCCGAGAGCACGGGGCGGTTGATGTCGAACCGCAATCCGGCGGCCACATCGGGGGACATGGCGTTGGTGTTGACCCACGGATAGGCCAGGGCCTGAAACCGCGACGGATCGGCGATCGCGTTCTCGATCTGGAGGGCGGCCGCGCCGGTCAACGCGGGCGTGTCCCAGCTGTCCGTCGTGATCGTCATCCGCGCCGCCTGGGCGCGTTCCTCGAGCCCGGCGGCGAGCCGCTGGGGCAGCACCGCGGCATCGGGATCGTTCGCCCGCAGCACCCGCTCCAGATCGGCGACCGTGAACGGGCTGTCCCCCTGCCAGCGGAGCCCGCTGACCGCCGTCTGATAGGGGATCGCCAGCCGGGCGCCGTCGCCGTCGAGCCGAGCCTCGTAGGGATCGTCGATGGCATCGGTGCCGCTCGCCGCCGCATAGAAGGTGAGCGTGGGCGTGACCTGCCCGGTTCCGGGCGCCGTCACGAACACCTTGAGTTGGCCCTTGAGATCGGCGACGGCGTTCGTGCCGGCGACCATGGTGGCGTATTGGGCGAACGTGGTCTGCTGATTGCCCTCCGCGTCGTCGCCGGCGATGCCCGGCTTGCCGTCGGGGCCGTACCGGCCGCTGATCTCGCCGATCCGCGGTGGCGGCCGCCGCTGGCTGGCAGTCGCCACCGTGGACGCCGGGGCCGGGGTTCCGCCCCAGAGCAGCTTCGGCCAGATCCCGCTCGGCGTGGCGGTTCCGGAACCGGTGAACGCCGACAGGCCGGTCGCCGCCGGGAGCGTCGCCGGCACCAGCAGCGACGCATCGACGTCGGCCGGCCCGTAGCCCATGCCGAGCGGCACGTCGGGCATCGTGGCGTACGATCCCCGGGCGCGGTCGGCCATGCCCGCCGCATTGATGTTGATCCGGCCGTCGAGGTCGAGCACGTGGTACGAAACCCGAAACTGCCTGCTGCCTCCCCGCAGCAGCGGCTGGTCGGGAATCACGCCCGACAGCCAGACGCCGTCGGCAACGCCGTCGTTGTCGTTGTCGCACTCGAGCGGGCCTGCGCCGCCGTACGAGGCCTGCGGCACGGCGGCCACGGCCCCGCCCGCCAACTGCACGCGGGACAGCCACGGATCGCTGGCGGCCGAGTCGTACGGCTCGTCCACGAACTCGCGGCTGTTGACGATCGCCTCGCAGGCCGACTTCGGAAGCACGAGCGACGGCCGGGCCGGCACGTTCGCGACATAGATCGACACGCCGCTTACGCCCAGAATGCGAAAGCTCGCCACGTCCCCCTCGCCGGGTTTCGGTTTCAGGGTCAGGATTCGGCCGTTCAGGCGGGTTCCGGCGGTCAGCGCATCGGCGTTGAAGCGGAGGATGGGGAAGTAGGGCTTGAACACGCTCCAGTCAAAACTGCCCGTCAGCCGGGTCGCGGCGGTCGGACCATACCGGTCTTCCAGGATCGATTCCGTCATCGCGGGATGCAGCGGGCTTTTCGAGCCGCGGAGCAGCAGCATCAGCGCCTCATCGAGCGCGGCCCGGGACTGGAGCAACCCCGACTCGGTCACCGTCGCGAAGGCCCGGGCGCTCGTCCGCGAACGGGTGGCAATCACGAGCATCAGCGCGCCGATCATGATGAACAGCGTCAGGGCGCTGAGCACCAGCAGCAGCAGCACGCCGCGGCGGTCGGCTTGTCGGTGATGCATGGTTTGCATGGTGGTGGGTCGGCGCCGGCGATTCACTCGAGCGTGACGGAATACTGATCGATCCGGGTCAGCCCCTCGAATCCGATGACCGTCGCGTTGTTGCCGGCGAAAGCCACGAAGCCGGGGTCGGCGAAGGAAACGAAACAGGAGGCGCCGTCCTTCCAGGAGGAGTTGATGCGAAACCACCGCGGCACGCCGGCGCGGCCGGTCGGTTCGGCGAGCACGAAGGAGCAGCCCCGGAGGAAGATCTTCTGCACCGCCTCGTTGGTTTCGGTCATCCGGTAGATGCCGTTGTCCATCGTCAAGCCGATGCCCGGCATGGACTGGCCGTCCTTGCGGAAGACCGCGATCGTGAGCGTGGCCCGCCCGCCGGTGGCCGCCGGGAACTGCTCGGGGACCACCATCGCGGCCCAGCAGACCGCCTCCAGGTAATCCCGCGGGCCGTCGCCGTTCTTGAAGACGTTGGTCGGCGTCTCGGCAAACGTCGGCGTCGCGTAGATCAGTTCGTCCTCCAGCACGAATCCGCGGAGCGGATCGATCAACGTGGCCGTCGATCCCGGCGCGATCAGCGGGCAGGCGACACCGGGCAACACCCGGCCGAAGACCGCGGGCTTCGTGGGATCGACGAAGATGCCGCTGGCCAGGAGACCGCGGTTCCTGACCTCCGCGTAGGCGTTGGCCGCGACCACGCGGGCCCGATCCTCGAGCGACGCCTCGCCCAACCGCGAGCTGGCCGCGGGGAGGATGGCCGCGATGCTCGAGAGCCCGAGCAGCAGGATGCCGCAGGCGATCAGCACCTCCAAGAGCGTGAGGCCCGACCGCGCCCCGCGCGGTGGCTGGCGGTCGGCGGCGTGGAAGCGTGGCGATGCGTGGCTCATGCGCGGCTCATTTCCCCAAGGCGATCCCGGCGCGGGCCTTGGCCCGCGCCGCCCGGACGGCCGTGGCGTTGGTGCCGGTCTGGGGCACGTTGGCCGAGATCGACACGCGGCCGGTCTGTGGATGGATCGAGACCCAGAGCGCCTTGTCGCTCGCGAGCGACGTGCCGGCGTCGATGTCGGACCGCGCGGCGACGAGGAAGTAGGCCGGCGACATCGGATCGACCGGCTGGACGGTTCGGGCGGCGGCGGGGCTGGTCACCTGCTGCATGAGGGCATCGACGCTTCCCATACCGTCGTAGACGATCGCGATCGCGCCCTTGTTGGCGAGGCCGCCCCAGGTGGTGAGCGGGTCGTCGCCGACGCCGCTGTAGCGCAGGTCGATCGCCGCGGCCTCCTGGAACCGGGCCGTCGTCTCCGCCACGGACGGATAGCGGGCGATGCGGAAGGCGAACGACCCCGACGCCGACTTCGGCCAGATCGTGTTGTCCGCCGTCTGGCCGTTGGCGGCGCGAAAGCTGACCCGCGACGTGCCGCTGAACGCCATCCACATCGACGGGGGCTCGGCGGGCGGGCCGAGTTCGTAGAACTGGATCTTATAGCCCTGCGTCAGGTCGGCGACATCGGCGTTGAGGGATCCGGCGTCGATCGCGATGTCTGCGGTCGTGGTGGCGAGGGTGGTAGGCGGCATCCCCGTGGCCGTGCCCTCGATGAGGGGCGCCATGTCGGCGTTGGCGAGCGACAGGCAGGCCGTGCCGGACGACTCGAGGATCAGCGCCGCACCGGCGATGTTGCCGATCGCATGGGACTGCGTCACGAGTAGCAGCGAGGCGAGCGAGTTCGCGGCCTGCTTGATCTGCGCGGTGGTGCTCGGCCGTGCTCCGGCGAGCACGAGGCCGAAGAGGGCCGCGAAGATGCTCGCGACCACGAGCAACTCGACCAGCGTGAAAGCGGCACGCCGCGTCATCGGACGGCCTCGGCGTCGAAGTTGGTGATGTTGTCTTCGCAACCCGCGAGCGGATTGGCCGAGGCCGAGGTCGGCGCCACGGTCGGATCGCCGCACGCCGCGCCGGCGGCGAGGTTGCCCGCCTCCCCGTTGCGCTCGAAGCCGTATTCGCCGTCGGGCCCGGCGGAGTAAATCAGCGGCCGCATGATCCGCCCCGTCGAACCGCCGATGTACGGCGGCGTGCTCAAGAAGAAGTTCGTCGGGGTTCCCGCGGGCAGCTTCAGGCCGGCAGGCCAGAGGATGAAGCCGATGGGGTTGCCCCAGTCGTCCCAGAATTCCGGCCGGCCGTCGTTGTCCTTGTCGCGCATGGTCGCGGTCTTCAGGTCGCTGCAATCGAGGCAGTCGGCGACGCCCCCCTGCATCACGATCATGAACAGGCACTCGGCCCCGGCAAACGTGTCGCTCGGCTTCGGGGACGCGCCGTTCCAGATGCCCACGTAGGCCTGCTGGTGAGGTGTCTGCGGATACCCGGCCGTGCCCGCCATGAAGGCGACGTCGGTCCAGCGGTCCGGCAGATCGCCGCTCGCCATCCGCCGCAGGTACGCCGCCCGGGCGGCCGACTTGCTGGTGCCGGAGAGCAGCGCCACGCTCACGCTCCTGGAGGCGTAGGTCGAGTACTGCTGCATGACGATCGCATTGAGCTTCGCGATCAGCGCCGCCGTCGCCTGCTTCCGCTGCCCGCCCCGGGCCGCCGCCGCCGCCGCGCTGACCATGGCCATCAGCAACAGCGCGATCGACACCACGACGAGCAGTTCGACGAGCGTAAAGCCGCGCTTCCTCATCGCCATGCCTCACGACAGGTCGTTGATCAACTTGATGAGCGGCATGAACAGGGCGATCACGATGAAGCCGACGGCGCCGCCCAGGAAGATGATCAGCAGCGGCTCCATCAGGCTCGTCAGACTCTCCGTCAGCACCGCCACCTCCTCGTCGTAGGTGTCGGCAACCTTGTAGAGCATCGTGTCCAACTCGCCCGACTCCTCCCCCACGTCCACCATGTTCACCACCAGGTCGTCCACCACCGGCTTCTTGTAACGCGTCAAATACATCAACGCGCCCACCACCGGGACGAACGCCGTCCAAAACAGCAACGCCACCAGATTGAACGGCGGCACCGCATACGCCTTCAGCGGCTTCGCGATCGCCTCGCCGTCCCGAATCGAATCCGAGACCTTCGAAAACAGACGCTCGAACATCATGTTGCCCGACGTCTCTTTCGTGATGTTCAACGCCTCCAGGATCGGCACGCCGCTCGCCAGCAGCGTCCCCAGCGTTCGCGCCGCACGCGACAGGATGTTCTTCTCCACCAACTGGCCGAAAATCACCACCTTCAGCTTGAACAGGTCCCACCCGAATCGTCCGTACGGAACCAGCTTGATCAGCTTCACCAGCAGGTTGATCCCGAACGGGATCGCCGGAATCAGGTACCAGTACGACACCACCCAGTTCGAGATGTCGATCAGCACCTGCGTCATCGCCGGCAGCTCGCTGTCGAAGTCGTCGAAGATCTTTTTGAACTGCGGAACGATCTTGATCATGATGAACGCGAGGATGCCCACCGCCACCATCACCACCACGATCGGGTAGACGAGCGCTCCCTTCACCTTCCGCCTCAGCGACTCGCTCCGCTCCATGAACTCCGAGAGCCGCCGCAGGATCACCTCGAGCGCGCCACCCGCCTCGCCTGCCCGGATCATGTTGCAATACAGCCGGTCGAACGCCTTCGGGCTCTTCGACATCGCCTCCGACAGCGTGGCGCCCCCCTCGATCTCGTCGCACACGTCCAGCAGGCTGTTCTTCAGACGACCCGGCTTCTGCATCTCCGCCAGCAGCTTCAGGCTCCGCAGGATCGGCAGGCCCGCGTCCTGCAGGATCGAAAGCTGACGCGTGAACAGCGTCAGCTCCTTCCCCTTCACGCCGCCGATCGCGAACGACCGACCGGGCTTCCGACCACCGCCGCCGCCGCCCGTCGCGGCGGCCTTCGCCTTCCGCGCCTTGAGCTTCGTCACCATGTAGCCCATCGAGCGGATCGTCGCCTGGGCTTCGGCCTCCGACGCCGCGTCCACCGTGTCGCGGATCTCCTTCCCCGTCGCGGCGTCGATCGCTTCAAACTGGAATGTCGGCATCGATCAGGCCTCCAGGATCGTCTCGGGGATCATCGAACCGGCCGTGGGCAACTTCCCACGGGGCCGCGCGAGCCCCGGCCGTTCCGCCGTGGCCGCGTGAAGGGCCGCATCCCGCGGCCCTGGTGCCAGACCGTTCCGCGACATTTCCACCGGACGTTCGCCCCTTCGCGGCGAAATCCGGAAAACGAGCGCGTTTGCAGAGGAGAATGGCCCAAGCACGGTGGTGGTGCGTGGACGAGGATGCGGCCCCCTGAAGGCCGACCCCGCCACTGCCTTCATTATGCGCACGCCGGAGGGCAAAATCTGCTTTTCGACGCGAAAAAAGTGGTGGGGAGGGGCCGCAACGTGCCGGCTGGGCCGGTCGCCCGCCATCCGGCGACCAGCCGTCCCTTCCGCGGAGGGGATCGGCGTCAGTCGGCGGCGGGGCCGATCTCCACCGCCAACGCGCCACGGTTGTCGCCGAGTTCCCCGGGCGACTCGTTGATCCTGAGAAACAGCGGGCCGTTGCCCGCGGCGGTGAACGCCGCCTCCCGACCGGTTCCCAGGATCACGAACGCCGGGGGCTTGCCCGCCGCCGGTTCGATCCACTGGGCGGCCAATAGCCGCCCGATCGGGCGGCCCCGATACCAGCGGAGCGAGATGCCGTCGGCCTCGCTCTCGAGCGGCGTGCTGCCTGCCGGCGCCCCGGCCGCGACCTCCCCGATCCGGAACCGTCCGTCCGCGACGACGCGATACCGGTCGCCGCGGCGCAGCGCGAAGCCGGAGTTCTGCCAGCCGCGTGTGGCATCGACGGCGCCGCGTCGCGGACCGGTCAGGAGTCGGCCCGGCGACCAGTCGATCGCCGACCGCGCGAAGTCGTAGCCGTAATCGAGCTCGGCGAGAAACGCCGCGTAGTCGCGGGCGGCGCAGGATGCGTCCCACCCGGGCGTCGCGGCCAGCCGGGCGGTGAAGTCGGCGTCGAGCGGACCTCGCTCCGCCGCGGCAAACGCTCCGGCATACGCCGGATGGCCGGCGAAGAGGGCGACCGCAGCCCACCCCGCCGCATAGGCCGCGATGTCGTGGTTGCCCACCGGCGCCGCGAGGACCGCAGCGAGATCCGGCGGCGCGCCGGCATCCTCGAGGCGGCGGAGATGCTCGATCCGCCCCAGTTGCTCGACGTCGGTGCGGCGGGCGGGAAGCGGCGCGGCGACGAACCGTTCGACGCCGGCGGCATCGGCTTCGAGCCGATGCGTGGCCAGATATTCCGCGATCCCCTCCTTGTACCACTCGGGTGCATCGAGGCGACGGACGGTGAGCGTGAACGCGTGCACGCCTTCGTGCAGGAGGAGGTGGCGGCGGTAGTCCGGGTTCGACTGATCGGCCATCCAGAATCGGCTGCGCTCGCAGAAGCCGTTGGCGAACTCGGGCACGTGTGCGGGAAGCAGGCCGGCGGCGCGGAAGGTTTCTCGATCGACGATCAGGCAGCCGAAGGCCTGCCAGTCGGGAAGCGTGCCGGGATCGATTCCGTAATGCGCGCACCACGATGCGAATGCCTCGGCGAAGATCCGTGGCAGTTCCTCGACGCCGTCGCCGTGCCGCGGCGGCCTGTCGGTGACCAGCACGAGCCGCTCCCCCTCGAGGACGCGAAGGCCCGCCCGCCGAGCCGTGGCGGTGAGGGCCGCGACACCGTCGTCGCCCGCGACCGCCTGCGGCAGCCACGCCAACGCCGCCCCCAGGACCACGAGCGGTCCGATCAGCCGAACGGCCGCGATGGCGGTGGCGTGCATGCTCCTCATTCCTCCCAGTTCACCCAGACCGCAGCGACTCGGCAAGTCGTGCCGGGGACCGAGTGGCCGGTTGCACGGGAAAGCGGAAGGTTTCCGATGGCAGGGGACGAAGGGACCGGCTACAAGACTCCCGGACGCCAGGAGGGCGGACGACGTGCGGCAGGGAAGCCGACAACTCGCGCCGAGGATCGCGCTTGCGCTGGCGGTGTGCCTCTGCCTCGTGCCGGCCCGCGGCCGCGCGCAGACCAACACGGCCTCGGACGCGGCCAAGAGCGCCTGGTCCACCGGCGGTGCGTCGGCCACCGCGAAGCCGACCGATCCCGACGGCAAGCCGGCTGCGGCAGCGGGCCAGACGATCCCGTATTGGCAGGTTCCCGCCTTGCCGACGGCCGTCATCCAAGGCGGCTCCATTCCACCGGGATGGCAGCCTCAGGCGATTCCGTATCAGGGCATCGGCCCCGACGGCCGACCGTTCACGCACTACTACGCGCCGACCTACACGTTCACGTATCAGGTGGGCCCGCCCGTGCTCGCCGTGCCGCAGGCGCCGGTGAATCGGCCGCAGGCCCCGCGCGTTCCCTATGCGCAGCCGTCCGGCGCCGGGCCATACCCGCCGCCGTCCTACGCCCCGGGCTGGAACTATCAGACGCAGGGTGTGCCGCCACCCACCGCCGCGCTGCCACCCGCCACGGTGGCGCGATACGCGCCCCCGCCCTACCAGTTTCCGCCCGATTCCCGCGCGCTCGCCGGCACGCCGATCATGCCGCCGGCAGCACCCGCGTATGCCTCCGCGCCCCCCGTGATGGCCGCAGCGCCCGCCACGGCGCCGCCGCTGGCGCCGCCACCGTCGCAATGGATGCCGTCGAGCGAGTCCGCCCCCGGATTCGCGACCGCGCCGCCGCCGCCCGCCGCTTCAGAATGGGCCT
>JBEIQP010000204.1:0-3183 GCA_040376455.1 Planctomycetaceae bacterium | reverse complement strand
CTGGTCGGGCATCGTGCTCCAGAGAAAGTAGGACAACCGCGAGGCGAGATCGTAGTCGTCGATCGGGTGCGCATCGGCCGCCGGCCGGGCATCGACCTCGACCCGGAAGAGAAACTTCGGCGACGTCAGCGCCGCCTGCATCGCCAGCGCCATGCAGCCCTCCCACGGCTCCCCCGAGGCCTCCGCGGCCTTGGCGACCACCATCAGGCGCTCGACGTCGTCGGCCGTGGCCGGCCGGCGATAGGCCCGCGAGGCGAACCGCTCGAGCACGTGCCGCGACCGGGCAATTCCCTCGAGGCCGTCGGGCGCCGCCAGCAGGGCGTCGTGCGACTCGGGCCGCGGCGGCGCATTCGGGATGCGGAGTTCGCCGACCAGCAGGGCCCGCTTCGTGTTCGGGTCGGACGGATCGGCGCCCGGGTTCACAAGCGACACGCCGATGCGGTGCTCCCGGCCCGCCTGCAGATGCATCGTGCACTCGAACCAGTCCGCGTCTTTCTTCGGCTTGCCGTCTGGTCCCGTCACCGGCACCGGGTTCTCGGGAACGATCCCCTCCCGGACCACCTCGTCGTCCAACAGGATCGCGAACCGGGGCGGCTCGCCCCCCGCCTCGACGCCCTTCATCCTGAAGGCGATCGCGTAGTCGCCTCCCCACCCGGCCCGCGGCACGAACACCGTGAACAACGGCTCCCGCCCGGTGAGCACGCGCTGGCCCTCCTCGAGCGGAATGGCCTTCTCATCCGGCCGGAGCTTGGCGATGGGGATGCGAAAATAGGTGGTCGCAAACGGCTTGCCCACGACGATCGCCGCGCGCATGGCCGCCTCGGCCGCGGCGAGGTAGCGATCGATGAGCGCCGGCGAGGTCCTGAGGAAGTCGCCGATGTTGTCGAACCCGTAGCCGATCTCGTCGGCCGGGAAATCGTCGCCGAGGGGAATCGTGACGCCGACCAGGTCGCGGACCGTGTTGACGTACTCCACCCGGCTGAGCCGCCGCATCGTCACCCGGCCCGGATCGGGGGCGGCGGTGCGGTCGAACCGGTCGAAGAGATCCCGCACGGCCTTCGCAAACCGTTCCGCCTCGGCGATGTCGGGCCGCGGTTCGCCCTCCGGCGGCATGCTCCCCGCGTGCACCTGCTCGAGCACCCGCTGCCACGACGCGCGGCCCTTCAGGATCGAGGTCTCGTCCGCGAAGGCGCTCAGATCGAGGCCGGCCTCCTGGTCGTCGGGGCCATGGCATTGCACGCAGTGCCGCTCGACGAACGGCACGATCGCCGTCGCGACGGCCGATTCCTCGGCCGCCCCCGCGGGAGAAACGCACGATCCTCCGGCGAGCGCCGCCACGACCGCGGCGCAGACCATCCCAGGGGGAATTCGCCAATCGCGACGCCGCCGCATGGAAGGATCCAGCGAGGAGGGGGCACGGCACGGCAGGAACGCCCGTCAGGCCGGATGCCTGGCGCGCGAGCCCTTCATTCTAAATCCCTGCCGCCACCCGTCAAAACCCGCTTACCGCGACCGCCCGTCGCGGCGGGCCTGCGACCGCTTGCCGCGGGCCATGGCGTGGCCGCTGCGACGCGTGGTCTGCCCGTCGAACTTCACGCGGGCCGCCGTCGCCGCGGCCCGGGCCGAACGCTGCTTGGCCACGTCGAACGAAAACGCCTGGTTCGCGGCGGGCGCCGCGAGCTTCTTCCGGGCCGCCGCCTTCCGCACCTTCTTCGACACCGCGGGCTTCGACACCGCGACCGCCGCGGGCTTCGACACCGCCGACGTGGTGGCGACCGCGGGGGCGGCCGGAGCGCGGGCCGCGGCCGGGGCGGGCTTCTTGGTTGCCGGACGGGAGAGCGCACGGGCGGCCTGCTTCAGTTCGCCGCGCAGGGTCGCCCGCGCCGTCCGGTTGCCGGCCGTCCGCGCCGGCTTCGACGGCTTCGACGGCTTGCGGGCCGCGGCCACCCGCGACGCCGGCTTGGCGGCCGTTCCCTTGGCCAGCGCTCCGATCGCGGAGCCGAGCTCGGCCAGCCGGGCCTCGAACCGCTTGATCGCGCCGTCGAACAGCGCCGACTTCTCGTGGCTCCGCGCGTTGGCGTTGCGACTGCCGCTCGACCGCTTCGAGGATCGCGTCTGCTGCGCCGCCAGGTCGCGCCACTTGTCGCGGAGGGTGCGGGCCCTCGTCATCGCGGCCTGCACCTGCTCCCGGCTCGCCTTCGCGATCGCCGCGCCGATGCTCGACTCGAGCACGCGGCGCTCCGCGTCGGTGAGCAGTTCGCGAACCTGATCGAGAACGGGAACCGAGCGCGACGACGAACGGGACGACTTGGCCATGCGAAAATTTCCTTGTGCTGGGGATGGCGGGCTGCGCGCGGCGGAGATGTGCCGTGCCGCACGATCATCGTCGCCCGGGTAGACTTTCGGCAAGCCGGCGATCGCCGGCGGCACCAGACATCGGAGTCTCACGATGCCGCTTCCCATGGACAGTTCCCGACCGGGACGCTGGCTGATCGCCGGCCTGGCCACGCTCCTCGGACTCACCGCCGGCCGGGCCCCGGCCGCCCAAGCGCTGCCGACGGTGCCCCACGTCGATCTGGCCCGCTACGCCGGCACCTGGCACGAGGTGGCCCGGCTGCCCAACTTTTTCCAGCGGAAGTGCGTGCACTCGCAGGCCGTCTACACGCCGCGGGCCGACGGCGGGATCACCGTGGTCAACACCTGTTCGACGCGGCACGGCGGCTGCCAGCGGGTGGAGGGCCGGGCCGAGCCGGTGCCCTGCTCGGGCAACGCGCGGCTGCGGGTACGGTTCAACGGCCTGGCCGCGCTCGCCCCGGTGCCCCGCGAGGGCAACTACTGGATCATCGCCCTCGACGACGACTACCAGTGGGCGATGGTCGGCACGCCCGACCGGAAGTTTCTCTGGATTCTCGCGCGGGATCGCTGCCTGCCGCCCGACGTCTACCGGCAACTGACCCAGCGGGCCCGCTGCCTCGGCTTCGACGTCGATCGCCTCGTCACCTGCGGCCAGTGACTGACTGAAAAACTGAAAAAAAACTGAAAAAGGACAGGCATAATCCGGGAACCCTGCAAGGTGGCGTTCACTGCCACGCATAGTGCCACCCGCATCGTGCATCCGGGAGGGGTTGCCCGTATCCTCGAGCCGGCGTTGGCGGCAAGCGAAGACAGGATGTCGAAGCGCAG
>JBEIQP010000054.1:0-18789 GCA_040376455.1 Planctomycetaceae bacterium | reverse complement strand
TACCGCAAGGACATCCTCGATGAACTCAGGCTGGCGGTGCCGAAGACCATGGGCGCGTATGTCGAAACGGTCCGCGCGATCGACGAGGCCAAGCGCGGCCAAGGCATCCATGGAACCGTCGGCCAGTGGAAGACCGGCCACTGGCGTTTCTGACGGCGAAGAGACCGTGATTAAGCTACACTGCGGCCGGTGTGATTGTCGGGGACTGCGCGATCGTCGCAACCACGGCAGAGGCAGTGATGCCTGATTCCCATCCACTACCCTTCGACGAGGAGTCGGCCATCATGGTGCATTCGCGGACCAGTGCCCGGGGCTTTCTGTTTGTGGTCATCGCCGTGGCCTGCTGCCCCGTCGCCCACGCCCAGACGGCTCCGACCGTCGCCCCAGCCCAGGAAGCCGCGATCGAGGCGGGCATCAGGGATCTCTCCGCACAGTGGTCTACGGCGTATCTGAAGCACGATCCCTCGATTCTCGAACGGATCTGGGCCCCCGACTTCGTCTACGTCGAGCCGTCGGGCCACCGCTACACCAAGGCGGAGGGGATCGCCGCGCTGAAGACGAGTAGCGACAAACTCACCGTCTCCGAGGCCAGTTCGATCGACGTGCGGGTGTATGGCGGCGGCACGGTCGCCGTGGACATCGGCGACTACAAGGAGGTTGGCCGCGACAAGGACGGCAAGCCCTTCGAGCGACGGTCGCGGTTTACCAACGTCTGGGTGCTCAAGGACGGCGCGTGGCGGTGCGTCAGCGGGCACGCGTCGGCGATCCCCGCGAAGCAGTGAGCGGGCGTCCGAAGCCGCTGTGCCGCGCGAGTGCGTCTGGCCGAGTGATCCGGGACTGCCCGCTGGATCGATGAAAAAGCCGCGGTTTTCCTGGGTCGGCAACCGTCGCTTCCTGTGAGGGGCGACTTCTTCCACAGCCAGCCTCAGGCCGGAAGACGCACGTTTTGCCCCTGGAGGGCTCGGCGCTCGTCTATAGGAGTAGCGGCCGTGGTGTGCGCGGTCGTCCGGGCTTCGCCGGCGGCTTCCCCGGCGGCTTTCCCGGTGACCCCCCCGAAGCCTCGGCCCGACCCTCCCGCCCCGCCCCGCGACGATGCATCGATTCCCCGAACGGCTGCGTGACTGGAGCGATCGCCTCCGCGTGGGATGGCACCGGGCCGCCACGAGGCTGGCGGAGGCGGGGCAGCGGCTGCGGATCGCGGTCCGAGACATGCGGCGGCACTGTCGCGGCGAACCGCTGCCGAGCCGGCCGTTGGTCGTCGCGGCCGTCTGTCTGGCCGCCGGGTGCGCGGTCGCCCGGGCCGCTGCCACCGTCGCTGGCGGTGCGACGGAGGCGGTCGGCGTCAGCCTGGCGGCCGTCTGGTGGGGATTGGCGGCGGCGGCGCTGGGCCCATGGCTTTGGTGCATGCGCCGTGGCCGCGCGGGGCAGGCGGCGGCCTGGATGTGCCTGGCGATCATCGGCACCGGCGCCGCCTGGTCGGCGGCGCAGTTCGACCTCTTCAGCGCCGATGATCTCGCCTGGCAGTTCCCCGACCCCGAGGCCAGCGGCTCCCCTGCCCCGGTGGCGATCATCGGCACGGTCGTCGAATCGCCGCGGCTGCTCCCGGTGCCGATGCAGGATCCCCGCCGGGCGGCCGCGATCGGCCCGTCGAGTGAATGTGAGGTCGAGGTCGAGGCGGTTCGCGGCGGCAGCCGCTGGCGTCGAGCTGCGGGCCGGACGGCCGTGATCGTGGACGGCGAGCCGCCCGACCTGCGGGTGGGGAGCCGCATTCGCGTGCTGGGCCGCGGGCTGCGGCCCGCGCCGGCGCTCAATCCCGGCGAGTTCGATTTTCGGTTGCGGTCCCGTTCCCGGCGGTGCCTCTCGATCGTCCGCGTGCCCTCGGCGGCCGGCATCCGCCTCCTGTCGCGGGCATCTCCCTGGGCGCCGGGGCCGCTCCTCGACCGTCTGCGCACCTGGGGCGTGGGCGTGATGCACGCGCATCTCTCGGAGTCGCGGGCCCCGCTCGCCGCGGCGCTGCTCCTCGGCAGCCGCGAATCGCTGCCCCGGGAGGATGCCGACGACTTCCTCGTCACGGGCACGATCCACATCCTCTCGATTTCCGGGCTGCACGTCGGGCTGCTGTCGCTGGCGCTCTTCAAGGTGCTGCGCACGCTCCTCGTGCCGCGCCGGTGGTCGCTCGTGGCAGTGGCTGTCTGCACCGGCCTCTACATGGTCCTGGTGCGGGCGGAGACGCCCGTGGTTCGGGCCACGCTCCTCGTCTGGCTTGCCTGCCTGGCCTCGGCCACTGGTCGCAAGTCGCCGGCGATCAACGCGCTTGCCGTCGCGGCCATCGTCGTGCTCGCCTGGCGGCCGGCCGAGGTCTTCAGCGCGGGAGCGCAACTGTCGTTTCTCTCCACGGCCGTGCTGATCGGGGTGTCGGCCGCCCTGCCCCGCTCGCGGCTGCCCGACGATCCGATCGAGCGGCTCATTGAACGGAGCCGGACGCGGCCGGAGCGGCTCCTGCGCGGCGTGGGCTGGAGCACGTGGACGCTGTTCGTCACCGGGGCCGCCGTGTGGGCGGCGACGGCGCCCATGGTGGCCGCCCGGTTCCACGTGCTCAGCCCGGTGGGCCTCGTGCTCAACGTGGTGATCTCCCCGCTGGTGGCGCTGGCGATGGCGTGGGGCTTTCTTTGCCTGCTGTTTGCCGCCGTGTCGGCGACGGTCGCCGGCGTCTGTGGCGCGGCCTGCGACGCCACGCTCGCCTGCATCGCCGGCTGCGTGGCGTGGGCCGCGAAGGTGCCGGGCGGGCATGCCTGGGTCGCGGGGCCCGCCCTGTGGTGGGTCGTCGGCTGGTACCTCCTCTTCGCCGCGGCGCTGCTGCTCCTCCCCCCGGAGCGACTCAAGCGGGGAATGACGTGGGGGGCGATCGCGGCCGCGTGGATGGCGGTGGGGCTGGGCGCCGCGGTCGTCGCACGGCTCGCGTCGCCGGGGCCGGAAGGCATGCAGGCGATCGTGGCGGCGATGGGGCACGGCTGCGGCATCGTGGTGCGGAGCCCGCAGGGCCGCTGTCTCGTCTACGACGCCGGCCGGCTCGGCGCACCGGGGGCTGCGCGGCGCGCCATGGCGGCGGTGCTCTGGAGCGAGGGCGTGTCGCGGATCGACACGCTCGTGATCTCCCACGCCGACACCGACCATTTCAACGCCGTTCCCGAATTGCTCGAGAGGTTCGCCGTGGGCGAGGTCGTGGCTTCCGCGGGCTTGTGCGCGAGTCCGTCGCCTGCCGTGCAGGATCTGCTCGGCCGCGTGCGGGAGCGGGGCATCCCCATCCGCACCGTGCGGACCGGCGATTCGTTCGCCATCGACCCGCTCTGCCGGGTGCGGGTGCTGCTGGCCGACGGCGGGCGGCGGGACGACGGCGGGCCGGCCGCCGACAACGAGCAGAGCGCGGTGCTCGCCGTCGAAGCGGCCGGCCGCCGGCTGCTGCTCACGGGCGACTTGGAAGGAGAGTCGCTGGCCCGCTTCGTGGCGGGCGACCCCGATTCCTGCGATGCGCTCGTGGCGCCGCACCACGGCAGCCGGACGAGCCTGCCCGCAGACATCGCCCGGGCGACGGCGCCGGCCTGCGTGCTCGTCAGCGGCGTGGGGGGATCGGCGTGGCGCGAGGTCCGCGCGGCCTACGGCGAGGCGACGCCGTCCGGTCGGGCCACCGTGCTCAAGACCGGCGGCGAGGGGGCGATCGCCGTCGCGTTCACGGCCGACGCGATCCGCGTGTCCCGCTTCTCCGCCGGCGCGTGGCGGCCGGCCGGCCCGTGAATCATCCGGCCGCCGCCGGCGGCCGGGTGAGGAGCCAGCCGGCGGTGATGAGGATCAACTGTCTGGCCACGGAGCCCTCCGCCCGCGCTTCGCGCAGGTGGGACAGAAGAGGGCGTCGAAGTCGCCCACCGGCAGAACAACCGACGTCGGTGTCGCATCGCCACGCGGCAGTCGCATCTTCATGCGCATGCAGACAAATCCTCGTGCGGCATCGATACTTGCGGTATCAACGCGCCGCCACCCGCTCGAGCCATCGTTGAATCTTCCTTCGGAATGCGTTCTCATTCAGGGGTTTTCACAGCCGAGCGGTCGAGAAGGGAGCGGTTCATGTGCGCACCATTCGCGCACCACAGCCTGGGATCGCACCATCTCACGCGGGTCTGCGGCCGCCGGAGTCGCTGCGTCGATCGCACTCGTCCTGGCTCTGCCGACTGCACGCGGCGACGAAGCGACGGATCTCTTCGAGCGCACCGTGCGGCCCTACTTGGCCGAGCGGTGCTACGAGTGCCATGCCACGCACGGCCGACGCGAGCAGGGCCTCGCCCTCGACTGGTCGGGCGGCATCCGCGAGGGAGGCGACTCGGGCCCCGCCGTCGTGCCGGGCAAGCCGGATGACAGCCTGCTACTCACGGCGCTCGAGCATCGCGACGACCTCCTCATGCCGAAGGGCGGTCCGAAGCCAGCGGACAAAATCGTCGCGGCCTTCCGCCGCTGGATCGAACTCGGCGCCTCCGATCCGAGAACCGCGGCCCCCTCGGCGCAAGAGGTCGCGAAGGAGGCGTCGTGGGAGGCGATCTTCGCGCGGCGGCGGCAGTGGTGGAGCCTGCAGCCGATCGCACGGCCATCGGTCCCCGCCCCGGCGGGCAACGGATCCTGGCTCGCAGCGAGCGATCATGAGGTCGATAGGTTCATCGCCGCCAAGCTCGCCGCGTCGGGCATCGAGCCAGCGGGCCCGGCCAGCCGGGAAACGCTCCTCCGACGGGCGACCTTCGTCCTCACGGGGCTGCCCCCGACCCCCGAGGAGCGGGCGGCCTTTCTCGCCGACACCGGGACCGACGCCTGGGAACGGCTCGTGGACCGGCTCATCGCGTCGCCGGCCTTCGCCGAACGCTGGGGCCGACACTGGCTCGACTGCGTCCGCTACTGCGAGACGCACGGCAGCGAGGGGGATCCGGCGATCCCGCATGCCTGGCGGTATCGCGACTGGTGCATCCGCGCGATCCACGACGATCTGCCGATCGACCGCTTCATCCGCGAGCAGATCGCCGGCGACCTGCTGCCCGACCCACGGATCGATCCGGCCACCGGCATCAACGAGTCGGCACTCGGCATCGGCCACCTGCGAATGGTGCCCCATGGCTACGCGCCGACCGACGCGCTCGACGAACTCGTCACCTTCACCGACAACCAGATCGACGTGGTCTCCAAGGCCTTCCTCGGGATGACGGTGTCCTGCGCCCGCTGCCACGACCACAAGTTCGACGCCATCTCCCAGGCCGACTACTACGCCTTGTTCGGCACGTTCGCGAGCTGCCGACCGGCGGTCATCCAGGTCGATGCCGAAGGCCACCGCGACGCCCCCCGCGCCGCGCTCGCCGACCTGAAGAGCCGCCTCCGGGAGCAACTCGCCGCCGCCTGGCTGGCCACGATCGCCGCGAACCCCGAGCGCGTGGGGCAGCAGATCGCCGGCCGCATGGCGGAGGTGCAGAAGCTCGTCTGGCCGACGGCGCCATCGTCCGCAGCAGGGCCGCGTGGGGGAGTTGCTGACCTGTCCGCGTGGCGCCGTTCCGGATCGGGCCTCGGGGCCGCTTCGCCGCCGGGAGAGTTTCGGATCGAGCCGGAGGGTGAGCACGCCGTGCGCCGGCTCCTGCCCCCGGGAGTCCATTCGAACCTGCTCGTAACGAGCGACGGCGGCGTGCTCCACTCGCCCCGCTTCGAGGTGACGTCCGACGCCATTCATGTGCTCGTGGCCGGCGGAGCGAGGGCGCAGCTGCGGATCGTCGTCCGCAACTATCCGCGGGTCGTACTCATCTATCCGCACACACCGCTCGAAGACGGCGTGCCGAGGTGGGTTCAGATCCCCACGGCCTACTGGAAGGGGGAGATCGCCCACCTCGAGATCGCCACCGCCGGCGACCTGCCGGTCGATCCGACCGACGCGCGGCACTCGTGGTTCAGCGTCGTCGCCGTCGATCCGTCGGGAAACACACCGAGCGGGCCGACGACGACGGCAACGATCGAGCCCGACCAGCTCACGGCCGCCATCGAAGCGTGGCGGGCCGGGCGGGCGACCGTCCACGATGCGGCGATCATCGATGCGGCTCTCGTCGCCGACGCGCTGCCGACGCGGCTGGCCGATCTGGCCGCCGCGGCCCCGCTGGTGGCCCGCTCTCGCGAACTCGACGCCAAGGTGCCGCCGCCGACGCGGGCCGCCGGCGTCGTCGAGGGCCCCGTGTTCGACCAGCCGCTCTTCATTCGTGGCAACCCTCGGCAGCCGGGAGCGGTCGTGCCCCGGCGGTTCCTCGAAGCGCTCGATCCGACGCCCTTCCCGCCCTCGACGAGCGGACGCCTCCAGCTGGCCGCGGCGCTGGCCGCCGACTCCAACCCACTCACGCCCCGGGTCTTCGTCAATCGCGTCTGGCACCATCTCTTCGGCCGCGGCATCGTCGCGAGCGTCGACACCTTTGGCGAGATGGGCGATCCGCCGTCGCATCCGGAACTGCTCGACTTCCTCGCAACGCGGTTCCGCGGACCGGAAGGCCCGGCCGCGGCGAACGATGCCGTGGCGACCTCCGCGATGCGGCCATGGTCACTCAAGTCGCTCGTCCGTTTTCTCGTCACGTCGCGGGCCTTCCGGCTCGCCTCGCCGCCGACCGAGTCGGCAGCGAAGATCGACCCGGTCAATGCGCTTTTTTCGCACGTGCGGCTCCGCCGCCTCGAGGGCGAGGCGATCCGCGACGCGCTCTTGGCGGTGTCCGGCGGGCTCGACCGCCAGATCGGCGGGCCGTCGGTCGCCGGCGACACGAACCGTCGGAGCGTCTACGTCCACGTCCACCGCAACGCGATCGATCCGTTCCTCGCTACCTTCGACCCGCCGAGCACCCAGTCGACGCAGGGTCGTCGCGACATGTCGCACGTGCCGGCACAGGCGCTCGTGCTCATGAACGGCGGGTTCGTCCGCTCGCTGGCCCTGGCGCGGGCCGCCCGGCTCGTCACCGAGTGGCCGGAAGTGCCGACCCGCGAGCGGATCCGCCGGCTCTTCGTGGAGACGCTCGGCCGCGACCCGACCGACGACGAGACGGCCGCCACGACGGCGTGGCTCGAGGCCCGGGCCGCCGCCGCCGGCGTGCCCCCCGAGGCGCTCCCCCGCAGCGAGCGACTCTGGGCCGACGTCTTTCATGCCCTCGTCAACCTCGAGGAGTTTATCCATGTCGAGTAACGCGCCACGTCGCGCCGATCGCGTCCGGGAGACGCTGTCCCGGCGGGCCATGCTCGGCCAGTCGTCGGCCGGCTTCGGCCTGGCGGCGCTCGCCGGGATGCTCGCCCGAGAGGCGCCGGCAACGACACCGCCAGCCCGCGAGCCGCGGGCCAAGCGGGTGATCTTTCTCTTCATGAGCGGCGGCGTGTCGCATGTCGATTCGTTCGACCCGAAGCCGGCGCTCGCCGCCCGCGCCGGCCAGCCGATGCCGATGCCGATCGAACGCACGCAGTTCAACAACAACGGCACGATCATGCCGGCCCAATGGGAGTTTCGGCCGCGGGGTGCGAGCGGCATCGAGATCAGCGAGCTCTTTCCCGAAATCGCGAGGCACGCCGACAAGCTGGCGGTCGTGCGCTCGATGACGACGAAGTTCAGCGAGCACGCCCAGGGAAACCTCTTCATCCACACGGGGTTCCCGTTCCTGGGCTACCCGAGCGCTGGCGCCTGGGCGACCTACGGGCTGGGTCGGGAGTGCGACGAGCTCCCCGGCTACGTGGTGCTCCAAAGCGGCGATGCCGCTCCGCCCCTCGGCGGCGTGGCCTGCTTCGGCAACGGCTTCCTGCCGAGCGATACGCAGGCCTCGATCGTGCGGTGCGACGCCGATCCGCCGCTCCGCGACATCCGGCCCTGGGAAGAGGCCACCGGCCAGCGGGCCCGGCTCGACTGGCTGGCCGCCATGAATCGCCGCTTTGGCGACCGCACGGCGGCGCTGGACGCGGTCGAAGCCGCGATCCGCACTCGCGAGACGGCGTTTCGGATGCAGGCAGCGGTGCCCGCGCTCACCGATCTCTCCGGCGAGACCGAAGCGACGCAGCGGATGTACGGCCTCGATGCCGCCGACAAGCAGCAGGCGGCCTACGCCCGGCAGTGCCTGCTCGCGCGGCGGCTCGCCGAGCGAGGCGTGCGGTTCATCGAGCTCTCCTGCCTCGCGTACAACATCGGCGGCGGCAACGGAGCCAATCCCTGGGACAACCACGACAAGCTCAAGGAAGGGCACGAGAAAATGGCCCGCCAGGTCGATCGGCCGATCGCAGCGCTGCTCACCGACCTCGAGCAACGCGGCCTGCTCGACGACACGCTCGTCGTCTGGGCGGGCGAGTTCGGCCGCACGCCGTTTTCGCAGGGTTCCGAAGGCCGCGACCACAACCCGTTCGGCTACAGCATCTGGCTCTCGGGCGGCGGGGTGAAGGGCGGCACGGTGCTGGGAGCGACCGACGAATTCGGCTATCGTGCGGTCGCCGACGTCGCCTCGCTCTACGACCTCTGGGCCACCGTGCTCCACTGCCTCGGTATCGACCACGAGAATCTGACGTTTCGTCACGGCGGCCGCGACATGCGGCTCACGGACGTGCACGGCAACGTGCTCACGAAGATTCTCACCTGAATCGTTTCCCGTCCCACGTCCCGCCCTCCCTCCACAAGGATCACGACCGCATGGCATCCGGATTCAAGTCCGAACTCACTGGTTCGTTCTCCATCCCCTGCGACGACAACCCGACCGTGGCGATGATCGAGGCCGCCTACCGCCATCACGGCCTGCCCTGGCGGTACATCAACGCCGAGGTGGCGCCCGCGGGCCTCGCGGCGGCCGTGGGGGGCGCCCGGGCGATGGGCTGGCGGGGGTTTAATCTCTCGATGCCCCACAAGGTGGCGGTGATCGAGCACCTCGACGGCCTGGGCGAGAGCGCCCGTCTCATCAACGCGGTCAACTGCGTCGTCCGCCGGGGCGAGCAGCTCATCGGCGAAAACACCGACGGCAAGGGGTTTCTCTCGTCGCTCATTCCGGTCCGCGATCCGCGGGGATCCCGGGTGATGCTCCTGGGCGCGGGCGGCGCCGCCCGCGCGATCGCCGTCGAGCTGGTGCTGGCGGGCGCGAGCCGGCTCTCGATCGTGAACCGCTCGGCCGCGCGGGCGGAGGGCCTCGCGGCCCTCGTCCGGGCCGCCGCCCCCGTCGAGCTGACCATCCAGCCCTGGATCGGCGACGTGGCTATTCCGTCCGACATCGACGTCGTCGTCAACTGCACGAGCATCGGCCTGGGCGACGCGACGGCCCGCGTGCCGGTCGCGCTCGAAACGCTGCGGCCCGGCCTGGTCGTGGCCGACGTGATTCCGAATCCACCGCGAACGCGGCTCCTGGCCGAGGCGCAGGCCGCCGGCTGCACGACGTTCGACGGCCTCGGCATGCTCGTCGGTCAGGGGGTGCTCGGAGTCAAGTACTGGACCGGCATCGATGTGGATGCCGGCGCGATGCGGGCCGCGCTCGAGAAAGTCTTTGCGTGAGCGGCTTCGTGGAAAGGCTCGGGCCGGGACCCGGCCTCGTGGCGGCGGCCGCGTGCATCAGGCGGCCGCGGCCGGCGGCCGGGTGAGGAGCCAGCCGGCGGCGATGAGGATCAACTGGCTGGCCACATAGCCGGCCAGCAGCATGAGCACGCCGCTGGTGAACCCGTAGCTGTGCAGGCCGATGCCGAGCTGATTGGTGCCGAACCAGCTCCAGGCGGTGATGATGTTGCCCCCGATCGCGAAGAGCGCGAATCCGCGTTGCCCGATCCAGCGGTCCCACCGCGCGTGCAGGACCGCGGCGTTCCAGAGCACGATCATGAGCGCGCCGTTTTCCTTCGGATCCCAGCCCCAGAAGCGGCCCCAGCTGTCGTCCGCCCAGAGCCCGCCGAGCACCGTGCCGATGAAACTGAAGAAGAGCGCGAAGCAGACGACGCCGTAGGTCATCCGGTAGAGCCGCTCCTGCACCAGCGCGTCCTGCCGGGCCGCGGCCCCGCGCCGCGCGAACCGCGACCAGATCCGCTGCACGATCGCGCAGGTTCCGAGCAGTCCCGCCAGAAACGTCGCCCCGTAGCCGAGCGTGACGGTGACCACGTGCGTGGACAGCCAGAACTGCGTGTCGAGCACGGCCTGCAACACGTGCATCGTGTCGCCGGAGTCGAGGCCATACGCCACCATCAGCGTCAGCGCCCCGCTGAGCGCCGCCACGAGATTGCCGATGCCCATGCGGTAGAGCGGCTCCAGGGCCAGCCCGGCGAGCACGCAGGCCCAGCCGATGAACACGGCCGACGAATAGAGGTTCACGACCGGAGGCCTCCCCGTCAGGTAGATCCTGGCGGCCAGCGCGAAGGTGTGGAGGATGAACACGCCGACCAGCATCCAGGTCACGAATCGGTTGAGCGGGCCGTGCCAGACGAGGAAGCTCGCGAAGCAGAGCACCGTGGCCAGCACGTAGAGCCACTTGGCCAGTTCGGTCGGATTGAAGCCGTTGAGCCAGGCCTCGTAGACCGCTTTCCCCGTCGCGCCGCGGACCTCCGGAAGATCGCCGATCGCGCGCTGGTACTCGTCGATCGCCCGGTTGAGCGCGGCCGGTTGGCCATCGACCGCCGACAGCACCTCGGTGAACGGGAGGATCGCGGGATTGAGCCGGTACGCGGGCTGGCCGGGGCGGCCTTCCAGCATCCGGCCCACCATGGCGGAGACCACGGCCGGATAGAGCGCCTGCCACTGGGGCGCGGGCGTGACGTCGGCAGCCGGCGTGTCGCCGGACGGCGCGAGGGGTGGGATCACGGCGGGAGGATGGTCCGCCTCCAGCATCCGCGCGCCCTGCATCATGCGTTGGAAGCGCTCGACGAAATCCCGCCGGGCCGCGTCGCCCTCCCCCTCGATGCGCGGCATCTCCGGAGTCTCGTACGCGAAGCGGATGAGGTCGTAGGCCCGGAGCTTCTGGCTGATCTCGATGTATTTCTTCTGCACGAACGACCGCCGCTCCGGCGGGATGTCGCGCAGGGCGTCGATCTGCTTGCGGAGGGCCGGCCGTCCGGCCGCCAATTCCGCCGCACTGTAGCGATGCCCCTGACGTCGCTTCAGGTCGAACAGGTCGAGCACCTCCAGGGCGTCGATCCGGAAGACCGGGGCCCGATCCACCCATTCGCTGCCCGCCATCAGTCCCAGCAGCCACTGCGTGGCCGAAACCTTGCCGGTGGGATCCTTGCCCTCGCCCGCGGCCGGTTCCGGCATCGTCACGCTCGTTCGATTGCCGAGCAGTTGGAGCGTGTTGCGGCCCACGCTGTCGAGCGGCTTGATCCGCCCCTCGTGCATCACCGGCAGGGACGCGGCGGTGTGCCAGGCGGCCGCGCCGGGCCGCGCCGGGCGGGGCCGCGAGGCGGGAATGGCGACGGCCGCCACCAGGCCGAGGGCCGCGGCCGGGATCGCCCAGCGGCTCCACCCGGCGGCTGTCGTCGTCGTCGCGGCCGCGACGCGGGTCTCGTGGCGGCGGGCCGCCGGGATCCGGTTCGTCTCCCGGTCGGGGCCCTCCTGGCCGCCGCGCTCGTGCCGATCGGCGAACCGGAGGAAGGTGCCGCCGAAATGGACGAGCATGCCCCAGAAGGCGAGCACGCAGGCCACGTAGGGAATCAGCCAGCCGGCATTCTCGACCACCTGCAGGCCGGTCATCTCCCCTTCCTTGCCGTCGCCCAGATCGACCTTCGAATACTGGCTCTGATAGAAGGTCTCGCCGCGGTAGCGCACGGGGTTGTTCATCCAGATGCGTCCCTGCTGCTCGGCGTTGGTCTGCGTGTCGCGGAACGTGACGTAGGAGGAATAATCCCGCGGCGTGTCGCTGGCGGAGTAGTCGATGCGCCGGACGTCGTTGAGCGTCACGCTGTAGGGCTTGTATTCGCGGCGGTAGCGGAGCTGCAGCCGCCAGGTCTTCCCGGCCGCCTCGACCGAGTCGCACTCGTCGGCGCCGGCCCCGACGAAGATCTGCCCCTGATCGTTGAGGAACTGGGTGACCAGGTAGGTGCCGAGATCGCGGCCCCCGTCGCGCTCCACCAGCTCCACGTAGGCCGAGGCGAGGTTCGACTTCTCCGACGCGCCCCCTTCCGGCGGGCGGACGGAGGCGAGCCACGACCGGCCCAGGCCGGCCGTCGCCGGATTCGGCGCCACCGGCCCGACGCGGATCACCGTCGAATTCGGGAGGTATTCCTTGACGCGAATCGCGAAGGGCAGCCCATCGACCACGATCGGCTCGCCTCCGGCCCGCGCCTTCAGCAGGCGGGCGGCGATCGTCGTCACGCGGTCGTCGGAGCCGCCGCTCGTGTCGATCACGGCGAGTTCCGTCTCGTCGGTGCGGAAGGCGACGTTGCTGCTTTGTCCCTCCACCAGGCTCATCCGTTCCTCGATCTGCCGGTCGCCAAAGGCGAACTGACCGAGCATCAAGAGCCCCACGGCGATGTGGATCAGGACGTTGCCGCCGCGGGAGCCGAAGACCATCACCAGCCCGACGAGCAGGACGACCGCCGCCACACTCGACTGGATCAGCTGCCACATGATCCGCAGGCCCGGGTCGTTCATCCGCCACTCGGGGCCGCCCCAGATCGTCAGCCCCGCGAGCGCGGCCACCCCGGCCGCCGCCACCCAGAGCACCAGCCGCACGAGCCGACGCCGGCTCCCGGTCGCGGCCGCGGCTGCCAGCCCCGCCGCCAGCAGCACGGCGCCGGCCTGGACGATCCGCCAGACCGTCTCGTAGTCGATCGGCGGGCGGCCCTGGAGGCCGTCGGTGCGATGGCCGGTGAGGATGACCGCCAGCGTGAGCAGGCCGCCGAGCGCCGCGATGAGCGTGCCCCAGAGCAGCCGCCGGCCGCCGGCCGCCACGTGAAACCGCGTGATCTTGGCCGCGATCAGGTTGGCCAGCAGCACCAGCCCGATCGTGGCCCCGCCCGGGAAGGGAAACCAACCGCGGAGTTTCGTGGGGCCGAAAACCGTCACCGGGAAAAAATCGGAGAACGGGACCCGGGCCACCCAACTGTTGAAATACTCCGCCTTCACCTCGGGCAGGTTCTTCTCGTCCTGCGCGAGGGTGCCCACGAGGAGCAGGAAGATCGCCGCCAGGAACATGACGACCGTGATCTTCAGCGATCCCATGCCGCGCAGCAGATGCCAGCCGAGCGCCGCAGCCGGTGCCGCATCCGTGGCGGAGTCGCGGTCCAGCGGTCGCGTGAGCGGAAAACTGCCCGTCGCCATCGTTCGATTCCTCTGCGGTGAGAGCCGGTCCGGCGGGTCACTTCCAGCGGAGCGACGAGACGAAGCGGAGGAACTTTTCCCGCTCGCGGCGCGCCACCTCCGCATCGCCCTTGAATTTGACGAACAGGGCGGCCGAGTCATCGACGGGGATCATCGCGCCGAGGATCGCCTGACGCCCGGAGCCATCCTCGCCGGCGCCGTCGTGGAGCAGCACCACGGTCGCCGTCGTGCCATCGATGTCGATCGTTTCCGCCTCGGTCAACGTCCGCTCCACCGCCTCCCCGATCACGTCGTCAGCGGCCGCTTCCATGAGCTGCTTTTGCCAGCGTTCGACGTTGCCGCGCAGCGTGCCCGCGGCGGGGATGACCGTCACCTCGTGCCCGGCCGCGGGGTCGCCGATGGCGAGCGACGCCAGCCTCATGCCCGTCGCCCCGCGGTCGGACCAGCCCTCCGGCACCTCGTACCGCAGGCGGCCGGGAGCCGCGGCGGCGGCGGCGGCGGGCGCCCGCGCGGCGACCGCCGGAACGACCGCCTTGGGGACGGAGTAGGAGCGGATGTCTCCGGGCCGGATCCCCGTCTCGGGCCCGCAGCCCGCGACGAACAGGAGCATGCCCGCCACGAGGGCCGGGGCTGCGGGACGGCGGGCGGGGGATGGAGCGCGGAAAGGCACTACAAGATTCCAGGGCGGGAGACCGGCGAAAACGCCGCCTGCATTGTAGCCGCCTGGTGCCAACGCGGAGCCCGGTGTTTTTCGTGCCCGAGCGGCGGCAGACTCAGTTCACGGACGGCTACCGTCGCCAGCCGAACGTTTCCGCCATCGCGTTGAGGATCGGGTTGGCCAGCATCGGGCCCTCCGACGAGCCGACGGTTCGCACGAGGTCGAAGAGCACGAAGCCGCCGAGCAGCAGCAGCAGCGAACAGCAGACGAGCCCCGCGATCTGGAGCGCGCTGAAGGGCGTGTCGAACGTGTATTCGCCCGGTTCGCCACCCATGATGACCGACGCGCTGTCGGCCGACGTCAGGCTCTCTTCCGAGAGGCTCGACCCCTCCCCCTCGAGCGCGGCGCCGAAGAAACTCGAATCGCCCGATTCCTCCGTGGCGATGACGACCGACGCGCTCTCCTCGTCGCCGCCGTCGCCGCCGAGTTGAAACTCGTCGCCGAGCCCCTGGAGTTGGACGTCGCCGTCCTCGAGCGAGAGTCCGCTGTCGAGCGCGCCCGACAGGGCAGACCCGGCGACGCCCGTGGCGGAGCCGGCCACCATGCCCCCCTTGCCGATGTCGGACATGTCGATGGCCAGCGTGCTGCCCGTCTCGGAGCCGGCCGCGCTCGGGGGCGCTTGCCGGGCCAGCGACGGGGAGGAGGCGCCGATGATCGATTCCAGCGCGAGATCGTCGCTGTCGAGCCCGCCGCCGTCGGTGCGATCACCGAAGACCACGTCGGCTTCCGATCCCCCGGCGGCCGATCCCTGCGACGGCATCGAAAGCCCCGACACGTCTCCGGTCGATCCTCCGCGCACGTTGGTCTGCTCGACCGACGGCGTGCCGGATGCCTCCGCCGAGAAGATCGATTCCATCCCTTCGATCGGCTCGCCGATCGCCAGGTCGTCGAGGTCGAGGCTCCCCGATCCCCCCGTCACGGGCGACGTGGGCAGTTCGAGGTCGAGCGAGAGATCGTCGGACTGCGAGTGCTCCTCGCCCAGATCGCGGGCGACGCGTTCGATGTCGTCGGCCTTGAACTTGACCGTGGCGCCGTCCCGCATGGGAAAGAGCTTTTTGCGATCGACGAGACGATTGACGTCATCGACCGTCACGCCGAGTTGACGGGCTGCTTCTTCGAGCGAGAGAAATCGACCGGCCATGGCACGCGTCCGTGTGGTGAATGTCTCCACCCAGACCATCTTCTTCGTCGGGAGGGACGCTCCCATTCTACGGCCAACCGCCACGGATCGTTCAGGCGGCCCGACCGGCACAACCGGCCCCGCGCGGAATCCCCGGCTGGGCGGGCTACCGCCGCGGTGCCGCCCCCGCCGCGCCCTGCCCGGCCTCGAGCATCTTGCGGAGATCGGCCGGCCTGGGGGCCTGGGCATTGAAGTCGCCCACCATCAGGTCCCAGGTGATGTCTCGGGTGCTCTTGAGGGCGAGGGTGCCGGCGGCGTCCACGTTGTAGACAGCCGCGTTTTTCAGATGCGGATCGATGACGATCAGGAGTTGGCGGCCGTCGTCGAGCGGGCTGGCCGAAATCCACAGGCCACCGGGGCCGGCGTCGAGCGGCGCGTGCGCCGGACGCTGTGCGGCCGACTCGCGGCCCCCGAGCCAGACGCCCAGCGCGGCCGCCGCGACGGTCGCCACAGCCCAGGGGGACAACCGGAAGCCGCGGGATGATCGGTGGCGAGCGAAAGGCATGAAGCGATTCCCGTGAACCGGACGGCCGAGGGCGGAAAACTAGGGAGGACGAGAAGGCCCCGCAAGGCCTAAACCCGCTCCCGAACCGGCGGCGAACGGTCTGCCCAGACTGCCCGGCTTGCCGGGGCGGAGGCGAATTGGCTGGTGTTCCATCATGAGGATTCTTTGGATTCAATCGGCTGGGTAAGGCCTACCGATGGAGAGGGCAGGCGGGCGTGGTCACACGTCCGGTCGTGAGTCGATGCCGTCCGTTTCGGGAGGTGCCAACCCGTGTCGAAGGTCAATGCCCTGTCCTCGATCCTGATCCGCTCTCCCCTTCTCTGGGGCGGCGCCCTGGCCTTCTGCTTCTTCGCGCTCATTCATGGGGGCGTGATCGCCGAGCCGAACGTGGTTCGCTATCTCGCCGGCCACTGGGTCGAGTACGTCGAGGTGGCGATGTTCTGCGTCGGCCTGGCGGCGCTCGGCTTGAAGGCGGCCGATCTCGTCCGCCAGCGGCGGAACGTCGGTGAAACGGCCCTGCCCGCGATTCCCGAGGGAGGCCAGGAGCCGGCCGAGGCGGTCGAGCTCGCTGCGACGGTTTCCGCCGACGCGACGGGCTACATGCCCCGGCGGGTTCGCGACGCGCTCGATCTGGTCGTGCGAACCGGCTCCGCCGACGGCCTCGAGGACCACCTCAAGTATCTCTCCGACCTCGACGCGGCCCGGGCGGCCCACGGCTACGGGCTCGTGCGGTTCGTGATCTGGGCGATCCCGATCATGGGCTTCCTGGGAACGGTCATCGGCATCACGGTGGCGATCGCCAGCCTTTCGCCCACCCAGTTGGAAAACATCTCCGGGGTCGTCGCGGGGCTCGGCACCGCGTTCGACACCACCGCGACCGCCCTCGCCCTCTCCATGGTGCTGATGTTCCTCCAGTTCGTCATCGACCGCTACGAGCAGGGGCTCCTCGCCGAGGTTGACGTGCGGGTGTGGGACCAGCTCGCGGGCCGATTCCAGTCGCTCGCCGGTGGCGACGGCACGGTGCTGGCGGTGGCCCGGCTCGGCGACGTCGTCGCCCGCGGCTCCGCCAAACTGCTCGAGTCGCAGGAACACGCCTGGCGGTCGCTCGAGCGCACGGCCCTGGCTGGCATCCGGCAGGTGCTCGACGAGGCGGGTGACACGCTGCGAACCTCGCTGACCGATTCGCTCGACTCGAGCCTCGCCCGCTGGGGAGAGTCGCTCGCCCGCGTGCACGACGATCAGGCGGCACGCCGCGAGCAGCGCTGGACGGAGGCCGCCGAGTCGCTGGCCGGCGCGGTGCGCGGCCTCGAGCGCCACCAGGAGTCGCTCTGCGAGCAGACGAACCTGCTGGGCACGGTGGTGGACGCGACGCGCGACATCGCCGCGCTCGAGCGGACGCTCGACGCCAACCTGGCGACGCTCGCCTCGACCGGACGCTTCGAGGAGACGCTCGCAACGCTGGCCGCGGCCGTGCAGTTGCTCGCCGCCCGCACGGGAACGCCGGCCGATGCGCGGCACGTCGATCTGCACGCGGCCCGCCGCACCGGGAAGGCTGCATGAGTCGCGTTCGGCCCGAGTCGGGGCCCACGGTATCGCTGTTTCCGTTCCTTGCCGTGCTGCTCTGCACGATGGGGGCGCTGCTCGTCCTCCTCGTGCTCTTCAGCCGCTCGGCCAAGGAGTCGGAGCGGGCCGCCGCGGAGGCGTCGCAACGGCAACAGGAGGAGGAACTGCTCCTCGCGCAGGAGCAGCTGGCCTGGAGGCTCAGGCAGCTGCAGGACGTCCGCGATCGGACGCAGGCCGACCTCTCTCGGGCGCGGATGCAGTTGGCCGGGATCGAGGACGATGCGCGGACGTTGGCTGATGAGCTCGAGCAACTCGAGCGGACCGCCGTCGCGCTCGCCGACGACGCGCGGCCCGACCCGGCCGACGAGGAGTCGCTGCGCGAACTCGAGCGCCGTCTGACCAGCGCGCGGGAGTCGCTCGACAAGGCCCGCAAGGATCAGGCGTCGCGGCCCGCGGCCTATGCGGTCGTTCCCTACGAGGGCGCCAATGGCACGCATCGTCGGCCGCTCTACATCGAGTGCTGCATCGACGGCGTCTTCCTCCAGCCCGAGGGCATCCGGCTCGGCCCGTCCGATTTCGAGGGGCCGCCGGGGCCCGGCAATCCCCTCGCCAGCGCCCTGCGGGCCGCCCGCGAGCACCTCGCCCGCGGCCCGGCCGAGTCGGGCGATCCGGCCGCGCAGCCCTACCCCTTGCTGCTCGTGCGGCCGTCGGGGGTCATGGCGTATTACGCGGCCCGCGAGTCGATCCAGTCGTGGGGCAGCGAGTTCGGCTATCAGTTCATCGACGAGGATTGGACGCTCAACTTTCCGCCGCGCGATCCGGCGTTGGCGGAGGCCGAGTCGCGTGCCGTGGAGGAGTCGCGGCGGCGGATGGCATGGCTGGGCGAAGTCCGCAAGGCCCGGCCGGCGCGGCCCGCGCAGCAGTATCGGGCCTCGACCACCCGCGGAGGCGTCGTGGCCGAAGGCGGCCCGAGCGTGCTCGGAGACCAGTCGCGTTTTGACTGGACGGAGCAGCAGGCTGCGACCGGTCAGCAGGGCGGCCCCGGCCGCGGATTCACCGCCGGTGATGCTGCGGAATCGAAGGCGGCACGCGGCCTCGCCGACGGCGGCACTGGTGATGGCACCGGTGGTGGCGACGTGATCCTGGGCAGCAGCGGCGGAAACTCGTCCGGCACCGGCACCGGGGGCCGCACCGGCAACGGCGTGGGCAGCGGCACCGGTGGCGAGGGCGTCGGCGACGATGCCGGTCTGCCTGGGTCGGGCAGCGGTGGTCCCGTTCCCGGTGGATCGGCCGGCGGGCTGGGCAACCGGTATGCCGGCCCCTCCAAGTTTTACACGGGCTCCAGCGACGCCGGGGCCACGGGCGCTGCCGGCGGGTCTGCATCCGCCGGCGATTCGGCCGCGACACCCGGTTCATCCGCGGCGGGCTCCGGCGGCGCCGCAGGCAGCGGGGCGACCGGCGCCGTGGCCGGTGGATCGCCGGGCGGCGGCAAGGCGATGCCGCAGGGAGCCGCGGGCGGTGGCGGCGGC